>DATIFQ010000063.1:0-2084 GCA_035455185.1 Bryobacteraceae bacterium | reverse complement strand
TATGCGCGCGAGTACAACGAGGTCAAACAGGTCGGTGATGCACTGGTACGCGGCGCCGCACCCGACTCCGAAGAGAGCGACATCGCCCGGTTCTGGCCGGGCGGCGGTTCCAACTGGAACCTGACCACGCGCGTCATCGTCGCCGGCCGCGGCCTCGATCTGTGGGAGAACGCGCGCCTGTTCGCCTTGTTGAACATGGCCGAGACGGACGGACACATCGCCAATCAGAAAAACAAGTACACGTACAAGTTCTGGCGGCCGGTCACCGCCATCCGTTGGGCCGACGATGGCAATCCGGACACGATGAGCGACCCGGGCTGGCGTCCGTTCCTGGTCACCCCGCCGTATCCGGACTATCCCTGCGCCCTGCCGACGGTCAGCGGCGCGCACACGGAGGTGTTGCGGCGGTTCTTCGGCACCGACGACATCGCCTTCGTCCGGACGCACAACGCGGGCGCAGTCCCGCTGCCGTCGCCTCTGACTGCGCTGCCGCCCAAGGCGATCACGCGTCACTTTGATTCACTTTCCGAGGCAGCGTCCGAGTCGGCCGATGCCCGCGTGTTCGCCGGAATCCACTTCCGCAGCGGCTGCACGGCTGGCGTGCGGCTCGGCACGCAGGTCGGCCGATTCGTCATCAAACACTATTTGAAGCCGCTGAAGTAACCGAGACGTGCGGAACGGGTCGACACGGCCCGTTCCATCACCGATCGACTCCACCCTGTCTCTATCGCCTGCTGCCAGATTCGCAGCCGCGGCGAATGAGGCGTTGCTCGCGCGGATTTTGCCGGGATTCGCCTCCGATTTGCTGCAGTCGCCAAAATCGAGCCGCAGGATTTCTCACCGACAAAAAGCGAACGAAATCCGGACCCACTCATAGAGACCGCCGCCTTCCCAATCCTAATCCTAGGTATCGCGCCAACACGCCGCTTCCAGGAGCGGCGGGGCGCTCCGAAAGGAGCCGCTCATGTTCGAACGCGATACGACCCGCAGAGCTCTCCGGTTCGAGGCCTTCCTGGCGATCTTCATTCTGGCCGATGTGAGTCAGCTTCGCGGACAGCCCGCCGACTCGGAGGCGCAGGATTGGAAGATCTTCGTCCACGGGCGCTTCGATTCAGGAATGACCACGGCGGTCAACAGCGCGGTCAAAGATGCCAGGCGCAAGCTCGAAAACCGTGAATGTCAGCTGGTCTTCTCCGACTTTCGCGACGCCTCGGGCCGCACGATCCAGGAGAACCTGGACGCGCGGAAAGAAACCGCCGCGGGCTATCTCCGATGGCTGATCTTCCGAAACAGCTCCGATCAGCAGTACTGCATGCGCAGCCGCAGTCTGGCGGGGACGAACCCCGGAGATCGGGTCATCCAGGTTTGCGGCCAGTTTCAACGCGTACAGATGAACGATCCCGGATTCGCGGCGGCTTCGATCATCCATGAGGAGCTCCATTCCCTCGGCCTGCCGGAGAATCCCCCGTCGAGCTTCGAGATCAACTCGCGTGTCATGGAACGCTGTGGCCGCTGATTGAATCGGGTGCCGGCCGACGCCGTGGCTGAATTCGCGCGTCTCTTCACCCGCCGGGCCGAGCTGCTCCGGGAACTTGCAGAACTTGAGGAGGCACTCGGCCGCGCCTTTCAGAGTGCGCTATCCCCCGAGCCCTCCGATGAAGTGCTCGGGGTGGCGGAAGCGGCGGCGTTCATGGGCGAGCCGGTGGAAACTTTCCGCCGACGATTCGAATATCGCAAAGCACTTCTGACGCGGCCGAGAGAACGGCGGTTGCGCTACAGTCGTGTCGAGCTCGAACGTATCCGGCAGAATCGGCTCGCCGCGCGCGCCGTCGAACGATAGAGCGCCCCTCCCTACCGCCAGCTCCCGTTTCCGGCCATCCTTCTCAGTCAGTCCGCCGGTGGCAAGTGGTGGGAAGTGGTTGGCCGCCTGGGACTCGAACCCGTTCAGTATTTGTCCGGGTAATTAGGACTTAGCGCCGTCCCCCGCCGGCCAAATACCCGCCGGGCGGGGCTTCGCATGGATGCACGCAAGGCGAGATTGACCTCGCTCCAAAGACGGGCGGAGAATCATCCGAGACATCGTT
>DATIFQ010000062.1:0-5010 GCA_035455185.1 Bryobacteraceae bacterium | reverse complement strand
GGATAATCCTCGATCCGGACGCACGGCATGCTCCAGGTCACGCCGCTGGAAGCTTTTCCGTAAACGGCGGGAGGAAGCAACTGGCGAATCGACTGAGCCCCGTAGAAAACGCCGGCGGGCTTCGGGGCGCGAACCGTCACGCGCTTAGAGGTGACTTCCAGCTGATAGCCCTCGGCGCCAAGTTTGCCGAGCGAGTCATCGATCCCCAGCGTGATGCTGTTGTCCCGCGCCTGGCCGGCTTCGGCAATCCTCAGCTTGTAGCCGGTGGCGGCTGCGATGTCGGCCGTGAAGCGCCGGGCGACCGCCGCCGACGCATTGTCCGTCACCACCACGGTGCCGGGCTTCAGGATGAACTCTCCTTCCATCCCGGTCACCGTGGCCGGCTGCGGAATGATGGAAATCTGCCGGGGTACCGCCGGCATCCCGGTCAGGATCAACGCGCCCAGTATGGCTGAAAGTCGCAAGTGCACGAAAAAAGAAGCCTCCGCGTCGAGTGTATCGAATCGGCGTGTGTCTTTGTGGAAGGGCCATTCGTTGTAAAATGTGCGGCGTATGAAGCGGAGAACCCTTGCGATCCCCTGCGCCGCATTGGCGCTCGTTCTGGCGAACCTGACCGGCTGCCGGACAGCCACGAAGGCCGGGCCTCGTACCGTAACCGTGGCGCAATCCGGCGCGGCGGACGTTACCGGCTCTGACAACGTGGCCTTGCAGAAAGCCGCGGACATGCTGCGCCCAGGAGACGCCCTGTCCATCGGCCCGGGCACGTACACGATGGAAAACAGCGTATTCATTCCTACCGGTGTCACGGTACGCGGCACCAAGGGCCAGACCATCTTGCAAAAAGGCAAAGGAGTCCAGAGCGCGCTCGCCGAAGATGGCGACTACGGCGAGTCGCAACTTCTCGTGGCGGAGCCGGAGAAGTTCCGCCCCGGAATGGGGATTACCGTCCTCGACGACCAGCAGAACAGCGGCTGGGACGTCAGCGTCACCGCTGTCAAGGCGATCGAGGGCAACCTGCTGCGGATCGAACCAATGACGCTCCGCGACTATAGCCTCGAGCCACATCACGCGCGGATCCAAAACACTTTCCCGATCCTCGCCGTGATTGAAGGCGAGAACGTCGTCCTGGAAGACCTGATCGTGGATGGGAACAAGGACGAGAATGCCCGGATCGACGGCTGCCGCGGCGGCGCAATCTACCTGTACCGTTCAAAGAACTCCACCGTCCGGAACTGTGTGGCGAGGAATTACAACGGCGACGGCATCTCCTTCCAGATCACCGACGGAATTCAGGTCATCGACTCTGAGGCGTACGGGAATACCGGATTCGGTGTGCATCCCGGGACGGGCAGCCCGCGTGCAACGGTCAAGGGATGCAAGCTTCACCACAACGGGGACATCGGGCTTTTCCTATGCTGGCGCGTCCGGAACGGCGAGTTCTCCGGCAACATCATCGAGGACAACGGACATTACGGCATCTCGATCGGCCACAAGGACACCGACAACGTCTTCACGAACAATACTGTGCGACGAAACGGCGTCTGCGGCGTCTATTTCCGGAACGAGACGGTTAAGAACGCCGGCCACCGGAACACGTTTCGCAACAACCTGATCGCCGACAACGGCACGGTCAAGCAGGGCTATGGTTTCCTGATTGAACCAAAAGCCGGCGACATCGTGATCGAAAACAACCGGATCTCCGACAGCCGCACCGAGGGGCGCGCGCAGCGGTACGCTGTCTACAAGGTGGCCGGCGCAGGGGAAGTGAAGCTGGCGAGTAACACGATCGAGGGAAACTTCGCCGCCGAATTCAAGGAAGGCCCCGCAAGCCGGTGACGGCGGGCTGGGCCCATCGATGAAATCGAAAGAACGGAGCCTGGCAGCGTTGTCCGAGGCATGATTTCCGCGTGGACGGTGCTGCCTGGCCCCGTTTTTCCTATCCGTGGTTTCTTTTGTCTTCTGTACCGCCCGGGCACTTTTGCCCAGCCGGCCGTGGTTCGCTAGCAGCTACAGAAGCGCTACACTCTCCGCCTGAAGGCCTTTGGGGCCCTTCTTCACGACGAACTCAACCGCGGCACCCTCGTCGAGCGAGCGATATCCACTCGCCTCAATCGCGGAGAAATGAACAAACACATCTTCTCCGTTCTCTCTCTGAATGAAGCCATAGCCCTTCGCGGCGTTAAACCACTTCACTGTTCCTTTTTCTTTCATCTCAATTCTTCCCCTTGTTCGACATCAGCGACCGCTACTGGCTCTATGCCTTCTTCGTGGTCGGATCCGATAGTCTGCTTCTCCAATTTGCGCTGCGCCCGTCTGGCGGCTTTCTCGCGCTGCTTGTCCTGCCTTGCCAGTTCTTTCTGGCGCTTCTTGTATGTAGTATGCGAACGAGTTCCCATCCACTCTCCTTTCCTCGCCGCAATCAAGCCTCACTCGCGGCGCGTCGTTCGTCTTGAACACGGTTCACCGTGATTCCGGTGGCCGGCCCCACGGACTGTGAGAGGCTGCCCCGTTCCGGGCTCGCCCGGTCAGCCCTTTGGGCCTGGGCTTGCGCGAAGCGGCGGTGGCCCGGGCCTCCGCATGCGCGAGCAGATCGTCGTTTCCGAGTTCGTAGCAGCTGGATTCAGGAGCGGTCTCCAGACCCGACATCAGCTTGTGCAGGCACAGGGTTGGCCCGTCCTGGACGGCGATATGATGCTTCCGGAACAGCGCCATGTCAGCCACAACAACGAAACGCCGCTTGAGTTTGCCCCCCAGGATGGCGTCGAACCTGTATCGGCGGACGTCCTTAGCCTGGTCGAATCCCATGTAACGGAGATCCAGCGGCGCATCCGGAAGAATCGTCTCCACCAGAACGTGGACGGCTGTCACCTCGGACCACGTCCGGTCGTAATCGAATCGGACTCGCCCCCCTACCGACAGCGTATCGAACTCGCCGCCAATCGCGGGTCCACGGAACACCACGCGAGACCCATCCTCGGAACGGATAACTCCGCTGCGAGTTGTGGGCTCCAGCTCAACGATCGTTCCCGTCACAGCCCTTTTCTCCCGTCGGATGAGAAGGTCCCGATGTCCCGGAGCGACACAACGGGCCGCAAGTGTGGAACTTTGTGGCGGCCGGAATCGAGATCGCCCGCAGAGATGTTTTTCACGCGGTCTCCCTTCGGATTGAAAGCGGCTTTACGAGCCTGGACTTATCGCGGCCAAGCTAGGCTGGACGATCAATCGTACTTCAAGTTTACCAGATGCCGGCTGTCTGGCGCGCTGATGGCCACGCGAAAAGAAGCTGGAAATCGGCTTGATCTATCCGCGCGCGAAAAGACCTGGAAGTATTGATACGGCAGGAACGAGTGTGTCTTGACAAGGCTGAAGCCGGCGGCCTTGAATTCGGCGACGACCTCGTCCTCGGACAACTTCATGCCGACCGGAGGGCCGACTGGCAGAGGCTTCTTGAAAAAATCGATGTTCACAATGCGACCGCCCGGCTTCAGAGCGCGTGCAAGCTTCTGGTAATAGGCGGTGCGATTCTCGATGTGGTGGAGCACATTGCAGAAGAAGATGACGTCTACCGACGCCTCCGGTAGTTTCGGGTCGGCCGGGGTCGCAAGAACTGTCTCCAGGTTTGGCGGCGCGCCCTCTGCGGCGGTCTTAAGCAGCTTGTCATCAATGTCGACCGCGTAGACCTTCGCCACGTACGGCGCGAACCGGCGGGCAAAGTAGCCTGTCCCGGCCCCAATGTCGGCGACTGACTCGCCCGGCTTGAATCCTAGCGCTCTTACCACCTCATCCGGCTTCTGCCACGCCTCGCGTGACGGCGCGTCCAAAACCTTCGCGTACTCCTCGGCCGAACGAGGCGGGTGGTGCTGATCGGCCACCTGCGGCCTGGCCGTCGCGCACAGCACTACGCAGACAACCAGCGCCACACCGCCGCAGACAGCGTTACCAGGTTCGATCGGCCAACTCACTATGTTTCTTTCCGAACACGAAGTACACGGCCAGCCCGATGACCAGCCAGACAAAGAATCGTACCCACGTCTCGAGCGGCAGGCTAAGCATCAGCACGAAACAGCTCGCGATAGACAACATCGGCAACCAGGGCACCAGCGGCACCCGAAAGCTGCGCGGGCGTTCCGGTTGGCGGCGGCGCAGTACGATCACACCAGCCGATACGAGCACGAAGGCGAACAGGGTGCCGATGTTCGCCAGGTCGGCGAACGTGCCAATGTCCCAGACGCCTGCCGGAAGTCCCACCGCAAGTCCGGCGACCCAGGTGCTGATGTACGGCGTCTGGTGAACCGGATGCACCCTCGAAAACGCTGGCGGCAGCAGCCCGTCACGGGACATGGCGAACCACACCCGCGCTTGGCCGTACTGGAATACGAGCAACGAAGACACCATCCCCATCAGCGCGCCGACGCTGACCCAACGCCGAATGTTCTCGAAGCCGATCGCCTTGAGCGCGTTGGCCACCGGAGCCGCGTTCGCGAGCGTCTTGTAGTCGGCGATACCGGTAAGCACGAGCGCTACCGCGGCGTAGAGCAGCGTGCAAACGATCAATGTGGCGATGATGCCGAACGGCAGGTCGCGCTGCGGCCTCTTGCACTCTTCAGCGGCGGTGGAGACCGAATCGAAGCCTATATAGGTGAAAAAAACGATGGCAGCGCCCGTCATCACGCCCTGAAACCCATTTGGCATGAACGGCCGCCAGTTCCCGGGCTCGATGGCGCGGGCCGCGCCGATCACGAAAATCAAGATCGCGCCCACCTTCACCAGCACCATGACGTTGTTCGTTTCGGCGCTTTCTCGCACCCCGCGCACGAGGATCCAGGTGAGCGCCAGCAGCACCAACAGTGCCGGAAGGTTGAACCAGCTTCCAGTGAACTGCCCGCCCGAGATCATCGGAGCGGAGAGCTGTTTGGGCAACTGAAAGCCGAGCATGCTTTCGAGGAAGTCGTTGAGATAGGCTGAAAAGCCCACGGCTACGGCCATGTTGGAGACTGCGTATTCGAGGAT
>DATIFQ010000061.1:0-3481 GCA_035455185.1 Bryobacteraceae bacterium | reverse complement strand
ACCGCAAGCACGTGGTGGCCACCGTCCGTACCGCCGGCCGCGCCCGTGAGGTCTCCGAGAAGTATTCGATCCCGGTGACCGCCGGCGGCAACCGGGAAGCGGCCGAATGGTCCGACATCCTGATCGTGGCAGTGAAGCCGCCGACGTTGCCGCGCCTGCTCGAGAAAATCAGCGGAGTGCTCCGCAGCGACCAGATCCTGATCTCACTCGCCGCCGCCGTCCCCATTTCTCTCATTGAAAAAACCGTAGACAAGCGCATCCCCGTCTTTCGCGCAATGCCGAATATCCCGGTCGTGGTTGAGGAAGGAGCCACTGCCGTCTCGGCGAACGCCGCAGTGACCGCGTCCCATCGCAAGATCGTCGAAAGCATCTTTCGCGCCGTCGGCGTGGTGTGCTTCGTCGAAGAGGACCAGATGCACGCGGTCACGGCGCTCTCCGGCAGCGGACCGGCTTATATCTACATGATCATTGAAGCGCTCATCGCCGGAGGTCTGAAGATGGGCATCTCCCGTGAGATCTCCACCCGGCTGGCAGAGCAGACCGTACTCGGCGCGGCCAAACTCGTACGCGAGACCGGGCTGCACCCCGCGATCCTGAAGGATCAGGTCATCACGCCCGGCGGCGTGACCATCTCCGCCATACATGAACTCGAACGCCACGGGTTGCGGGCAATGTTGATCTCCGCCATCGAAACCGCAACGAACCATTCGCGAAAACTGTCAGAGGCTCTCCTGGACAGATTCAGCAAGGAATCATGAGCAAGCACATTCTTTCCATTCATGCACATCCTGACGACGCCGAAATCCTGGCCGGCGGCACCCTGGCATTGCTGGCCTCGGGGGGACACAAAATCACCATTGTGACGATGACCCCGGGCGATTGTGGCTCCGCCGAGCTTTCCGCCGAAGAGATCTCCTCGATCCGCCGGAAAGAGGCCGAACACGCCGCGGAGGTGATTGGAGCCGCTTACATCTGCGCCGAGTTCCGCGACTACGTTATTTTCCCGGACGACAGCGCCCGCCGCCGGGTCACCGAAATTCTGCGCTGTGCGAAGCCGGACCTGATCCTGACCGCGTCGCCCGTGGACTACATGGTGGATCACGAAGTGACCAGCCAGCTTGTTCGGGACGCATGTTTCGGAGCGCCGCTCAAGAACTACGTCACCCAATCCCCCGCGTTGGCCTCGATCCCGCACCTGTACTTCATGGACCCGATCGGCGGCGTCGGCCGCGACGGGCTTCCCATCCTGCCCGACTTCGTGGTGAACGTCGAATCGGCCTTCGAAGAGAAAAACATGATGCTCGCCAGCCACCGCAGCCAGCGCGAATGGCTTCTGAAGCACCACGGCATCGACGACTACATGGACACCATGAAGCAATGGACGCGTGAGTGCGGCCGTCGTGCCGGCGTCGAGCTCGGCGAGGGGTTCCGCCTGTATAGGGGCCACCCCTACCCGCAAACGCCGCTGCTCGAAGAGTTGCTCGGTGAGGATCTGGTGTCCCGCCGGTTGACCTAAGCCGGTTCGGGCGCTAGTGAATGCTAAGGCTGTTCCGTCTCGGCCGACTTTTGCAGAGCGGCGTCCCCCATCGCCAGTTTCAGTCGCTCGACACCGAGCCCCGTGACGCTGGAGAGCTCATAGAACGGCAACCCGCGGCGGGCGGCCATCGCGCGCAGCGATTCCACGCGCTCCGGCTCCTGTGCCGCGTCCATTTTGGCTGCCACCACCAGCATCGGTTTCGCCGCCAGCTCGGGGCTGAAGCTCGACAGTTCGTTCAACACGACATCGAAGTCGTGAACCGGGTCCCGCCCGCTCGCGTCGGACACGTCGACCAGGTGCGCCAGCAAGCGCGTCCGCTCCACGTGACGGAGGAACCGGGTGCCCAGACCCTGCCCGAGGTGCGCACCCTCGATCAACCCCGGGATATCCGCCACCACGAACGTCCGCCCGTCCTCCAAACCCACCACCCCAAGGTGTGGCTCGAGGGTCGTGAACGGATAGTCGGCGATCTTCGGCCGTGCCGCAGAAATCCTCGAAATGAGGGTTGATTTCCCCGCGTTCGGAAAGCCCACCAGTCCGACATCGGCGAGAAGCTTCAGCTCCAAACGCAGCCGTTTTTCTTCGCCCGGCCTGCCCGGTTCGTGCTCGGTGGGCGCTTGGTGCGTCGAAGTCGCGAAGCGCGCATTTCCACGCCCGCCTCGACCACCCCGGGCGATCATGTAATTCTCACCCGGACGAGTGAAGTCATGCAGCAGTTCACCCGTGTCCGCGTCGTAGACGACCGTTCCAACCGGAACGGGCAGTTCGACCGATTCGCCGTCTCTTCCGGTCTTGTTGCTTCCCTCGCCGTGCCGGCCGCGGCCGGCTTTGTGCTCTGGATTGTACCGGAAATGAAGGAGAGTGTTGTGATGCTGGCTGGCGACAAGGATGATGTCCCCACCGCGGCCGCCGTCCCCGCCGCTTGGTCCGCCCCGCGGGACGTATTTCTCCCGCCGGAACGCGAGACAGCCGTTCCCGCCGTCACCGGCTTTCACAAAAACCCGGACTTCGTCGATGAACATGGAGGACTCGTGGCGTGATGCTAGCGGCAGCGCATGACTGCCGGCCGGAGAGCCGCAGGCTGCGGACTGCGAGTCGGCTTACTCGGTGGGGCTGACGCTGATGAACTTCCCTAGGCGCCCGCGATCGCGGAAGGAGACGATGCCCGTTACCTTCGCGAACAGAGTGTCATCCTTGCCCCGGCCGACATTGTCGCCGGGTTTGAACTTCGTACCGCGCTGCCGCACGATGATGGCCCCGCCCGGAACCATCTGGCCCCCAAACGCTTTCAGGCCGAGACGTTGCGCATTCGAGTCGCGGCCATTCTTGGAACTGCCCAGGCCTTTTTTGTGTGCCATCTCTGCCCTCCTACGCTAGAATCTCGTTGACCTGCACGCGTGTGTAGGACTGCCGGTGCCCGATCGTCCGCTTATACTGCTTCTTCCGTTTGAACTTGAACACCAGCACCTTATCCCCGCGCCCGTGGCCCGTGATCGTGCCTTTCACCTTCGCCTGGCTCACCTCGGAACCCGCCAGCAACTGTTCCGGCTCTTTGAAAACGGCCAGAACCTTGTCGAATTCGATCTCGGAACCCACTTCGCCGGGCAACTTCTCCACGTCGATCGTTTCGCCCGGAGCAACGCGGTACTGTTTCCCGCCAGTCTCGATTACTGCGTACATGACAATCCTCGTCTGTCGTCGTTTTGGGAAGCTACTCAGGAAGGCAACCCGCTAAATAAGGGTCGGCGCCGAGAGCTGCAATCTCTTATCTTACAACACCCCGCTTCCGTCAACAACCCGGAGTCGCCCATTGCTCCAGGAACTCCTGCGTTGCGCCTCCCTGTCGCTCGCCCAGCTCCTAGCGGCCTGCCAGTTTCGCTTGAACCCTCGATGCGAACCGCGCCACGTCAACCACGAATCGTTCGTGAACGCCCTCTCCGACCT
>DATIFQ010000060.1:0-19778 GCA_035455185.1 Bryobacteraceae bacterium | reverse complement strand
CAGGAAGCTGCCGGAGATGCCGACCACGCTGAAGAGCAGGATGATGCCGACGCGAAACGCCTCGAATCCCTGCAGGAAACCGAAGTAGAAAACGATGATGACGGCAATCAGGGCTTCGAGCATCATCAGAAACTTGCCTTGCGTCGCCAGATAGGTCTTGCAGGTCTCGTAGATGAGCTCGGAGACCTCACGCATCGCCGCGTGCACCGGCATGTCGCGAAGCCGCCTGTATATAACAAGGCCGAAAAGCAAGCCGAGACCGCTGACCAGCAGGCCAACCATTAACAGGGACCGACCACCAATTCCACCCAGAAAAGTCGCCTGGTCGAGATCCGGCAGAATGAGGTTGGCCTCGCCGCCGTGATGCTCCTGGGCGAACATGGGCGCCGCGAGGACGGCAAGTGAGAGAAGAACGAGAACCGTGCGCAACAGGCCGAAGGTCACTGGCCGGCCAAGCGCCTTTTGGGAACTTGCCTGCCGCTGGATGACGGGCAGGGCTTCACTGCGAAACATTACAAAGAGCCTCCTGATTGTGAGTACACGGCACCCTCCGGCGAGTTGGGCCACGTCGCCGGCGGGCGAAAGATCTGCGAATAGAGCAATCCTTTACGTTTGCGGCCCACTTTTGACTATATCGGACCGCCATGTCGGAATCAACTTAGTTATGGTTCACAAGCGGCAGGGAGAGCCGTTTACGCAACCTCCAGAATAACGCACTTAAGGTAATGGGTTTCGGGGATGGTCAGCAAAATCGGGTGATCGAGGGCCTGGGTGCGGCGTTCAAGGACACGGAGCTTCCGGTCGGCATCGAGGGACGCAGAGGCAACGATCTCCAACAACATCGCTTCGCTCACGTGGTGGGAGCAGGAACAGGTGACGAGCACACCGCCGGCGCCGAGCAGGCGCAAAGCACGAAGATTCAGGTCCTTGTAGCCGCGGGCTGCGCCTTCGATGGCGGAGCGAGACTTGGCGAACCCCGGCGGGTCCAGGACTACGGTATCAAAGCGGCGACCCGCCGCCGAGTAACCGGCCAGGAGGTCAAAAACATCCGCCTGGCGGAACTGCACGTTGCCGATTCCGTTCAAGCCGGCGTTCTCTCGCGCCAGGCATAGCGCGTGTTCCGAACTATCCACGGCCTCCACGGATTCACACCCGCCGGCCAAGTGCAGCGCGAAACCGCCTTCGAACGTGAAGCAGTCAAGCGCGTGGCCACGAGCGTAGCGGGCCGTGGCGGAGTAATTTTCGCGTTGGTCGAGAAAGAAGCCCGTTTTCTGGCCGCGGAGAATATCCACCAGGAAGGTCAGCCCGTTGAGACGCACTGATACGCGGTCGGGAACGTTGCCGGTGAGAACGGTACTTTCCCTCGGGAGCGACTCGCGGACGCGGACGGCCGCGTCGTTGCGCGCGACAATGCCCGAAGGCGCGCACAGATCTTCGAGACAGGCTACGATGTCGGGCAGAGAACGGTCCATGCCCTGGTCAAGCGTTTGAATGACCAAGAAATCCCCGTATCGGTCGACGACCAGCCCGGGAAGTCCGTCCGCTTCGCCGTGAACGAGCCGGTACGCGGAGGTGTCGTGAACGACGCGTTGCCGAAACTCCGAGGCGGCCTTCAGACGCCCAGCAAAGAAGCTTCGGTCGACGGGTTCGAACCGCTCGGTGAGCAGGCGTAGGGAAATCTGTGATGTATCGCTGTAGTGGGCGGTGCCGAGCGGCCGCCCGCGCGGATCTGCGACCGTCACCACGTCGCCCGGCGAAGCTCCGCCTCGATCCTGCACGTCGCTCGAAAAGACCCAGGGGTGTCCGGACGCGATGCGATCCGCACCCTTGCGAGAGATACGAACGGTGGGCGGCGTACCGGTCCTCAGTTACGCGAGCGCTTCCAGCCTGCGGACCCGATCTTCGGTCGAAGGGTGGGTGGAGAAAAGCCGCATCAGAGTTTGGCCGCTGAACGGCTTGATGATGAACATGTGCGCGGTCGCCGGGGAGGCATCCATGGGGATCCGTTTCGACCAGCCTTCGAGTTTCCGCAGGCCGCTGATGAGTCCGTAGGGCCCGCCGGTGTATTGCGCCGCGGTAGCGTCGGCCGAGTACTCACGCGTCCGCGAGATGGCCATCTGGATCAGCATCGCCGCGATCGGAGCGACGATCAGCATAAACAACCCTCCGAGGCCGCCGCCGCTATCATCGCGGTCATCGCGGCGCCCGCCGAACATGCCGGCGAACATGGCCATGCGGGCCACCATCGTGATGGCCGCGGCAATGGTCGCCGCCACCGAGGAGATGAGGATGTCGCGGTTCTTAACGTGTCCGAGTTCGTGCGCGATCACGCCTTCCAGTTCGCTGACGTCCATCAACTCGAGCAGCCCGGCGGTGAAGGCTACCGAAGCATGTGCGGGGTTGCGTCCGGTGGCGAAGGCGTTCGGGGACTGCTCGGGAATCAGCCACAGCTTGGGCATCGGCAGCCCCATCCGCTGGCATAAGTTTTGAACCATCGGTGCCACCCGTGCGTAGACCTGGCCGTTCTCCGTCTGCGTAACGGGCTGGGCACGGTACATAGCGAGCGCGATCTTGTCCGAGAAGAAGTAACTGGCAGCATTCATGACCACAGCCAGCGCGAGGCCCATGTAGAGCCCATTCCGGCCGGCGACGGCCTCTCCACCCACCAGCAGCAACCCGCTCAACAACCCGAGCAGTACGACGGTTTTGACGCCATTCATCGGAGATTGGTCACCTCGCCCTTGCTGACTTCATTGTTTCACAACCGGGGCCGGAAAACGAAAGAGGCGCCGCCATGCGACGCCCCCCCTGGTAAACCGCCTCAAGCGGTTACTCGTGAACCTCGACCTTGATGGACTTCGGCTTGGCTACTTCCTTTTTCGGCAGTGTGACGGTGAGCACGCCGTTCTTGTAGTCCGCCTTCACCTTGTCGGTATCGACGGTATCGGGGACCGAGAAGTAGCGGGCGAATGTCCCGTAGCTGCGCTCGATGCGATGGTAGCCGACGCCGTTCTGTTCGCGCTCGAACTTGCGTTCGCCCTTGAGGCTGAGGGTGCCGTTTTCAATCTGGATCTCGATCTCCTTCAAGCTAACATCGGGGAGATCTGCCTTGAGGATCAGTTCGTTTTCAGTCTCGAGGACGTCAACGGACGGCGTCCACGGCCGCTGGGTCGCCGGCTCACTCAGAAACCGGTTCAGCGTGTCCTGGAAGAGCCGGAGCCCGGCCGGAAAGTCTTCGAAATCACGGAATGGATCATATTTGGTAATCGCCATAGCTTGGTTTCCCTCCTTCAAACCAAATCCTGATCTAATAATATAACCTGAGTGTCTATTCGTCAAGTGATATTCAAGTCATCTTATAAAATTTTACGCCCCAAGAAATACGAAAAGCGCAGCAGGTAGTTAACCCGCTGCGCCTCAATAACTTAAGATGGACCGACCTTTAGGCTCCAGTAGCCGGCTCGTCTGGCTCCCGTCCTTCCTGAATCGCCTTCAGGCGTTCTTCGCGCCTCTTGGCCCGCTCTGCGGCGCGCTTGACGAGCTCGGAGCCGACGAGCTCCAGCATCGCCTGCTCAGCGCCGTCGCCCTTGCGCCAGCCGAGCCGTACGATTCGGGTGTAGCCGCCGTTCCGCTGCCCGAAGCGAGTGCCAAGCTTCTCAAAGAGCTTCTGGACAGATGCCGGGGTCTGGAGATAGGCGGCTGCCTGCCGCCTGGCATGGAGGGAGTCCCGTTTGGCCAGCGTGATCATCTTGTCGACTAGCGGCTTGGCGGCCTTGGCCTTGATCACCGTCGTGACTACGCGTTCCTGCTCGATCACGCTGGTGACTAGGTTCCGCAGCAGGGACCGCCTGCCCGCTGTGTCTCTGCCAAGTTTGTATCCACCTCGTTTATGTCTCATGGCTGGCCTCCTATTCGCTTACCTGGCCGAGTTCTTCATCTGTATCGGTTTCGTCGACGGGTTCGTCCTCGTCATCCGGGCCGCTTGCTGCGGGTGCGCCCGCCGCCATGATGAGGCGGCCCTGCGAATCGAACTTCATTCCGAACGAGAGGTTCAGCGAAGCGAGGATTTCCTTGATCTCGTTCAGGGACTTCCGACCGAAGTTCTTGGTGCGCAGCATCTCGGCTTCGGTTTTCTGGACGAGATCGCTGATGGTCTGGATGTTTGCGTTCTTCAAGCAGTTGTAAGAGCGTACGGACAGTTCGAGCTCTTCGACGGAGCGGTTCAGGATCTCGTTCAACTGGTTGGGAACCAGTCCTTGCTCCTCGACGACCTCGGGTGTCTCCTCAAAGTTGATGAAGATGGACATGTGGTCTTTGAGGAGCTTGGCGGCCTGGCCGATCGAGTCCTGCGGGGAGATGGCTCCGTTGGTCCAGGCCTCCAACGTGAGCTTGTCGTAGTCGGTCATCTGGCCAAGCCGCGCGTTCTCCACGGTGAAGTTGACCTTGCGAACCGGGGAATGCACGGAATCGATGGGAATATAGCCAAGGGGCAGGTCTTCGTCATAATTGCGATCCGCGCTGACGTACCCGCGTCCCTTCTTCAGCCGCATCTCGATATTGAGCCGGCCATTCTCACCAACGGTGGCGATGTGCATCCGGCGATCGAGCACCTCGACGTCGGCGTCGGTTTCGATCTGGCTGCTCAGCACTTCGCCCTCATGGTCGACGACCAGGCGTGCGGTACGCACACCGTCACCGGTCATTTTGAACGGAATCTGCTTGAGGTTGAGGATGATATCCGTGGCGTCCTCCACCACGCCCGGGATCGGGCTGAACTCGTGGGCGACGCCCTCGATACGGACGGCCGTGATCGCCGCGCCCTCTATGGAGCTGAGCAGTACCCGGCGAAGTGCATTACCGATGGTGGTGCCGAACCCTCTCTCGAAGGGTTGCGCCGTGAACATGCCATAACGGTCCGTGAGGTTCTCCGTGTTGGCAACCAGCCGCTTGGGTTTCTGAAAGCCTCTAAACATGGATCTTGTCCTTTTGTCGAATCCTGCGCCCACGGCTCCGCCACGCCGATTGGCGCGGCGAAACCGCTCCCGGCTACTTCGAGTACAATTCGACGATCAACTGCTCGTTCAACTGGATCTGAACCAGTTCATCTCGGCGCGGCATGGCGATAATACGGCCGCGCAACGCCTCCCGGTCGACGTCGAGCCAGTTCGGACACGGTGCGTGGGCGGTAGCGTCGCGAGCCGCGAGGATGGTCGGGTTCTTCCGGCTCTTCTCACGGACCTCGACGAGGTCGCCGACTTTCGCGACGAATGACGGGATGTTGACCTTCCGTCCGTTGACCTGGATGTGTCCGTGACGTACGACCTGACGGGCCTGGGCCCGGCTCGTGCCGAAACCCATCCGATAGATGACATTGTCCAGCCTCCGTTCGAGCATCGACAGCAACTGCTCGCCGGTGATGCCCTTCATTTGGGAGGCTTTTTCGAACTGGTTGCGGAACTGCCTCTCGAGTACGCCGTAAACGCGGCGAGCTTTCTGCTTCTCGCGGAGCTGCAGGCCGTAGCCCACGATCTTCGGGCGGCGGTCCTTGCCGTGCTGTCCGGGCGGTACGTTGCGCTTCTCGATGGCGCACTTCTCGCTGTGGCAGCGCTCTCCCTTGAGGAACAGCTTCATACCCTCGCGCCGGCAGAGCCGGCAAACGGGGCCAATATATCGTGCCAAGTCTTCCTCCTTAACCTTATCTCAGGTGCAGTTTACGCTCCTGGCAGGGAGCTTCCTCCTGCTTTCCATCGCCCTTGGGCGGCGGACCGCTGCTCATGATCCGGCTTCGCAGCCTGATGCCGCATGCCCGCAGACTCTCTCAAACTCTTCGCTTCTTCGGCGGACGACATCCGTTGTGGGGAATCGGCGTGACGTCCTTGATCGCATTCACTTCGAGTCCGGCTGTAGCCAGGGCGCGAATTGCCGACTCGCGGCCCGCGCCGGGGCCGGCTACATGGACTTCAACCGCGCGCATCCCGACTTCCCGCGCCTTATTGGCGGCCGTAAGCGACGCCTGCTGCGCGGCAAATGGTGTTCCCTTGCGCGAACCGCGAAAACCAAGAGAACCCGCGCTGGACCAGGCAACCACGTTTCCCGTCGGATCGGCGACGCTGACGATTGTGTTGTTGAACGTCGCCTGGATGTGAACGACACCGGACGGAACGACCTTCTTTTCCTTCTTCTTGAAGACCTTCTTCTTTCCTGCTTTCGCTGGTGCTTTGGCCATATGTTCCTAAGTCTTCGCGCTGGATTTCTTCTTGTTCGCGACCGTGCCGCGCCGAGGTCCCTTGCGCGTGCGGGCGTTGGTGTGGGTGCGCTGGCCGCGAACGGGCATTCCACGCCGGTGGCGCAGCCCACGGTAAGCCCCCATCTCCATGAGCCGCTTGACGTTCAACGAGGTTTCCTTGCGCAGGTCACCCTCGACCGCGCCCTCTTCCTCGATGATCTGGCGGATGCGATTCACCTCGTCTTCACTGAGGTCGGCGACCTTCTTATCGGGCTCGACGCCGGCACGGTGCAGAATCGACATCGACCGTGTCCGCCCGATCCCATAAATATAGGTCAGGCCGATGAGGGCCCGCTTCTTGTTCGGCAGGTCCACGCCTGCAATACGTGCCATCTGATCCTCCTGCTATCCCTGGCGCTGTTTGTGCTTCGGGTTCGTGCAGATGACCCGCACCACACCATTGCGGTGGATCACCTTGCATTTATCACAAATCTTTTTTACGGAAGCCCGTACTTTCATAAGCTTGCCTCCGGCGTCCCGGAATCGCGAAGATTCCGCCGCCGGCTAATCCTTTTTCAACAGCTTCACGATCCGCCCCCGCGTCCTGTCATGCGGCGACAGCTCAACCAAAACCTTGTCCTGCGGCCGCACGCGAACAAAATTCGCGGCGAGCGCTCCCGGCGCGTGCGCGATCACCTGAGCCAGGTTCGCCAACTGCAGCCGGAAGGCCGCGTTCGGCAGCAACTCTATCACCACCGCCTCAACCGCTCGGCTGTCGCGCCGGACCGGGTCCTGCTCCGACTCCGTCATTCCAGGGAGGCCTCAGGACCGCGTAAGCACCCACGGCCCATTCGACGTAACGGCCACGCAGTGCTCGAAGTGCGCCGAGTATTTTCCGTCCCGCGTCGCCGCGGTCCAGCCGTCTTCCAGAATCCGGGTATCGGCCTTTCCCGCGTTCACCATCGGCTCGACCGCCAGCACCATGCCTTCCTTCAACCGCGGATTCTCGTTCTTGCGGTCCACATAGTTCGGGACCTGTGGCTCTTCGTGAAGCTGCGTACCAATGCCGTGCCCCACAAACTCGCGGACGATCGTAAACCCGTTCGCCACAACGTGGCGCTCCACCGTCCCGCAAACATCAAACAGCCGATTCCCCGGCCGGACCTTGTCAATCGCCAATTCCAACGCATTCCGGGTCACTTCGATCAGCCGTTTCGTCCGTTCGTCCACTTCACCGACCGGAACGGTTACCGCCGAGTCGCCGAAGTAGCCATCGAGTTCCGCGCCCGTGTCGATCGAAACCACGTCGCCCTTGGCTAAAATCCTCTTCGCCGACGGCATCCCGTGCACCACCTCGTCGTTCACCGAGGTGCAAAGCACAAACGGATACTTCTTTCCGATGGCCGGCACATAGTAGCCCTTGAAAGCAGGCCGGGCGCCCGCGCCTTGGATCATCTTCTCCGCTTCGATCTCAAGATCGAGCGTGCTCACTCCGTCGCGGACCATTGAGGACAACCGTTCGAGCACCTGACATACCAGCAGTCCGCTGCGGCGCATCTTCTCGAGCTCGGCCGGAGTCTTGCGGACGATCATGACTTCCCAACCAGCCTCCGGATCTCCGCGGCGACCGTTTCCGGCGCTGCGTCGCCACCCTCCACTTCGTAAAACCTCGGACAGGTCCGTGCGAAATACTCGAGCACCGGACGGGTCTGCCTCTCGTACGCCTCCAGCCGCTGGCGTATCACCGGCTCCCGGTCGTCTTCGCGCACAATCAACGTTGCGCCATCCTGATCGCACACCCCTTCACTTTTCGGCGGGTTCGACGCCAGGTTGTACAACGTTCCGCACTTCGGACACTGCCGGCGGCCTGAGAGACGAGCGATAATTTTATTGTAATCCACCCTGAGGTGGACCACCACTTCAGCGACGCCTCGCGCCCGCAGCAAGCCGGTCAGTTTGTCTGCCTGCTCCAGCGTCCGGGGATATCCGTCCAACAACACTCCGCCTTCGGTGTCCGGCCGGTTGATCCGCTTCTCGATCAGTCGATTCACCAGGTCGTCCGGAACGAGCCTGCCGGCCTGCATGATGACCTTGACCTCCCGGCCAATTTCGTCGTCGGCCTGCACGTGTTCCCGCAGCATGTCGCCCGTCGAGACATGCGGAATTCCGAGGGACGCCTGCAAGATCTTCGCCTGCGTGCCCTTCCCGGAGCCGGGCGGACCGAACAGCACCAGAGCGATCTGGCTATTGTTACCTGCGGACATGAACAGAGACGCCTGCGAACACTGCGGTACCCGCCGATCTAGAAGACGCTTCGGCGCCCGCGGATTCTGCCGGCACGAGGCGTGAATCCCTCGTAGTGGCGCATGATCAATTGCGCCTCAATCTGGTTTACCGTATCCATAGCGACGCCGACCACGATGAGCAGGGACGTGCCGCCAAAGTAAAACGTGACCCCGAGACCGTCCAGCAGCCAGCGGGGGAAATGCGCGTCAATCCAGTTGCCGGCCAGCGGCAGGTGCTGCAAGGCGATCCCGGAGATCATGATCTGCGGGATCAGGCACAGCAGCGACAGGTACAAGCCTCCGACCATGGTGATCTTGGTCAGGATCTTGTTTATGTAGTCGGCGGTGGGCTTGCCGGGGCGGATGCCCGGGATGAACCCGCCGTACTTGCGCATGTTATCGGCCGCCTCGTTCGGGTTAAAGATGATGGAGACGTAGAAGTAGCAGAAGAAGATGATGCCGGCGACGAATAGCACGACGTAGAGCGGCTCCCGGTTTCCCATCGCCGAGAGCATTCCACTCAACCACGGATTGTTCTTTACGAACGGCACCAACGCCAGCGTCTGCGGAAACGCAAGGATCGACGAAGCGAAGATCACCGGAATCACGCCCCCGGCATTGACTTTCAACGGCAGATGCGTCGCCTGGCCGCCCATCATCCGCCGCCCGACCACCCGCTTGGCATACTGCACCGGGATTCGCCGTTCGCCGCGCTCGACGAGCACGATGAAGGCCACAACCGCCACCATCACCGCCAGGATAATGGTAGTCTGAATCGCGTTCCACTGCCGCGTGACGAACACGTTCGTATAGATCTCACCGATCGCTTTGGGCAGGCCAACAACAATACCCGCGAAGATGATCAGCGACATCCCGTTGCCGATCCCGCGGTCGGTGATTTGCTCGCCGAGCCACATGATAAATGCGGTCCCCGTGGTCAGCGTCAGCATCGTCATCAGGATGAAGCCCCAGCCCGGGTTCAGCACAAAATTCCCCTGGCTTGTCTGGAGGGCGGTGGCGATACCGAACGACTGCATCATCGAGAGGCCGATGGTCAGGTAGCGCGTCCACTGGGTGATCTTCCGGCGGCCGAGCTCGCCTTCCTTCTGTAATTTCTCAAGGGTTGGGATTACGACCGTCAGCAACTGAAGGATGATCGAGGCGGTGATGTACGGCATGATTCCCAGGGCGAAGATCGTGAGCCGCCGGAACATGCCACCCGAAAACAGGTCGATAAAGCCGAACAGCGTACCCTGGTTCTGCTGGAAAAACTCCTCAAGGCGTAAGGCGTTGATGCCCGGGGTGGGGATGTGCCCGCCGATCCGATAGACCGCTAGCAGGCCGAGGGTGAACAGGACGCGCCTGCGAAGGTCCGGGATACGGAAGACGTTCGCGATGGCCTCGAAGAACTTGTTCATACGCTCACTCGCCTGCCGGCTGGCGTCGGCCGATCACTTCCGCGCTGCCGCCGGCCGCCTGGATCTTCTCCAGAGCCGACTTCGAGAACAGGTGCGCCCGCACGCTGATCTTTCGGGTCAGCTCGCCCGCACCCAAAATCTTCAACCCATCACGCAGGTTCTTGACCGCGCCCATTTCCACGAGGCGATTCGGATCGAAGGCGTCCCCCTCCAACTTTTCAAGCTGGCCGACGTTGACGATCGCGAATTCCTTCCGGAAGATGTTTGTGAAGCCGCGCTTCGGGAGGCGCCGGTGAAGCGGCATCTGTCCGCCCTCGAACCCGCGCATCAGCCGGAAGCCGCTGATGGAGTGCTGTCCCTTTTGGCCGCGAGCCGAGGTCTTGCCGGTGCCGGAGCCCATGCCCCGTCCAACACGCTTCTTGGCGTGCTTCTGCCCGGCAGGGGGTTTCACTTGACTTAGGTTCATAGGGATCGTTTCCTCACTCAACCACTGCCAGCAGGTGCGGCACTTTGGCCACCATTCCTCGGAATCCGGGGTTGTCCGGCCGTTCGACGACCTGGTTCATCTTCCGAAGGCCCAGAGCACGAACGATCTTCTTGTGTTTCTCCGGCGCGCAGATCGGGCTGCGCACCAGCTTGATCTTGATCTTTTCCGCCATAACCAAGCTTTCCAGCCAATCGTCCGCCGCGGCCGGGCCGCGGCGAGGCTCATACTACAAACTCTCCACCGGGATGCCGCGCAGATCGGCTACCGCGCTCCGGTCGCGCAACTTCTCGAGCGCGTCGATCGTGGCCTTCACGACATTGTGAGGGTTATGCGAACCGATCGACTTTGTCAGCACGTTCGGGATTCCGACTGCCTGGATCACGGCTCGTACGGGACCTCCCGCAATCACGCCCGTGCCCTCGGGAGCCGGTTTCAGTAGAACCATTCCGCTGCCGAACTTGCCCAACACAACGTGCGAAATCGTTGTCGGAAGAACATGGACCTTGCGCAGATTCTTCTTCGCCGCTTCGATGCCCTTCTTAATCGCCGCCGGCACCTCCTTGGCTTTTCCGGTGCCGAAGCCGACGATCTTTGCGTCCGGATCACCGACCACAACAAGGGCGGAGAAACTCAGGTTCTTTCCTCCCTTGACCACCTTGGTGACACGATTGATCGAGACGACCTGTTCCTTCAGATTCAGGTTCTGCGGGCTGATCCGCTTTGTCGGTGTCGTTGCCATGCCCCTAGAACTCCAATCCCGCTTCTCTCGCGGCCTCGGCCAGAGCTTTCACGCGACCGTGGTAGAGGTAGCCGCCACGATCGAAAACGACCTTGCGAATGCCTTTTTCCATTGCCCGCTCGGCAACCAGCCGGCCGACTGTCTTTGCACCGGCGACATTGCCGCCGCCGGCGACGCCCGCTCCCTTGTCCGCGGACGAGGCCGACACCAGCGTGTGGCCGGACGCATCGTCGATGACCTGCACGTAAATGTGATGAATGCTGCGGAAGATGCACAGCCTCGGCCGTTCCTGCGTGCCGTGCACCTTGCGGCGGATCCGCTTGTGAATACCAAGCCGATTCTGATTCTTCGACGTTCTCTGGATCATTTGGCCCCCGCACCGGTCTTGCCGACCTTCTTGCGCAACGCTTCGCCGGTGTACCGGACGCCCTTGTTCTTATAGGGCTCGGGCGGCCGCAGGGCGCGGATGTTGGCCGCGACCTGGCCCACAAGCTGCCGGTCGGCGCCGCTGATTACGATATGCGTCTGCTTGTCGATTTTGAGGTCGATTCCCTCGGGCAGCAGCACCTCGATCGGATGCGAATAACCAAGGGAGAACGTGGCGATTCGTCCCTTGACGTCAGCCCTGTAACCGATACCGACGATATCCAGCTCCTTGGCGAAGCCTTTGGAAACGCCTTGCACGGCGTTCGATGCCAGCGCCCGTGTCAACCCGTGAAATGCGGCATATCTGTCAGCGTCGCGGGCGATGTGCAGAGTGGCGTCCTCCTGCCGCGCGTGAATGCCGTCCGGAAGGGGGACAGTGAGCTTGCCCTTCGGACCTTCGAACAGCAGCATCTCGTCGATCTGGACCTTGACGCCTTTTGGCAACGAGATCGGCTTTTTTCCAACTCTCGACATGACTTGTTACCTCAGTGTCTGGTCAAAGGAGCCTTGCGGCCGCCTACCAGACCTGACAAAGAATCTCCCCTCCCACGCCTTCCTTGTGCGCCTTGCGGCCGGTCATCACGCCGCGTGGGGTCGTCAGTATGTTGATGCCCAAGCCGCCGAGGACCCGCGGAATCTCCTTGCGGCCCACGTACACCCGGCAGCCGGGGCGGGACACTCGCTCAATGTTTGAGATCACCGGTTGGTTCTCGGGCGTGTACTTCAGGTATATCCGGACGAGTCTCCGGGCGCCCTCCTCGGCCATCTTGTAGTTGGCGATATAGCCCTCGTCCTTGAGGATCTTGGCGATATCGACCTTCAGCCGGGAAGCGGGCACATCCACCTTCGTGTGGCGCGCGCCCAAGGCATTCCGGACTCGCGTGAGCATGTCGGCGATCGGATCCGATGTCATCCTTACCTTCCCCTCCTCACTTACCAGCTCGCCTTGATGACGCCGGGGATCTCCCCGGCGAGCGCGAGCTGCCGGAAACAAATCCGGCAAATGCCGAATTTGCGCAGATATCCTCGTGGCCGGCCGCACCGGAAGCAGCGGTTACGGTGACGGCAGCGGAGTTTCGGCTTCTTCGTGGTCTTCGCCTTCAGCAGCCTGCGGTCCTTTGCGATCTTTGCGGTGGTTGCCATCAGATGTGTCCTTTCTCCGCTACTGGCGGAACGGCATCCCAAGGTGCTTCAGGAGCGCAAGCCCTTCGGCGTCCGACCCGGCGGTGGTCGTGATGCTGATGTTCATGCCCTTGATCTTTTCCACCTTGTTGTAATCAATCTCCGGAAAAATCAACTGGTCTTTCAGGCCGAGCGTATAGTTGCCGCGCCCGTCGAAAGACTTGGTCGACACCCCGCGAAAGTCGCGGACTCGGGGCAGGGCCACGTTGACCAAGCGGTCCAGGAACTCGTACATGCGCTCGCCGCGCAGGGTAACCGTGCATCCGATCGACATTCCCTCGCGGAGCTTGAACGCCGCGATCGACTTCTTCGCTTTGGTGATAATGGGCCGCTGTCCGGCAATCAGCGCCAGCTCGGAGACGGCGCCGTCAAGCAGCTTCGGGTTCTGCGTCGCCTCCCCGAGGCCGATGTTCACTGAAATCTTGGCGAGCTTCGGCACCGCCATGACGTTCGCGTAGCCGAACTCTTTGACTAGCGCCTGCACGACGTTCTTCTTGTAGTGCTCTTTCAATCTGGCAGCCATAGGCCTGTTTCTCTACTGGTCCATCGCTTCATCGATTCGCAAAGTCAACTCAGCGATGTTTCCTTGTTTCATTCCCCTACTTCTTGTCGAGCGGCGCGCCGCACTTCCGGCACACGCGCGTACGCCGTGCTTTGCCGCCGGTCGCATCAACTTTGTGAGCAATCCGCACCGGCCCGCAGGCCGGGCATACGATCATCACGCTGGACACCGCAATCGGGCCCTCACGTTCGGCGATGCCGCCCTTGATCTGCCGCGACGGGTTCGGACGGGTGTGGCGCTTGACCATCATCACGTGCTCGACAAGAAGCCTGCCCTTGCGGCGGTCCACGCTGAGCACGCGGCCCTCTTTTCCCTTGTCGCGGCCCGCGATCACACGCACGATGTCGTTCTTCCTGATCTCGACCCGCAATTTCGGGGCTTCCTGACGCCGTTTCCGGCTCGTCATCGTCGCCATCAAATCACCTCCGGCGCCAGCGACACGATCTTCATAAACCGCTTGTCTCGCAGTTCTCTGGCGACAGGGCCGAACACGCGGGTCCCCACCGGTTCATTGACATCCGTTACCAGAACGGCCGCGTTGCTGTCGAAACGGATGTAGGTCCCATCCTTGCGTCGCGTTTCCTTGCGCATGCGAACGATCACGCAGCGAACGACCTTGCCCTTCTTGATCTGGGAATCCGGAGCGGCTTCCTTCACGCTGGCCGTGATCACGTCGCCGAGGCCTGCCCGCAGGCCCTTGTCGCCGCCGCGGGGCAGGATGCACTGAACCTTTCGAGCGCCGCTGTTGTCTGCCACTTCGAGCAGGGTTCGCATTCCGATCATGACTTCTTCTCCTGACCCGGAGATTTCTCCGCCACGCCCGAGCCGGCGAACGTATCCAGGTTCTCTGGCTCCACTCCCACCTGGACGGCACGGCGGAGGACCTCAGCTAGCCGCCAGCGCTTCAACCGGCTGAGCGGCCGGGACTCGATAATCCGCACGCTGTCTCCGAGACGGGCCATACCCGCCTCGTCGTGCGCGTGAAACTTCTTTCGGCGCGTAACAATTCGCTTATACAGAGGGTGCTGCACGCGCCGGGTCACTTCCACGACGATCGTCTTCGCCGCCTTGGTCGAAACGACCTGGCCGACCTTCTCGTTCCTGCGGGTCTCCCCCTTCGCCTTGGCCATAGCTCGGTTACCTCTTCTCGGCCGGCGCACCCGCCGACGCACTCTCGCGCTCGCGCAGGACCGTGAGCATTCTGGCTCGGTCCTTCCGAAGAACGCGGTATTTTTTCAGCCCTTCTGTCTGGCCCATCGAGAACTGGAAACGGAGACGGAACAACTGCTCCGTCATTTCCCGAAGCTGGCTTTGCAGTTCGTTTGTGTCCAGATCCCGGACTTTTTCCGCTTTCATCGTTCTCTCCTCTCAGCCCGCCTGACGCGCCACCAGCTTGCACGGAATCGGCAGCTTGTGCGCCGCCAGCTTCATGGCTTCCTCGGCCACCGCGAATGGCACGCCTTCCATCTCGAACAGAATCCGCCCGGGCCGGATTACGGTGACCCACTGCTCCGGAGCTCCCTTGCCCTTTCCCATGCGGGTCTCGGCCGGTTTCTTCGTGATCGGCTTGTCCGGAAAAACGCGTATCCAAACCTTGCCGCCGCGCTTGATGAAACGAGTCATCGCGACGCGGGCAGCCTCGATCTGGCGGTCCGTCACCCAGGCGCACCGTGTCGCCTTGAGCCCGAAGTCGCCAAAAGCGAGCTGGGAGCCGGTCCAGGCCTTGCCCTTCATGCGGCCTCGCTGCTGCTTTCTGTACTTGACTTTCTTCGGCATCAACATGGCGTTTTACCTCCGGGCCATCCTACTTGGCGGCCCCGCCGGACGGGGGCTCGTTCGATCCGGTTCCGGGCTCCGTCTCGGGGCCGGGTGCTTCCGGGCGATCCGGTTGGGTTTCTTTCACTTCCTGCTTCCACGACGGTTGAGGCGGCGCCAGCGGTGGGATCACGGGGCCCGTCGAGGCCCTCGCCGGCTGAGGCAATTCACCTGGCGCTGCCTGTACAGCCGGACCGGCCGGCTCGGGAGGAGGAGCAGCTTGTACCGGCGGCGGCGTCCTGCGCTCGCGTCGGTCACGCGGCGGGGTACGCCGCGGTTCCGGCTCTCCCAGCAGCGATCCTGGCCGCATTTGGCCCTCGAGGATCTCTCCCCTGTAAACCCAGGTTTTGATACCGATCACGCCATACGTCGTATAAGCCTGCGCGAAACCGTAGTCGATGTCCGCCCGCAGCGTGTGCAGGGGCAACTGGCCCTGCAAGTACCATTCGCTCCGGGCGATTTCCGCGCCGTTCAACCGTCCCGAGACGCGGACTTTGATGCCCTTGCAGCCGAAGCGCAAGGCGGAATCGACGGCTTTCCGCATCGCACGGCGGAACGCAACGCGCTTCTCGAGCTGGAGGGCGATCGATTCGGCCACAAGCTGAGCGTCCAGCTCGGGCTTATGGACCTCCTGGATGTCGATAAAGACATCGCGCTTGGTCCGCTTCGCCAGTTCCAGCTTGAGCTTCTCGATCTCGGCGCCTTTGCGTCCGATGATGATCCCCGGCCGCGACGTGCGGATCGTGACCCGCAACTTGTTGCCGGGCCTGTCGACTTCGACCGAACTGACGCCCGCCGCCTTCAGCCGGCTGCGGAGCGATTCCTTCAGATCGAGGTCTTCCTGGAGCAGTTTCTTGTAGTCGTGCGTGGCGAACCAACGGGACCGCCAGGTCTTGGTGAAACCGAGCCGAAATCCGTATGGATGAACTTTCTGTCCCATATCTACCGTTCCGTGGTCTTCATTTCTCCGCCACCGTCACGGCAATGTGGGCCATTCGCCTCTGGTAACGGTAGGCTCGGCCCATGGGCGCCGGGCGGATCCGCTTGGCGCGGGGCCCTTCATTGACGTACGCTTCGCGGATTACGAGCTTGTCGACATCGACGTCGGTGGACCGGTTCTGCGCGTTGGCGATGGCCGAGCGCACCACTTTCTCCACCAATGGCGCGACCCGCTTGTTGGTCGCCCGCAGCAAATTCAGGGCCTCGCCGGCCTGCCGGCCCCGGATCAGATCGACCACCAGGCGCGCTTTCTGCGCTGAAACCCGAATGTATCTTGCTTCCGCTCTCGCTTCCATGTCTCTCACTTGTGGCTCACCGCCTGCTGCATCCGCCGTCCAGGCGGCTGACTGCGCGCCACATGCCTCCTTCTTACGCGGGCTTCGACGACTTCTCGCTCGCCGCCTTGGCCGCGTGGCCCTTGAAGGTACGCGTGGGCGAAAATTCGCCCAGTTTGTGCCCGACCATGTTCTCCGTGATATACACCGGGATAAACTTCTTCCCGTTGTGCACGGCGATCGTGTGCCCGATGAACTCGGGCAGGATTGTTGTGCGCCGCGACCAGGTCCGCACGACCTTCTTCTCGTTCTTCGCGTTCAGCGCCTCCATCTTGCGAACAAGATGGTCATCACAGAACGGTCCCTTGTGTACAGAACGGCCCATAAGCTATCTCTTTTTCGACTTACGCGTTACGATCCACTTCTCGGTCCGCTTGTTGTTGCGCGTCTTGAAACCACGGGTCGGCTGGCCCCACGGAGTCACCGGGTGACGTCCGCCCGAAGTCTTTCCCTCGCCCCCGCCGTGCGGATGATCTACGGGGTTCATCGACACGCCCCGGTTGTGTGGCCTGCGTCCGAGCCATCGCTTCCGTCCCGCTTTGCCGAGCGACACGTTTTCGTGGTCGGTGTTGCCAACCTGCCCGATGGTGGCCATGCAGTCCACCGGCACCTTCCGGACTTCGCCGGACGGCAGCTTCAGAAGAGCGTAGCCGCCTTCCCTGGACACGAGTTGCACCTGCGATCCCGCCGCACGCGCCATCTGCCCGCCCTTGCCCGGCTTCAACTCGACGTTGTGAACAACGGTGCCGGCGGGGATACTCTTGAGCGGTAGCGCGTTCCCGACGAGGATGTCCGCATCGGGACCCGACATCACCGTACGGCCCACCTGTAGCCCGAGCGGGCAGAGGATGTACCGCTTCTCGCCGTCGCTATAGTTCAGCAGGGCGATCCGCGCCGACCGGTTGGGATCGTATTCGATAGCCGCTACTTTGGCGGGTACGCCCGCCTTGTCCCGCTTGAAATCGACAACCCGGTACGCCTTCTTGTGCCCGCCGCCACGGAAGCGCGAGCTGACCCGCCCGTGGCTGGCGCGCCCACCGGTGCGCTTCTTGCCGGCAACAAGCGACTTCTCCGGCGTCTCCTTGGTGATCTCCTGGCGGGAAACCACCGACATGAAACGCCGGCTGGCCGTCGTCGGACGAAAACTCTTCATCGGCATGTCAGATCTCCGCGTACTCCGGCATTTTTTCGCCGGCCTTGAGCCGGACGTAAGCCTTCTTGGTGTCCGGACGATATCCCGTGAACCGGCCGCGCCGCCGCAGCTTGCCGGCGTTGTTTGCCGTCCGTACTTCCTCCACCTTCACCTTGAACAGCTTCTCGACGGCGGCCTTGATCTGGATCTTGTTGGCTTCGGGAGTGACCTCGAAACAGAGGGTGCGCTCGCCCTCCTTCTTCTCGACGCCCTTTTCGGTCACTATGGGCCTGCGGATGACTTCGTAGATGTTCATTTCGACAGGGCCTCCGATAGTTTCCGGGCCGCTGGCTCAGACAGCAGAACGCGCTCATGCTCGAGCAGGTGGTATACGGTGACGTCTTTCGTCGGCAGCAGCGTCACGCCCGGCAGGTTCCGGGACGCCAGCGCCAGGTTTCGGTTGTCCTCGTTGTCCACCAGCAGTACCGTCTTGCGGACCTCGAGGTTTCCAAGTACGGACCGGACGGATTTTGTCTTGTGGTCGGGAAGCGAGAACGCCTGCACCACCGTCATCTCTCCGTCGCGCAGCTTCGCCGTGAGAGCGGACCGCAAGGCGCCGAGCATCATCTTCCGCGGCAGACGGTAGCTGTAATCCCGCGGCACCGGTCCGTGCACCGTGCCGCCGTGACGCCAGATTGGAGAACGGATGGAACCCATGCGGGCCCGCCCGGTTCCTTTCTGCTTCCACAGCTTCTTGCCGGAGCCTGAAACTTCCCGGCGCACTTTGGTCTTGGCCGTGCCGCTTCGTTGACCAGCCATGTATTGCCGCACGGCTTCATAAATCAACGCATCCTTGACGGGTGCGGCAAACACCTCGTCGGAGAGCTCAACCTCTCCGACCTTCTTATTGTTCAAGTCGACGACGTCCACCTTGGGCATGGCGTTCACCTCTTCGCACGGCGGACTAAAACGTAGCCGCCGTTCGGCCCGGGGACGGCGCCCTTGACAATGAGCACGTTGTCCTCGGTATCCACGTCAATCACTTCCAGGTTCCGCACCGTGACGCGCTGCACGCCCATGTGTCCGGCCATGAGCTGGCCCGGCCAGACCCGAGAAGGGTAGCTCGATGCGCCGATCGAACCCGCCGCGCGGTGGAACATGGAACCGTGCGAGGCGTCGCCGCCGCCGAAGTGATGGCGCTTCACGAGACCAGCGAATCCGCGCCCTTTACTCACTCCGATTACGTCCACTTTGTCGGCCGGTTTGAATTGGTCGACCAGCACCCGGTCGCCGGTCTTGAGATCGTCGTCACCTGGCTTCAGGCGGAACTCGCGCAGGAACTTGACTCCCTCGCCGCCGCTCTTCTTCAGATGTCCGGCAACGGCCTTAGTCGTCCGCTTCGCCTTGGCGAACTCCATGAGGCCAAGTTGCACGGCATCGTAGCCGTCCGTGACCGGCGTCTTCCGCTGCACCACCACGCAAGGGCCCGCCTTGAGCAGCGTCACCGGTACAACCTGCCCATCCGGCCGGAACACCTGCGTCATACCGATCTTTTTGCCAAGAATTCCTGGGCTCATAATTCCTCAACTGGCCTGTGGCATCCGTCCGCTAGCCGGCGCTTCCGCCGCCGCCAACGGCGCCGGGCCACGCACTATCTTTTTCCAAACGCTTTGATCTCCACGTCCACGCCCGCCGGGAGGTCGAGCTTCATCAGCGCATCAACCGTGTCCTGGGTCGGTTCCAGGATGTCCAACAGCCGCTTGTGGGTCCGGATCTCAAACTGCTCTCGGGACTTTTTGTCCACGTGCGGCGACCGGAGGACCGTGTAGCGGTTCCTCACCGTCGGCAGCGGAATTGGTCCCGCCACCTGCGCCCCCGTGTCGCCGGCCGTCTTTACGATGGCCTTTGTTGACTCGTCGAGGATGCGGTGATCGTATGCCTTCAACCGAATTCGAATGCGTTCTCTGAGCATCGTGCCCTCTGTAGGGGCGCGCCGCCAGCGGACTCACGAGTGCGCCGGCGGCTTGCCTCTACTCCAAGACTTCCGTAACCGTACCGGCGCCGACGGTGCGCCCGCCCTCGCGGATCGCAAACCGCAAGCCCTTGTCCATCGCCACCGGCGTGATCAACTCCACCGTCAGGTTCACGTTGTCCCCGGGCATCACCATCTCC
>DATIFQ010000059.1:0-2133 GCA_035455185.1 Bryobacteraceae bacterium | reverse complement strand
GTTATGACGAGCGGCAATATTGCTCTCCCGGGTTTAATCTGCCGGTAGGATGCCTCATGCGCTCGCCGCATGGGAGTTTTCCCGAGTACCACACCTCCGCGGACAACCTGGACTTCGTGCGCCCGGAAAACCTGGCAACGTCGCTCGACGCCTATCGTCATGTCGTCGAGGTCCTTGAAGGCAACGGAAGCTACCTCAATCTCAATCCCAAATGCGAGCCGCAGCTCGGACGCAGAGGCTTGTACAGCGCTGTCGGGGCGGACCCGAACCAGAAACTGGATCAGATGGCGCTGTTATGGGTGTTGAATCTTTCCGATGGTGCGCACAGCCTGCTGGATGTCTGTGAAATGGCGAATCTGCCATTCCGGGAGATCAAGCGCGCGGCCGATGCGCTGGAGCGTGTCGGGCTGCTCCGGAAATGCGCCGCGGAGCCTCCTGCGCCGACCGGCAGCTAATGGCGTGGTAACAAGAATAAACACTCTTTCGCTGGATTTTGGGTAGATTGAGCATTTTTACCACCGTAACCATCTGTGGTTGTGAAGATGTTCTTGAATTCATGCCGCGCAGATTTTGGCTATGCAGTCGGTCACTGTAATATCCTGGAGCCGGTTGGCCGTGAAAGTGTTAATTATTAATCCCTCTCCCTCCGGGGTGAGGCGGAAACAGGAAAAGGTCCGGCGGGTGAGCGGCGAGAATGCGAGCCGCGAACGCCCGGCCAGGGGTGAGACGGAGGTTTCGAGAACGTTCGGTGAACGTTCTCGCCGTCGAACGGGCGGGCAGCTGTTGCCTGCCCCGGGCTGGCAACGGGCTGGACTTCGCGCGGAGCAGGAAAGCGCAGCGCCGAAGTTTTCCCCGTCGAACGGGTGCACGCGATTCTCGTGCACCCTGGGCGGGAACAGGGGGCCAGGGAGAGGGGATCGGAAATACATGAAGTCATTGGCCCGGATGCTGCGAAGTCAAATGACGGATGCAGAACGCTTGTTGTGGCATCACTTGCGGGTGCGTCGTCTCTGTGGTTTCAGGTTCCGGCACCAGTTGGTGATTGAGCCGTACATCGTCGATTTCGTGTGTCCTGACGTCAAGTTGGTGGTTGAGGACGATGGCGGTCAGCATGAGGAACAGCAGGACCGAGATAGTGAGAGGACAGCCTATCTGGAAACCCTGGGCTACCGGGTTCTGCAATTTTGGAATCATGAAATACTGAACGGGACGCAGGCCGTTCTTGAGCGTATTCATCACGAACTGATTAAATCCCCTCACCCCAACCCTCTCCCGGAGCGAGAGGCAGCTGACGGCGGTCCGACCCACGCATTCTGCGGAAGTGCCGAACAAACCTATGACCAATAACACCCCATTGGCTGGACGTCGCGCCCTTGTTACCGGCGCAAGCGGATTCATCGGATCGGCGTTATGTCGCGACCTGACGCAGGCGGGGATGGAGGTCCACGGGGTGTCGCGGACGGAGCGTGCCGCCACGGACTTCTGCGCGCGATGGCATTCAAACCGGCTTGATGACATCGAGGCAGTGCGTGCTCTGTTCAAGGCGGCGAGGCCGGACTTCGTTTTTCACCTCGCCAGCCACGTCGCGGGATCCCGTTCGATTGAGCTGGTATTGCCCACGTTCTCCGCCAATCTCGCCAGTACCGTAAATCTCCTGACCGCCGGCACCGAGCTGGGTTGCGAGCGGATCTTGCTGACGGGTTCCCTGGAAGAGCCCGAACCGGGCCCAGACCATGCAGTGCCGAGCTCGCCGTATGCAGCCGCCAAGTTCGCCGCCAGTGCCTATGGCCGGATGTTTCACGCGCTGTACAAAACACCGGTAGCGATCCTGCGTCTCTTTATGGTCTACGGCCCCGGCCAGCAGGACCTCCGGAAACTGGTACCCTACGTGACGCTCTCCCTGCTGAAGGGACAAACACCGGAGTTGTCGAGCGGGGCGCGGAAAGTCGACTGGATATACGTGGACGACGTCGTGGCCGGGTACATCGCCGCAGCCTCTGCGAAAGAAGTGGAGGGGAGCACGATTGACTTGGGGAGCGGCAGACTGGACACCGTACGGACGGTGGTGGAGGAGTTGGTTGGGTTGATCAATCCGCGCGTCCAGCCATTATTCGGATCGATACCGGAACGGGC
>DATIFQ010000058.1:0-19675 GCA_035455185.1 Bryobacteraceae bacterium | reverse complement strand
ACGCACCATGACGATGGCCCTCGACGAACTCGAAGGCATCGACTACCTCTTTTTCCCATACAACTTCATCCACGCACGCGCCGACTACAGCCAGTTCCTGCCCGCCGCGATCCGCCAGGGCGTCGGTCTGATCGCGATGAAACCGCTGGCGCAGGGTTCGATCGTGCAACTCGATCCCCGTTCGCCTCGAGGAGCCGCACCCGAAAGCGACCGTATACAGCTCTGGCAGCGCAACAACAAGCCGATCATTCCCGCAGTTGTCGCAGAATTGACGAAGAGCCTCGACCGTCTCCCCGACGAGACGCTCTGCATGGCTGCGTTGCGTTTCGTCTTCGCGAAGCCCTTCATCTCGACGGCGATCCCGGGCTTGTTCGACATGCAATGGCTGGAGGAGGACTATCGCGCGCTCGCGAGATACCACGACATGCTGCCGGAAGAGAAGGCTGCTCTCGACGCCGCGCGCCGCCTTGCGGACCTCTGCGGACCTGGCTGGCTGCCGCTCCACTACCGCTGGCTGGAGGAACAATGGCGCGCCTGACGATAATCTCCCTGCTGCTCTTGCCCGCCCTCACGTATCCGCAGAGTGAGGCTGACAAAAGACTCAAGGAAGCCGGCGTCTGTGCTCGCTGTCACGTTATCTCCGTGCTGGAATGGGGCTACTCGCGGCACCCGAACATCGGCGTGGGTTGTGTCGAGTGTCACGGAGCGAGCAAGGGCCACGTGATCGACGAGCGGAACAACGTCAAGCCGGACCGTATCCCCCGCGGCGCCGAGGTCGCCGCTCTCTGCAAAGGCTGCCATCAGAACCCCTGCCCGAAGACGAAGCGAACCGATTCTTGCCAGAGCTGTCACCACCCTCACGCGCTGATCGATCCGGCGAAGCCTCCGGCGCCCGCGGACAAAGGCGTCGCGGAAGCCGCCGCCCGCTCGGACCGCTACGCGCTCCGGATGCGCGAGGGTGAACAGTATGCTGCCGCCGGGAAATGGGAACCGGCCCGCGCAGCCTTTCACTCCGCGCTCGGCGAAGCACCTGGCGACCGGACAGCACAGCGGCGGCTTCGGATGTGTGAGCGGCGTCTCGCCCCCCTCCTTCCTGGCTTCGAGATCGTCGGTAGTGAGTTCGATGCGGAGACCGGGTTGCCCCGCGCGGTCCGGCTGACCGGCTTCGATGTTGAGATGGTGCTCGTGCCCGGTGGCGACGTCGAGATCGGCTCGGATCAGTTCAGCGGCGCGAAGCCGGTGCATACCGTCCGCGTGGAGCCTTTTTATCTAGCGCGAACCGAGGTCACGCAGGCGCTCTGGAAATCGGTGACCGGCGCAAATCCCAGCGCCCACCAGGGCAAGGACTTCCCGGACGCCGACCGTCTTCCTGTCGAACAGATTTCTTGGCAGGATGCCCAGGCCTTCTTTGCGAAGCTGAGTGAAAAGGTGGAGGGCGGCGGGCTCCGACTTCCCACCGAGGCCGAATGGGAGTCGGCCGCTCGCGCCGGTGGCGGCTCAGACGAAGTGCTTGGTGCGGTGAAGCCAAGGCCCGTTGGGTCGGGCCGGCCCGACCGTCTCGGTCTGTTTGACATGCGAGGAAACGTTCGCGAGTGGTGCTCGAGTCTCGCGCGTCCATATCCGTATGATGCCGGCGACGGCCGCGAGTCGGCCTCGGAAGACGGACTTCGTATACTGCGCGGGAGCGCCTACATCGAACCTGCCGGCTGGTTCGACGCCACCGCCCGCCACGGAGAACGCCCCGGACGGCGTTTGCGATGGAACGGCCTGCGGCTCGCCCGCGCAGTGCCCGAAGCGAAATGAACAGGAGACCCTTCTGATGAACCGACGAGCCTTTCTCTCCAGCCTAGCCGCCTCTCCGGCCGTTGTGGCGCAAACGAGTCGCCGTTACGACATCCTGATCCGGAATGGTGAGGTCATTGACCCGGCACGCAAGTTCCGCCGCCGCGCGGACGTCGCCGTCCTCGACGGCAAGATCGCCGCTGTCGAAGAACGGATCCCGGAAGACAGGGGATTGGAAGTGATCGATGCGACCGGTTTGTACGTTTCCCCCGGCCTCGTCGATCTCCACACACACTGTTATCACGCCGCGACCGGCCTCAGCATCGAAGCCGATCCGATTGCTTGGCGGACGGGCGTTACCACATGGGTTGATGCCGGCAGCTTCGGCTCAGATCAGGCCGACGGGTTTCGCCGGTTCGTCGTCGCGCCGCAGCATTCGCGGGTGTTCGGCTACATCCACCTCTACCCCAATCTGCGCAATCCTGACGTGGACGTAGTGAAGTATGTCAGCTCCGGCATGAAACGCACCGGCGAAGTTGCGGTTGCCAATCGCGACATCATCCTTGGCGTCAAGGTCTATGTCGGTGCGAATATGAACGGGCGCTACAGCCTCGATTTCCTGAAAATCGGCCGCGAGCTTGGCGACACCTTCAAGGTTCCCCTGATGGTTCACATCAGCTTCGCGCCGCCCGAAACACCCGAAGTGATGGAGTTGTTGCGAGCAGGCGACGTCGTCACCCACTGCTTCAACACCCACACGCTTGGCATCATGGATCGCGAAGGCCGGCTGAAGCCCGGCGTCAAGGAAGCTCGCGAACGGGGCGTTCTGTTCGACGTCGGCCACGGCCTAGGCAGCTTCAATTTCGACATCGGCCGGAAGGCGCTTGACGCTGGCTTCCCCCCGGACACGATCTCGACCGACCTGTACAACCTCAACACGGGCGGGCCGGTTTATGACATGCCGACCACGCTGTCGAAGTTCCTTTATCTTGGCATGAGCCTGGACGACGTGCTGCTCCGCGCGACCGCTGCCCCTGCGAAGGTGATCGGTCGCCTGCCCGGCATGGGCACTCTCGAACCGGGCGCTCCGGCGGACATCGCGCTGCTCGCGATGGAGGAGGGCGAATTCCGGCTCGTCGACTCCCAGAAGAATGCCGTGGTCGCTAAGAAACGCCTTGTCAGCCGTCTGACGATCTGCCGTGGCCGGCGGATGGTCGCGCCGGTCTAACGGTCATCGCAGCGAAGTGGAGTCCAGCATCGCTTCCACCTTTCGGCGGATCGTCGCCGCGGCCTCCGGCACATGCAGCACGTCGCACTCCGACCCGAGGATGTGCGGATGTCCGCTGGCGTGCATCTTGTCGGTCAACTCGTTGGTCAGTTCGCTGACCTGTTCGACCGGCATGGCGGCGTCGGAGTAAAAGCTCTTGGTGGGAAGATTCCCGTAAAGCACGACGTGCTTCGGCACGAGTGCCGCGTCCTCCCACAGCTTCCGTGAGCTGCCGAAACTGAGAATCACCGGATCGAGCCGGTTGGCGAACTCCCGCACCATTTGCGCGGTGAGTTCGCCGCAATCGTGGAAGATCAGGTCGGCGCCCACATCGGAAAGGCGCCGCTTCAGACGCAAGTCCGGTCCCATGACGAACCGCTCGAAAATGTCCGAGCCGGCCTCTATCTGCTTCGGCGACAGGTACACGATGTTCGCTGCGGGCTCACAGATAATGACCGCCTTCGCACCTGCGCGAACCTGGGCCTGAATCGATCTGGAGACGGCCATCTCGGCGAGAGCCAGGCAGCGCTCTGCCATCAGCACACCGCTATCCTCCTCGGCGGTCAAACCTGTGCCGGCCATGGCGATCGGCGTGATCGGGTCCGCCATCAGCTTGGTGGAAAGGGAAAATGGGCCGATTGCCATGCCGACCGGCACGAGGTCGGTTTCCTGGGCGATGTAAGCGATCGAGTCGATGTTCGCCTGGTTCCTCTGGCTGAACGGCGCATCCATGGCCGCTTCGACCTTCGCGAGTGATTCCTCCCCCGGTGCGGCGCTGAAGTGGAAAGTGTCCACCTCTGACTCGGCCACGCCCAACGTCCGCAACAGGTCAGCCTTTTCGAGGCGAAGATCCATCAAAGGAACGGCGAGCGGCGTCCGATAGCGCCGGGCGGCGGTTGCCATAACCTGACCAAGCCGCCTCCCGTTTCGCATGATCGCCTCCGGATCATCGTGTTCGTGAAGAACGAGATCCGTCCCGATCGGCATCCGCAGGCCGCGGGCCGCCAGGCTCAAGTAGAATTGCCGTTCCATCCCGGCCAGTATCTCACGGCCGTTGCGGCATTCAGGCTTCGTGAGCGCCGTCGTTCAGGTAGTGCCGTTCGCCGACCCCGCGCAATCGTTCGGCCGCGCTCTCCGCCGTGATGTCCCGTTGCGGGCTCGCCAGCATCTCATAGCCCACCATGAACTTCCGGACGGTCGCCGAGCGCAGAAGCGGCGGGTAGAAGTGAATGTGCAAGTGCCACTCCTGATGTGCCTGCCCGTCGGTGGGCCGCTGGTGGAATCCCATCGTGTTCGGGAACGATGTCTCGAACAGGTTGTCGTAGCGCGTGGTCACTCGCTTCAGGATGTCCGCCAGCCTGTCCCGTTGCGAAGGGTCGAGTTCGTCGAGTCCCGTTGCATGGGCCTTGCTGACGACCAGCGTCTCAAACGGCCAGACGGCCCAGAACGGCACGAACGCTGCAAATTCGTCGTTCTCGCAGACCAGGCGCTCGCCCGCTTTCCACTCCATAGTGAGGTAGTCGCACAACAGGCAGGAACCGTTCGCGCTTCGATATTCGGCCTGCGCCTCCTGCTCCTTGGAGACCTCGTTGGGCAGCGCCTCATTCGCCCAGATCTGGCAGTGCGGATGAGGGTTACTGCATCCCATCATCTCTCCGCGGTTTTCGAAGATCTGCACGTAGTTCAGCCAGTCGATGCCCGCGAGTTCGAAGTATTGCTCCGCCCACACATCAACGACCCGCCGGATGTCCGGTCGCGTCATGCGCGAGAGCGTCAGGCTGTGATCCGGTGAGAAGCACACCACCCGGCAGACGCCACGCTCGCTGCGTACCGTCATCAGCCCGCCCTGGTCGGACTCGAAGAACGGCGTATCCGGCCGCATGGCGGCGAAATCGTTCTCGAAGACAAACGTATGCTCGTAGTTCGGATTCCTCGCCCCCCGTGCGCGCTCGTTGCCCGGGCACAGGTAGCAATTCGGATCGTAAGTTTGGTCCGCGGGCTGGGGGTGTCTCTCAACCTGGCCTTGCCACGGCCGTTGTGTCCGGTGCGGTGAGACGAGGACCCATTCGCGGATCAACGGATTGAAGCGGCGATGCGGATGCTGCCTCCAGTCGGTCAACTTGGGATTGCCTCCGAATGCACGATTCTAGCGCGCCTCCGAAACCAGGTCGGAGACAGGATGCAGCAGGGTCTTTTCGGATGCGTCCAACGGCTTCGTAGTGAGCACCACAAAACTCAGGTCTGCATCCGGATCCAGCCAGCACAGCGTGCCGGTGGCCCCGGCATGGCCGTATGTCCGCTCTGAGCAGGCACGCCCGAACCCACCGCGAGTTGTCCGCCAGCCGAAGCCGTACGACTCGCCCGGAAACTTCGTCTGCGGCGTCACCATGGACCTAGCGGTCTCCGGTTTCAGCACTTTTCCATCCGGCTTCGCAAAACTGCGAAGAAAGCGATTGATGTCCACGGCGGTCGAATGGGCCCCTCCCCATGGTGCGCCGAGATTCCGCCAGTACGTGCTGTTCCAGCCCCATTTCTCCTCCGCCACCTGGCAAATCGCGGTATCGGGAATCTTGCGGCTGCCGAGCCCGAGGGAGGTCCGATTCATACCGAGGGGCACAAAAACTTCTTTCCTCAGAAACTCCGGAAATGCGGTGTCCGTAACTCGCCGGGCGATCTCCGACGCCAGCAGGATACCCATGCTCTGATACTGTACGCGGGCGCCCGGTTTGAAGAGCAACGGCGTCCGAACGACGCCGCTCACGAACTCGCTCAACGGCGAGAAGCGCTTGCGCAGTTCGATATTCTCCGGCAGCATGTCCGGCAATCCCGACGTGTGCGTCAGCAGATGGCGAATCGTCATGGAGTCGCGGTCCCCGCCTTGAAACTCCGGAATGAATTTCCGCACCGGGTCGGAGAGGGAGAGCATCCCGCGATCCGCCAGGACCATCACGCCCGTCGCCGTCATCGGCTTGGTGATCGATGCGATCAGAAATACCGTCTCGGGCGTCTTCGCCTTGCCGAAAGCCCGGGAGAAAACGTCGCCTCCGTGCTGGACGCGTAGAACCGCAGCCGACACTTCACCCGACTCCGTCGCCCGCTCGATCAAGCGAGCCGCCTCTTCGACCTTATCGCTCTTGAGAAACGCCGTCATCGCCGCTAGAAAATCCCTCCGGAGCATCTTTCGACTATACCCGGAAAGCGGCGCTTCGATATCATGTAGGGTCTGTCCCACGGACATCCAGCGCCTCCAGGGAGCCAATACTTTGCTCGATCAGCCAAAGAAGCATAGGACCATCCGCCATCTCCGTTGGTGGATCGGTGGACTACTTTTCGCATCCACTGTGATCAACTACATCGATCGCCAGACACTTTCCGTGATGGCGCCGTTCCTCAAGAAGGAATTCACCTGGACGAATTCCGATTTCGCCCTCATCGTGATCAGCTTCCGCGTTGCCTATGCCTTTGGACAAACGCTCTCCGGCCGTTTTCTCGATTGGCTTGGCTCCCGGCGCGGGCTGATGATTTCCGTCACCTGGTATTCGCTGGTCGCGATGCTGGTTTCGACGGCGTCCGGACTGAAGAGCTTCTCATTCTTCCGGTTCCTCTCCGGTTCCGGCGAGTCGGCCAACTGGCCGGGAGCTGCCAAGACCGTCGCCGAGTGGTTCCCGAAGTCGGAACGCGGATGGGCGGTTGCGCTGTTTGACAGCGGTTCCTCGGTTGGAGGCGCTATCGCGCCGTTTCTCGTCATCTGGCTCTATACTACGTTCGGAAGCTGGCGACCCGCGTTCATCTTCGTGGGTATCCTCGGCTTGATCTGGGTACTGATCTGGCGGGCGTTCTACCATCCTCCGGAATCACACCCGAATCTCAGCGCCGAAGAGCGCGACATGATTCTCAAGTCGAAACGGGAAGAGCAGGAGACGGAAACTCGCGCGCTTCGCCAAGACGGCGACGCCGGCCAACGGCCCGCCTCCTGGCGCAGCTTGCTCGGCCTGAAACAGACCTGGGGTATCATCCTCGGCCGTTCGCTCACCGATCCGGTCTGGTTCTTCATCACGGACTGGTTCGCGATCTACCTAGTCTCCAAAGGCTTCAAGCTCGAGAACACGCTCATCGGTTTTTGGGTGCCATTCCTGGCTGCCGACTTGGGCAACTTCTTCGGCGGCGGCTTCTCGAGCTATCTGATCCAGCGGGGCTGGCCTGTGCTCCGCGCGAGAAAGTTCGTCATCCTCATCTGCGGTATCGGCATGGCGCTTCTGATTCCGGTCGTCTTCGTTTCGAAATTCTCCCTGATCATCACGCTGTTCGCGATCTCGACCTTCGCCTATGCCGCCTGGTCCACCATGGCGCTCTCATTGCCGTCGGACCTTTATCCGAGCAGCACGGTGGCTTCCGTCAGCGGGATGAGCGGCACCGGCGCGGGCATCGGCACAATCATTTCGACGTTCCTGATCGGCTGGGTTTCGGACCGCTACTCGTTCGAGCCGATCCTCGTCGTGGCCAGCTTCGTGCCGCTTGTGGCGACTTTGCTGGTGTTCATCCTGGTCCGCGACAGTAAAAAACAGCCCGCGGTTGCGTGAGGCGTCCATGAGCAGCGATTCAGCTACGCGGCCATCCCGCCGCCAGTTTCTCGGGGCCGGTGTCTCCGCGCCCGCTATCCTCGGACTCCCGGCGGTCGCTGAACCGGCCGCCGTCAGCCCCGCTGCGCCCGCGCCGGCGACGGTTGACTGGAAGGCCCGCTGGATCTGGTTCCCGGAGCGGCGCACGCTCCCCTGTACGTTCGTTTTCTTCCGCAAAGAGTTCGAACTCGCGCAGGCGCCCGCCAAGGCGACAGGCTGGGTATCCGGGAACAGCCGCTACATGCTTTACATCAACGGGCGATTCGTCCAGCGCGGCCCCGCTCCCTGCGACCCGCGATATTGGGACGTCGACCCGGTCGATCTCGCTCCGCACCTGCGGCCAGGCCAGAACGTCATCGGCGGCCTCGTGTGTTCGTTCGGCGGAGGCGATGGTACGTATGTTCCCGGAACCCCGGTTGGCAATCCGGCTTGTGCGGGCTTCCTCTTCCAGGCGGAGATCCCCACCGCCGGCGGTGCGCTCGAGCTGCTGACCGGCGACTCCTGGCAGTCGCATCGTGCCCGGTCCTGGCCTGCCGGCAACTATCAGCGCTGGTACCTGCGGGCCCTTCAGGAAGAGTTCGATGCCCGCGAGTATCCGTACGGCTGGAATGAGGCCGGTTTCGACGCCTCCGGCTGGCGCCCTGCCGCCGTCCGGGACATTCCTCCCGGACGGCCCTTGCTCACGGAGCTGTCTCCCGAAGGTTTCCACGATGACTGGCGAATCGAACCCCGCACCATCCCGTTGATGACCGAGCGCGTTGTCCATCCTGAAAGACTCACCGCTTCCGGTTGGGTCGATTGGCAAGTGCCTGCCGGGGAATACTTCGACTGCTTTCCACCCGATGCCTTCACCGAACAGGAAACCCCTTCAGTCGTGCTGAATCGCTCCTCTGCCGGCCCGTTTCCTCTTCGCCTTGCGGCGCCGGGAAAGCGCTCGGCCGTCGTGACGTTCGACTTCGAAGGCGAAGTGGCCGGCTATCCCTTCGTCCGCTTCCGTGCGCCCGCCGGAAGTGTTCTTGAGATGCTGTTCCTCGAATCGCAGGAGCCGGGCAGACTCCTCCTCCGCACCAATCCCAACTATGGCCAGTGGATTCGCGTCACCGCTCGGGAAGGAGAGACGTACTACGAGGCCTTCGATTGGGATGTAGTTCGACACCTTCAACTCGCCGTCCGCGGCTGCGAAGCCCCGGTCGAAATTCTCGAGTGCGGCGTCACCCAGCGGCTCTATCCTTACCCGCAACAGCCGGACGTCACCACCTCCGACGAAGCCATCAACCGCGCCATCCGCGGCGCCATCACCACGCACCTCATCACGTCGCAGGACACTCTGATGGACAACATCACCCGCGAGCGGCAGCAGTACGCCGGTGATGTGGACCATGCCAAGCTCGTCTCCTATTGCGCGTTCGGCGAGTACCGCCAGCCCCGGCGGATGCTCGAAACGTTCGCGCAGGGCCAGAACGACGAGGGGTGGTTCATGGACAGTTGGCCCGCGTGGGACCGTTGCGCGCGCCTTTGGCAGAAGAGTCTCAAGCTAACCAAGTGGGGACCGATTCTCGACCATGGCCTCGGCTTTGTCATCTCCGCCGCTAACTACTACCTGTACTCCGGCGACAAAACCGCGATCGAGAGCCTCTACCCTCGTTTTCTGCGCTTTGACCAATTCCTGGCCTCCAATGTCGGCCGCGACGGACTCCTTCCCGTGACGGAATGGGTCCGCAACAGTGTATGGATCGACCACCGAGGCTTCCTCGCGGAGATCGACAAGCAGGCATCGCTCAACATCTACTACATCGGCTATCTACTCGAAGGCATCGCCCGCATGGCGGACTGGCTTGGCGACTCAAAACACGCCGCTCTGGCCCGCCGCCGTGCGTCCGAAGTGGCGGAGACGGTACGAAGGCACTTCTGGTCCGCCGAACACGGTTTGTTCGTGGACAATCTTCCTCGCGTGCGCAAGGACGGCGAGTTGCGCCTCCACGAACGCACGCTGGCCATGGCCCTCCTCTACGGACTTTTCGCTCCGGACCAGGAACGCGCCGCGGTGAACGTGCTAGCGGATCTGCCCACCGGTTCCAACGGGCCGGTCTTCGACCTGAAGAGGCCCCGCTCGAAGGCTGGCTTCTCCTTCCCCGCGAATGGCGGTTGGCGATTGTGGGCGCTCAGCCGCTACGGGCGCGCGGACGCCGTAGTGCGCGACCTTCGCGAGCGCTGGGCGGCGATGGTATCGCTCACCGAGAACGGCACCTTCAGCGAGGACTGGGAGCCGCGCCGGAACAGCGTCTGGTGTCAGAACGGTCCGGTCATCCTCTATGTTCTCTACGGCGACATCCTCGGGGTTCAACCCACGGCACCCGGATTCCGTGCCTTCGACGTGCGGCCGCAACCCGGCGGCCTCGACTCCGTAGCCGGCACGATTCACTCGCCCGCCGGACCGATTCGCGTGGACTGCACTCGCGGCGGCGGCCGGACAACCGTATCGCTTTCGACTCCGGCCGGCGTCGAGCCGTCGCTGGTCACGGCCGCGGGCGCCCGGGTAGACGGCCTGCCGGTGAATGCACGCCGCGAACCCGGCCCAATCGCCGGCACCGTCCGCTGGAAGCTGCCGCCTTTGGAAAAACAGTGGCTTTTCGCTTTCTGAGCCGCTCCTGATACGGTCACTCCTCCGCCCTGTCTATACTGGTCGAGAGATAAGGACTCCCTTTCCATGGGCACTCGCTTCCGGTTTCTCGTGTTTCCGGCGATGCTGGCTGTCGCCTTCCTCCTGGTGTCGCGCGGTTCCGAGGATTCCCGTGCGAAGGAAGAGCGTCTGTGGCAACATCGCAACCTCGGCAAGGCATTCTATGAAAACCAAACGACCCGCGATGAGGCTGTGGATGAGTTTCGAAAAGCGCTCGAACTCGCGCCCGACTCTCTCCTTGATCGAGTGAACTACGGACTCGCCTTGCTGCGCACCCGAAAGGTTGAGGAGGGCGTCGCCGAACTCGAACGAGTGCAAAAAGCGGATCCGTCCATCCCGCACACCTGGTTCAACCTGGGCGTCGCCTACAAGAAGAACGGCGACTACCCGCGCGCCATCGCCCAGTTTCACCGCATGGCGGAGCTCGTTCCCGGCGAGCCGATCACGCATTTCAACCTCGGTGTGCTCTACCGTTACACCGGGAAGACCGAAGACGCCCTGAAGGAGTTTGAGATCGCCGCGAAGCTCGATCCGAACTTCGCCGCGCCGCTGTTCCAGATCTTCGATACATTCCGGGAGGCCGAGCGTATGCAGGAAGCGGGCGCCGCACTCAAGCGGTTCCAGTTGCTCAAGCAGCGCCAGGACCCCGACGCCGATGCCGAGGACACCAACTGGAGCTACTACTCGGAGATCTACGAGATCGTCGATCCGAAAGACGCCGCCAGGGAAGCTTCCCCGCCTGCAGAATTGAAATTCGACGGCCGGAAGCTCGCGGGTACGGTGGACGCGCAGACTGCCGGCATGATTGCACCCGACGTGGATGGCGACGGACTGCCGGAGTTGCTGGCATGGTCATCCGCCGGCATCCGGATGTACCGGAACGGTCTTCCCCTGCAGCAGGACGCGCTTGCCTCTCTCAAAGACGTGGTGAGCGTGGCTGCGGGCGACTCCAATAACGACGGGCTTCCCGAACTCGCCGTGCTCACCGGCTCCGGCCCGTTGTTATTCCTGAACGAAAAAGGCACGTACCGGAAGCTGGATGTGCCTCTTCCGCCCGGCCGGTTCGAGAAAGCGGTCTGGCTCGACTTCGATCACGATCACGACGCCGACCTGTTCCTGCTGGGCGAGCGCTGCGCGCTGCTCCGCAATATCGGGTCCGGCGGTTTCGACGACCGCACCGCCGCCTTTCCGTTTGTCGCCGGTCATGCCATCGACGCGGTGGCGTTCCGGCTCGTGGCCGACACCAAGGCCATCGACCTCCTCGTCTCCTACAAGGACCGGCCGTCTGTCCTGTACAAAGACCGGCTTCTCGGCAACTTCGAGGCGCAAACTCTCGATCAATTGCCCGCGGGCGCCGGTTCGCTTTCTAGCCTCGACGTGGATAATGACGGGTCGATCGATGTCGTTTTCCGCCTCGGGAAGAGCCTCGGCGTGCTCAGAAACAGGCTGGGCAAGTTGGAGCGGGCCGAAACCGGGATCGCCGTCCCAAGCGGTTATGCGTTCGCGGATCTGGAGACTCGCGGGCTGGCCGACGTGATCGCAGGACAGGCCGTCTATCGGAATCAGGGGATGCTAAAGTTCGCGGGCGCGGCGAAGCCTGCCGGACTGCCGGACGCGGTCGCCTGGCTTCAAGCCGAGTTCGACTGTGATGGCCGTCCGGACCTGGCGGCGGTCGCCTCGGATGGTTCCGTGCTTCAGTTCATGAATCAGACCAGCACGGAGAACAACTGGGTCGCGGTCACTCTCACGGGTGTCAAGAACCCAAAGCTCGCACCGGGCACGGAAGTCGAAGTCAAGGCAGGCACAAACTATCAGAAGAAGGTTTACACCGGGCTGCCGCTCAGTTTCGGTTTGCGCAACTTTCAGCAGGTGGACGCCGTCCGCATCACGTGGCCGAATGGGATGATCCAGAACGAGACCAGGCAGCCTGCCAACCGCATGCTGAAGTTCCAGGAAGCACCGAAGCTGTCCGGGTCTTGTCCGATGATCTTCACCTGGAACGGTCAACGCTTCGAATTCATCACCGACGTGCTCGGCGTCGCACCGCTGGGGGCGAGCGCGGGCAACGGCCAGTTCTTCGCGGTGGATCACGACGAATACGTCCAGATCCCGGGCCGGTTACTGGTCCCGCGTGACGACCGCTACGAAGTGCGGATCACCGAGGAGTTGAGCGAGGTGTCCTACCTCGATCAGGCGCGACTGATTGCCGTGGACCATCCGTCGAACGTCGAGATCTTCGGCAACGACAAGTGGAAGAGCCCGCCGTTTCCCGAGTTCCGGCTGTACGGCGTGAATCACCGGGTCTATCCGCGGCGGGCACGGAATCACCGGGGCCGCGATGTCCTCGATCGACTCGTGCGGCGTGACCTGAGGTACGTTGACGGATTCGCGCGGGACTACGAGGGGGTCGCTGAACAGCATTGGGTGGAATTGGACTTTGGTGACGCAGCGCGCTCTAACCGGGCAGTCCTGGTGTTAAACGGATGGGTGGACTGGGCCGACGGCAGCACGTTCCTCAAAGTGTCGCAGCAGAAGAGCGGGGAATTACAGCCGCCATATCTGCAAGTGAAGGACGAGCGCGGCGAGTGGCGGACGGTAATTGACAACATGGGGATGCCGTCCGGAAAAACAAAGACGCTTGCGGTCGATCTGACCGGGAAGTTCCTCTCGAAGTCTCGCGAAGTGAGGATCGTGACCAGCATGTGCGTGTACTGGGACGAAATCTTCCTCGGAGAGGATTCGAGCGCGCCGGAGGCCCGGCTCACCGCCATGGACGCCTCGAACGCTGATCTGCGGTTCCGCGGCTTCTCCAAGGTCCTGATTCATCCGGAACGCAAACAGCCGGAGCGTTTTGTCTACGACAAGGTGCGTCCGGTTTCGACGTGGAACCCAACGCCGGGATGGTACACGCGGTACGGAGACGTGCGGGAACTGATGCGCGTGGTGGACGACAGGCTGGTTGTCATGGGTCCCGGGGACGAATTGCGGCTCAGCTACGACGCGGCGCGGCTGCCGTCCTTGCCGGAGGGTTGGACGCGAGACTTCCTCTTGCTGGTGGACGGCTGGGAGAAGGATCGTGACGCCAACACCGCTTATTCACAGACGGTGGAGCCGCTGCCGTTCCACGGCATGACCCGCTATCCGTACGGGTTGGGAGAGCGCCATCCGGACGAAGCCTACCGGACGCAGTGGAACACCCGTCCGGCCCTGCGCCTCATCCCCCCGCTCGCCGGCGACTGACGATTCGCTCATTGCTCCCACCGCCGGTCCACCACGAGTCTTTGGAACCGCGGCCGTCAGGGAGCGAACAACGGGCTACCGCTCACCTTGCGTGTCCGATCACCACCGTGTGCGGGCTGTTCGGGATGGGATGTGCACTGATCCGCTCAAACCCTGCCTTACGGTGCATCTCTTCCAATTCCCGAAATGTATACGCGTCGCCGGAGGCTGTGCTGGCAAGCATGACCATGCTGAAAGCCGCTGCCATGGGCGGGGATACGCGGTCTTCATTCGGCACGAACTCCAGCGTTGCCGCGCGTCCGCCCGGCTTCAGCGATACGTGTACTTTCTTGAGCAGGCCGACGCAGGTGGGTGGATCGAAGTGGTGCAGAAAGTTGGTGAGCAGAACGACGTCGTACGGGCCGCCGTACTCCACGTCGAATGCGCTGCCCGCCAACGTTGTGTAACCATCCTGCACGCCCGCCTTCCGCGCATTCTCTCTCGCGACTTCCAGTACCGGCGCCCAATCGAGCGCGACAATCTGGGCTCCCGGACGTTGCTTTGCTACTTCGATGCCGAACAGTCCGTGCCCCGCGGCGATGTCGAGGACGCGCACCGCTCCGGACAGCCCATCCAAAGCGATCTCTCCGAGTGGAGCGGCCATGGGCGCCATCATCGGCGCCATGCTGTGCGCGAACTCCACCCAGACGGGGTTCTCCGGTTCGACCGTACCCTCCCCCGGGAGGACCGTCCGCCCATTCCGCACGATGTCCGCAAGGCGAAGGTAAGGCTCGTACATCGTCGGATTTCCGAGGAAAAGCGCAGTCGATGCCACACAAGCCGGCGAACTCGGGTCGAGAAACACTCTGCTGGTCGGGGTATGCCGGTACAGGCCGTTCTCCTTGGCGAGCAGTTCGATGACCACCAGGTAATCGCACAGAATGCGAATACCTCGCTCGGAGGCCGAGCATCGCCTGGCGAGTGAGGCGACATCACCCGGCCCTTCGCCAATCGCCCGAAACAGGTCCAATTCGATCGCTGCGCGCAACGCCGCGGAGCGCTGGTACGCCACCAGTGTGTCGAAGACGAGCGCGGGAGACGGTGCCATCCCCGCTTGAGTCCCAGTTGCCATTTGAAACCTCCCAGTTTCAGTAAAGTGTCGATACGTTCCCAGACGACACTAATCTAAGTCTACCTTGACCCGCTGTTCGATCGCGCTGGCCGTATTTCTTCCGGTGATACAATTGAAATTCTGGGAAGGAGACAAACCTACATGCGTGGCAATGAAAAAGTGATCGCTGTCCTGAATGAAATGCTGAAAGAAGAGCTCACCGCCATCAACCAGTACTTTGTCCATGCTGAGATGTGCGAGAACTGGGGCTACAAGAAACTGAGTGGCTACATCAAGAAGCAGTCCATCGGCGAGATGAAGCATGCTGAGTCCCTTCTGGAGCGCATACTGTTTCTCGACGGAACTCCGCAGATGGCTCAGCCGCTTGCGCTGAAGATCGGCGACAGCGTAAAAGCCCAGCTTGCGAACGACCTCGCCCTGGAGGTATCCGCCGTGGCTGCTTACAACAAAGCAGTGAAGCTGGCTACGGAACAGGGAGACAATGGCTCCCGCGACCTGCTCGTTCGGCTCCTGAAGGACGAGGAAGAGCACGTCGATTTCCTCGAGGCCCAGCTTAACCTCATCAAAGAGGTGGGTTACCAGAACTATCTTGCTCTCCAGATGGGGGAGGGCGAGTAAGCTGCTCCGCGGCCGCCAGACGCCTGCCAGCCGCAGAATTTCCATGGGCAATCGGCACAGGAGAACTTTATTCCTCCTGTGCCTTTGCCTGCTCAGTCCTCCTCCATATCGAGCTTTTGCGCAGCGCAGCCTGGCCGGAGCTGTCCAGACCCGCCTGGCGATCGAACGGTTGAATGTTCTCGGCAGCGTGCTGATGATCGCTGCTCACCCCGACGATGAGAACACCGCTCTGCTTGCCTACTTCGCTCGCGGCCGGAAGTTCCGCACTGCTTACCTCTCTCTGACTCGTGGCGAGGGCGGGCAAAACCTGATCGGACCCGAGCAGGGCGACTTGCTCGGCATCATCCGCACGCAGGAGTTGCTCGCGGCTCGGCGCATCGACGGCGCCGAGCAACTCTTCACCCGCGCCATCGATTTCGGCTTCTCGAAATCCGCCGAGGAGACCCTCGCCAAGTGGGGCCACGAGAAAGTGCTTGCCGACGTCGTTTGGAACATTCGCCGCTTCCGCCCGGACGTTATTCTGCTCGTCTTCAGTGGAACTTCCAGGGACGGACACGGACATCACCAAAGCTCGGCCATCCTCGCCAAGGAGGCCTTTGCGGCGGCCCCCGACCGCAACCGATTCCCCGAACAACTGAAGTGGGTCGAGCCATGGCAGGTCACGCGGGTGTTCTGGAACGTTTTCTACTGGTCCGCGGAGCGCGAGCGGGTGATCAAAGAATACCCGGACCACGTCCGAATCGACCCCGGCGAGTTCGATCCGGTGCTGGGGTATTCCTACGCCGAGATCGCCGGTATGAGCCGTAGCATGCACCGGAGCCAGGGTTTCGGCGCGGCGGAACGCAAAGGCCGATCTGAGAATTATCTGGTGGTGGTCGCGGGCGAACCGGCGAAGACGGATCCGTTCGACGGAATCGATACGTCCTGGAATCGCGTTCCCGGTGGCGCGGAAATCGGAGCGATCCTGGAGGAGGCGGCCCGCACTTTCCGCCCGGAGCGGCCTGAAGAGACGGTACCGCTGCTCTTGAAAGCGCGCCCGCTAGTAGCGGCAGTCGAACACCCCTGGGCGGCGCGAAAACTGGCTGAGCTGGATGAAACGATCGCTCTTTGCACCGGACTGTGGCTGGACGCTTCCGCCGAGCGCTACGCCGCCACCCCCGGCTCTTCACTCAAGGTGGAGACAGTCGCGCTGAACCGCTCCCGCTTTCCGCTCAAGCTCGCGGGGGTCGCCGTGGAGGGTGCAGATGGGGCGACGGGTGCAACTGCCGCCTCGATGCCTCTGGACTACAACCAGCCGGTTCGTCAAACGATAACCATCAGTCTGCCGCCTGACCAGCCGTATTCGCAGCCGTTCTGGCTCAGGGAGCCGAAGGACGGCAACCTCTACCACATCGGCTCACCGGAACTCGTGGGCGTGCCCGACTCGCCGCCGGCCCTGCGGGCGCGGTTCCGTCTCGTTGCCGGCTCGCAGGAGATCGAACTGGTGCGGCCCGTGGCTCACCGCTATGTGGATCGTGTGATGGGCGAACAGGTCCGGCCGCTCGACATCGTGCCGCCTGTGGGTGTGAGGATCGCCGAGCCGGTGCGGATGTTCCCGGACAACCATGCCCGGCCTCTGGACGTTCGCCTCAAGGCCAACGGGTCCGAAGTATCCGGCGATCTTCTGCTTCGGATCCCATCCGGCTGGAAGGCGTCTCCGGGGCGTATCCCGTTCCGCATGTCCGGGCGCGGTGAGGAAAGGGTGCTCAATTTCGACGTCACGCCTCCGGCCGGGGCTTCCCGCGGGGAAGTTACGGCGATTGCCGTTGTCGGCGGCCGGGAGATCTCCTCCGGCGCTGAAGTGATCGAGTATCCGCACATCCCGCCCCAGGCGGTCTTTCCGCCCTCGCGCGCGGAGCTCGTGCGCACGGACGTCCGCGTTCTCGCGCGCCGGATCGGTTACGTCGTCGGCGCCGGCGATGAAGTGCCGCAGGCGTTGCGGCAGCTCGGATGCGAGGTGACGCTGCTCAGCGAGGAAGAACTGGTGCGGGGCGATCTCGCACAGTATGACGCGATCGTCACCGGCGTGCGCGCGTACAATGTCCGGCAGGACCTGCGCGCCAGCCAGCAACGGCTCATGGACTACGTCCAGGGCGGTGGCACGCTGGTCGTGCAGTATAACGTCCTGCCGTTCGGCGGGGAAGCGCCCGCACTCGGGAAACTCGGACCGTATTCTCTAACGGTCGGACGCGGTCGTGTCTCGGTGGAAGAAGCGCCGGTGACGTTCCCCAATCCGGATCATCCGTTGCTCTCGGCGCCCAATCACATCACGGCCGTGGACTTCGAGGGCTGGGTGCAGGAACGCGGCCTGTACTTCGCCTCGGAATGGGACCAGCGTTACGAAACGCTGTTCGAATCTCACGATCCCGGTGAGGCTCCCTTGACGGGCGGCACGCTGGTTGCCCGCTATGGGAAAGGCGTCTACATTTTCACCGCCTTTTCCTGGTTCCGCCAGTTACCCGCCGGGGTGCCGGGAGCCTTCCGGATTTTTGCCAACTTTCTCAGCGCCGGCAGGAGCCTCCGTTGAGCAACGATCAGCCCGCCGCGAAGACAGTTCCGGACGAACCGCCGCCGTTCCTTCGCACGTGGTCTCGCGTTTATGCCGCGATTATCGGCTGGCTTGCCGTCCTGATTTTTCTGTTCTTCCTCTTTTCGAAGGCCTTTTCCGCATGAGACCGCTCGACTGGGTGGTGCTGGCGGTTTCGCTCGTGTTTATCGTCTCCTATGGTTTGTGGCGGGGGCGGGGAAGCACCAGCGTCCGGCAGTACCTGCTCGCCGGCAAGACGATGCCCTGGTACGCCATGGCGCTCTCGATCATGGCGACCCAGGCGAGCGCGATCACGTTTATCTCGACAACCGGCCAGTCCTACGTGGACGGCATGCGCTTCGTGCAGTTCTACTTCGGGCTGCCGCTCGCGATGGTGATCCTTTCGGCCACGGCGGTCCCGATCTTCCACCGGGCGAACGTCTACACCGCCTACGAGTACCTGGAAAAGCGCTTCGACGCGAAGACCCGCGCCCTGGTCAGCGTGATTTTCCTGATCCAGCGCGGGCTGGCCGTGGGGCTGGCTCTGTACGCCCCTGCCGTGGTCCTCACTGTGATTTTCGGATGGCCGGACCGGTGGACGACGATGGTGATGGGGTTGCTTGTCGTCGTTTACACGACGCTTGGCGGCATCAAAGCCGTCACCTGGACCGACTTCCAGCAGATGCTGATCATGATCTCCGGTGTGATCGCGGCGCTGGTCGCCGCCGTCTGGCTGCTGCCCGACGGCGTGTCGTTTCTCGATGCGGTGACGCTCGCGGGCGCGGCAGGGCGTCTGAACGCGGTCACGTTCAACGTGGACTGGAACGATCGCTACAACTTATGGAGCGGGCTGATTGGCGGGATGTTCCTCGCCCTCGCCTATTTCGGATGCGACCAGTCGCAGGTGCAGAGGTACCTTACGGGTAAGTCGATTGCGCAAAGCCGTCTGAGCCTTCTGTTCAACGCCGCCGCCAAAGTGCCCGTGCAGTTCTTCATCCTGTTCACGGGTGCGATGGTGTTCGTTTTCTTCCTGTTCGTCAAGCCCCCGATGTTGTTCCAGCCCGTCGTGCTGGAGAGGATCCAGGCCCCTTCCTTCCAGTCTGACTACGTGCCGCTCGCCGAGCGGTATGACTCCGCGTTTGAAAACCGCCGGGACGCGGCGATGCGGCTCCTGGAGGCGAACCGTGGCGGCGACGCGGATCGGCGGCAGGCCGGCGTTAGGGATTACAGGGAGGCGCAGAAGCGGTTCGATTCCGTCAGGCGGGAAGGCGCCGGGCTGGCCGAGAAAGCCGCCGGTGAGCGAGGATTCAACGACACGAACTACATTTTCCTGACGTTCGTGACGCGCTACTTGCCCGCCGGCGTGGTCGGGCTGATCCTGGCCGCGATCTTTGCGGCGGCGATGTCGACGATCTCGGCCGAGATCAACTCCCTGGCCACGGTGAGTGTGATCGACATCTACCAGCGGCATTTCCGGAAAGACGCGGCGGACCGGCACTATCTCTGGACTTCGCGTGCGGCGACGGTGTTCTGGGGAGGCTATGCGGTGGTGACTGCCGAGTTCGGCAAGCACATTGGCTCCCTCATTGAAGCCGTGAACATGCTTGGTTCGCTGTTCTATGGCGGCATGCTCGGAGTGTTCGCGCTGGCGTTCTTCTTTCCGCGGGTGGGGGCTGCCGGCGCGTTCTACGGGGTGATCGCGGGTGAAGCGGCGATCTTCGCCGCGCGATTCCTGACCGGCATCTCGTTCCTCTGGTACAACGTCATCGGCTGCCTCGTGGTCATCGCCACC
>DATIFQ010000057.1:0-2174 GCA_035455185.1 Bryobacteraceae bacterium | reverse complement strand
CGCGTACCCCAATTCCCGGAGGCCTCGAAAAGGGAGTCATAAAATGTTTGGTGTCCGCGCGCGATAAAACCCATCCGCCAGATTTTATCAGATTGCTGCGCTTGCGCCGCCAGCGATCACGCGGTCGCACCGCCGAGCAGCGTGATGAATTCGCGCCTCTGTAGCGGTAGGGACGTGCGTTTCATGGCACGCCCCCCGCCCAGATCCGTACGTGCGGCTTTCCCGCATACGGCTTGTATGGGGCTTTCCTTGTCAAGGGTGCATCACGCCACTTTTTGTCGTGCTGTTGCTTCATTCTTTTGTTCGACCCGCGCCGCGAGCATTCTTCCGTCGCGACCGCATATTACCATCGCCGTCGCGCGCAGCGATGGTCAAGGACGGCGCTTTTTCAGTGCCGCCGAAGGCTTGTCCTTAACCAACGCGAGCACGGCGGCAGGCTGCCCGTGATCGGGTGGTTCGCCACGCGATGATCCGAGGGGAGCCTGCCATTGGCCACGAGCAATCGCGCGCGAACCACGCTTGTATTCGGTTGAACCCATATAGGGCCCCGACCATGAAGCAGTCATACGCTTCTGCGGGCAAGGCTCCGAGGCGGCGGGTCCATTCTCCCAGCGGCATTGCAGCCATAGCCGTATGCGGATTGCCGCCACCTCGGATCGTCATCGGCTACCGCGCATCAAGTGCAGTCAGGTGCCGAACTCTGTTTGTCCTTTCTCGTTCTACAGTATTGCTCACGCCGCCGTCCGCAACTCGACACCGTCCGGCACCTCACCGGTCGTGACCAGGCGCCACAGCGCTATCAGCAGCTTGCGCGCCAGTGCCACGATCATTGTCGTCTTGCGCGCGCCGCTCGGCCCCTCGGTCCGCGTGCGATACCACCGCGCCAGCGCACTGTCTTTCTGGAACATCAGGAAGCGCCATGCCAACTGGATCAGCCCACGTCGTACCCGCGCATTGCCGGCCTTGGCCAGGCCCTTCTCTCGGCTTTTCAAACCGCTCTCGTCGGGCGATCCCGTGAGCCCGGCGTAGCGCGCCAGCGCTCTTCGATCTCGAAGCTTCCGCGACAAGATCTCCCGCACCAGCATGTCCGCCGTCTCGATACCGATACCGATCACCCTGGCGAGCAGCCGCACCATCGCATGCGGCCCTGTATCCGGTGCCCGCTCGAGCCGCTCGGCACGTGTCTTCTCGATCGAGCTGATCTGCTCACGGACCAATGCCAGCCGTGCCATGTCGCGCCGGAACTCCTCGATGATGTTTGCCGGCAGGCCCGTGCCCTCCGCTGTCCGCAGGCCTGCCAGACGCTCTGGCGCCTTGCGCAGGTGTGGCTTGAATCCCCGGATCCCGAGACGAGCAAGCGCACTCTTCATGCGGTTGATGATGCGTGAACGCTCCTTGACAAGGCTCTCGCGCTCGCGGTTCGGGCGCCTCGCATCCTCCTCCTCCATCGTCGGGATCGCCACCATCCCGCAGTGCCCCCGCTCACCGCGCAACCAGCCCAGGAATACGCGCATCAACATCGCCGCATCCAGACGATCCGTCTTCGCCCGCTTGCGCTCGCGTGACACCGCAACGCTTGCCGAATGGATGACATGCACCTCGATCCCCCGAGCAATGAGCCAGCGCGCCAGCCAGAAGCCGTCGCGACCAGCTTCATAGGCCAGCGCAATCCGGCTGATCGGCCGGCCAACACGCACCGCCTCGTTCCGCCACCGCTCGATCAATCGCAACACTGCCGTCGCATCCGGCTCCAGCTTCTTCAACGGCTGGCGCTCCACGCCAGGAACTACGCTGCTCACCAGCCAGCTCGCCTTGCTCATCTCGACGACCACCACCAAGGTCGAGATCGGATCAAACGCGGCCAGGCTGCGGCTGAGATCATTGACTTGGACCACGGGGCAACCTCCATCGGTTCGTATGGACGATGAAGGTGCCACAACCTCCGCCGCCCGCCCCATAGCTTCTCCTGCCTCGGGTGGGTGACGGCACAAGTTGCCGTATACGCTCCAGCGCCTGTGACACGCGAGCCTGGTTCTGAGTCCAGTACGTGCTTTGCTGGTGCGTATTCCCCTTGGCCCCCGCCCTTCGCTCCACCGACACCGCTGCGACCGCCCCCGCAGACGCCTCCGCAGGGGGCTTTCCTCGCTTTGTTCGTCGGCTTCACAGCTACTATG
>DATIFQ010000056.1:0-2679 GCA_035455185.1 Bryobacteraceae bacterium | reverse complement strand
CAACCAGGCAGGCGACCGACACCGCAAACCAGACCGCTTTGGCGGTGCCGAGAGGAAGGCGCGCGAGCGGCGAGACAGCAACGGCAAAGGCTGGCAGGTACTTGAAACGGTAGTGACCGTCGCTTTCTCGATAGAGCGACTGAGAAGCAGCGACCCGCGCACCAGCCGTCCAGTACACCTCGAAGTCCCGCATCTTCTGCTGTACGCGGCCGGCAAAAACGGCAGAAGCGGCCACGATGAGGATGGTGAACAACACGGCCGCGCGCGGGTCCATAACCCGGCGGCATAACGGAGATACCATCGCCACACGGATCCCGGACATGTGCGAGGAGAATACCAAAGATGCCAGGAACGGCGCCCTGCCCCTTCCTGCTGGCCACAGCTCGCCACGCCCGCCAAATCGCCGCCGAAGGTGGCGAATCTCTGCACGAAATGAAAATACGACGGCTCTCGAATCTGGAGTCGTCTCGACGGCGAGCACGTCGCGCTTCTCAATCGCCACGGCAAGGACTGGATGGACCCGTTTCAGCATCGACAACGGATTTCCACGGCCGCATTACCGGCGCTGGGTTGGACGCTCAAGTTGAGTTCGGCTATCATCCGCCCGGGTGCGGTGTACGCCGGCCCCATTTGGAGGACCTCATGGCGAAGAAACGGTCTGGTACTAAGCGCGCGCCGAGCCGGGGCCGGAAGACAGGCGGCCGAAAGGGCGGCAGGAAAGGTGCCGCAAAGCGCGGCGTGCGGAAGACGTCGCGAGCTGCGCGCAAGGGCAGGGCGAAGACCTCCCGCGGCTCCCGGAAAGGGGGAACGGCTCGCAAATCGGCCGCAAAAGGGGGCGCAAAGACCCGAAAAGGGGCCGCAAAGAAAGGTGGCGCCCGCAAGTCGGCGACTCGCCGCGCGAGCCGCCCGGCACGCCAGGCAATGGCCTTGGCCGGCGGTGAAGAGGCCACGATGACCCCGATGGCCGAACCGTCTGCCGATCTCGGCATGCCCCCCACGACCGACGCCGAACTGTTGGGCGACACGGACGAAGACGAAATGTAAAGAGCCTGTCAAGGACAGAGGACCTCTTTGTGGTTTGTCCCTTCGTCCTTTGTCCTTGACAAGGATCCCCGTGCCCATCCCCACCATCCGCGTCGGCAGCTGGAAGGAACTGAACGAACTGGTCTACGAAGGCTCCTGGAATCCGAGCCTCCATCGGCACCGGTCCACCCTGGCGTTCCGGGGCATGCAGGACGCCGCCGACGACCTGCGTACGAGCCTCCATCGTCTCGGCGGCCCCACGTCCCGCCTCGAGGGTCACCTGCTGCGGAACTTCAGGAAGTACGCGCAGCGCGAGACCGTGCCGGATGGAGGCATGTGGAACTGGCTCGCCGTCGCACAGCACCACGGCTTGCCCACTCGCCTCCTCGACTGGACGTACTCCCCATTCGTCGCGATGCATTTTGCGACCGACAACGTGGACAAGTTCGACACCGATGGCGTGATCTGGGCCATCGACTACGACCGGACCAACGAGTTGCTGCCGGAGGTGCTCAAACAACAGCTGCATGAGGAAGGATCGTACGTCTTCACCGCCGAGATGCTTTCACGCGTCGCCTCGACGCAGCACGAGCTGGACACACTCACACCTTCAGAGTTCCTGCTGTTCTTCGAGCCTCCATCTCTCGACAACCGGATCGTGAACCAGTTCGCCCTCTTTTCTTTACTGTCGAGTCCTGAAGCCAGACTGGACCGCTGGCTCGAGCGGCTGCCTGATGCGGGGCACCGCCTGGTCATCCCGGCAGCCCTCAAGTGGGAAATCCGCGACAAGCTGGATCAAGCCAATATCAACGAGCGCGTGCTCTTCCCCGGCCTCGAGGGACTCAGCCGCTGGTTGAAACGGTATTACATGCCACGCTAACGGCAGAGCGCTAGCTTCTCCTGCTCAGCTCGTCGTGCTCGCTGGCACCGTCATTGCTGCTTTCCTCGCGAGGCAACATTCACATCGTGCAACGAGGAGGAGGAGCATCGATGGCACGCACGTCACCATGGCCCACCGTGTTGGGCACCGCGGCGCTCATCGCGCTTCCGGTTCTCGCCGCCGCGCAGACCGGCCAGGCGGGCAGCACCGGATCGCAGACGCCGCAGACACCCACCGCGCAAAGCGACAAGGCATATCCAAGCACCGCCGGCGCAGCGGTCCAGCACCTGACGGAAGCCAAGCAGGTGCTCGACGGTATTCCCCGCAATGCGGTCACAGGCCGCAACGCAACCAAACTGAATCAGATTCGACGTGAGTTCGAGGCCTTGCAGCGTTCGTACTCCGCGAATCCTTCCCACAGCGGGTCGGCGCACTCATCGTCAGCGACCACAACTTCGAGCAAGGGAGCCACCGGGAACTGGAACAAGCAGTTGATGGCGCTCGACCGCGACCTGACCGCCCTGCTCGGCGCGAGCAGCGACAGCACCAGTCCTGAAACGAGCGGTGCGACCGGCACCTCGGGCACCAGCGCGTCGAGCCCGTCAGCCGGAAGCGCTTCGAGCGCGTCTTCGTCTTCACTCGATCCGAACGTGAGAAGCCAGCTCGAGGAGTTCCGCAAGCACATCACCGAGTTCGCCGCCGCGGCCAGCGGAACGCAGGCGGGCGGCGAGATGAGCTCGGCCGACACCACCGGATCGACAGGGACCTCCGGGACG
>DATIFQ010000055.1:0-6983 GCA_035455185.1 Bryobacteraceae bacterium | reverse complement strand
GGGAAGGGAGGCGAAAAATCCCGCCTTCAGGATCGTAAGGTGGCGCACGGTGACCAGGTAGTCCGGTAGCCAGTTCACGAACAGATACCAGTAGTAGTCAAAGCAAAAGAAGCCCAGGCAGATCCCATTCAGGTTGCGGTTGCTCATCAGAACCCACGCGCCGCGCCAGAACGAGACGCGCGGCTGTAAATGATCGGTCCGCTTTGGCGAGCGCACATGCGACGGGAAAACAAAGATCCAGGGGATCAGCCACAGCAGCGCGGAAAATCCAACCAACATCAGCATCCGACGCCAGCCGTAGTGGACGATCATCCAGGGAATTAGGATCCCATCCAGCACAAGCCCGGTGCGGGTGCCGAAATCGAACAGCCCTGAAGGAAGGCCACGGTTGGCAGGCGGGAAGAGCAGGCTGACGATTTTCGTGCCTCCTGGCAGATAAATCGATTCGCCGATGCCGAGCATCACTCGGAACGTCATCAGCATGGCCAGGCTTACCGCGAAACCCGAAAGTCCCTGTGCCAACGACCACAGGAGAAACATCACCGCATAGAGCCATTTCAAATTGAAGCGGTCGGCACACCAGCCAATGGGAATCTGCATCAACGCGTAAGAGGCAAAGAAAGCCGAGAGCAATTCACCTTTGGCCGTCGGGTCGAGTCCGAGGTCGGCGGAGATGAAGGGCAGCGCCATCGAGACCGTCGCGCGATCCATGTAGTTGATCATCGAGGCGCTGAACAACAGGCCGACGATGCCCCAGCGGCGGCGGTTCGAGATGTTCAATGCAGCGCCATCGGCATCCGGCCGTGAGCCCTGCAGGGCAGGATCCACCGAGTCATTTTAGCTTCTTATTAGCAGGGCCGAAGCCATCGGCGAGCAACCAAGGGTCGAGACCTTCCCTCACGACATCTGGATCTCCTCGCGGGTCGCGTCGAAGGTCGCTACCTTGCGCTCCACGAATGACCGCATCGCCATGATCAACGCCACCTGTGTGTAGTAGGCGAGTTCGATGTCGCCTTGTGGCTTCCGCTTCGTTCGCACGATCACCGGCTCCGTGACGCAAGTCGTCAACCGTTGCGCGCCAGGTCCACACCAACCGGCGCCGCAAACCAACCCTTGACCTAAACTCAGTGTTCTGAGACAATTTCAAGGCAGTTCAACGCAGGTGTGGTATCCGATGCGGTCTCGCGGTGGTCGGAAGCAGGGCTGAGCTACGAGGAGATCTCGTAGCTTTTCTTGTCTTGAAGGGTCCCTCGATTCGCGCCGCCGTTCGCGATCATTTCGCGAGCCACCATTTGTTCAGGAGAGTTCAGAAGTGAAGGAAAAAGGTACTGTGAAATGGTTCAACGCCGCCAAGGGCTATGGCTTCATCCAGCGCTCCAGCGGCGAGGACGTGTTCGTGCACCATAGCGCGATCCAGATGGACGGATACCGCGCCCTCGACAACGGCGTGGAAGTCGAGTTCGAGGTCAAGCAGGGCCCCAAGGGCCTGCAAGCCGAGAACGTCACGGCGGTCTGAAAAACAAAGGCGCCGGCCCCCGAAGGGTACGGCGCCTTTTCTATCCCGATTCCCTCAGTTGGTGACCTGCTGGCTGCGGCTTTCTTCGCGGACCGGCTCGTACACCTTGTACCAGGCTTCGTGCGCCGGATGCTTGGCGTAGCGGTCGGCTGCCGCTTGGTTCTCAAACTCGATCGCGAACACCGCGTTGTAATCCCGCGGCTGTACCCGGACCGGCTTCAGCCAGATGTTCTTGATCCCCGGAACCTCGGACGCCATTTTCTCGATGCCGTCGATGGCGGCCTTCCGCTGCTCGGGGTTCGAATCGGCCGTCCACTTCACCGTCACCAGATGCAGGACCGTCGACGGTTTGTTGAATGTGTTCGCGCCCGCGAGGAAGCCCGCGCCGAACATCGCAAGCGCCACGAAACCCGCGGCCATCAGTTTCCAGTTTCCCAGTGTCTTCTTCATCTCTTCTCCTTTAGCTCCTTTCAGTGGTTGTATGAGAACGATCGGCATCGTATCGCCGCAGCCCGGACCACTCCTCGCACACAAGAATCGAATTCGCCGGGTTCTCCGGGACGTACTTCACCGTCGCCGGACCGACAAGCATCCCGGGTTCGCCCGGCAGATAATCGTGAAGGTCCGTCACGTCTTGGGATGTCGAGTATTGCACGCCCCGCACAGTATAGGAATAGAATAACGTGTCTTCACGTGCGTCCGCGACTGTAGCCTCAGCCAGCCGGCTCCGCGCGTTCACGGCTAGCCGCCTGCGTTTCTCCCGCTCGGCGCGTGAGCCCCGCCGCTCGAACTTTTCTATCAGCGCGAAGACCGCCGCCGCAACCAGCGCCAGCCCGGCGAGCCATGCCCACGCGGGGATGCCGGTAACATCCGGCAGCGTAATCTTGCCGAAATCGGCCCATTTGAGCACATTTCCGCTCAAAAACGCGTACATTTCGGCAAAGCCCGCGGCGCCGAGCAGCATTCCAAGCACGCCCCAGAGGGCGTGCCGGCTGCCCTCGGCGGCGGCAGCCAGCCCCGTCCCCGGGCAGTAGCCGAGCACCGCCATCCCCACCCCGAAAATCAGGCCTCCGAGGACGACGCCGGCCATCTGCGCCGGCTTCACGTGTAGGTTTGCAAGTCCCTCAAACCGAAGGAAATAAACTCCGGCGCCGCCGGTGACGATGGCGGTCAGCATCACCTTCAGGACGGTGAAATCCTTGAACCGAAACTGATTCACGATGACATCGAATTTCGTGACCCGCGCTTTTTGGAGGAAAAAGCCGAAGAGAAACCCCGTCAGGAGGCCGAGCAGCAGCCGGGGCGCCGGCTCAAACATCGCGGTCTCCTTTTCCATACAGAACGAGGGCGGTCAGCACGCCGGAGACGAACAGCGACAGGAAAAACGTCCAGCCGGATACCGCAAGCTGGAGCGAGCCACTGATTCCGTGCCCGCTCGTGCAGCCCCCCGCCATTCTGGCGCCGAAAATGATCAAAAAACCGCCCAAAAGCGCACCAAAATAGCGCTTTTTGACACTGTTTCCGAACCGTTCGCGCCACACCAGGGGCACTTTCTCACCGCTCTCCTCGCCCGAAAGCCGTGAGCTGACGAACGCCCCGAGCATGAGCCCCACCACCAGCACCCAACCCCAGTTCACGACTTGAGGAATCTTTGCAAAATATTGATTCTGTTGAATATGTTCCGGAACGATCATGCGTTCGGCGAAGGCAACCGTCTGCACGATGGCCGTCGAAACTCCCAACGGTTCGTCCGCCGTCAGGAACGCAAACCACGACAAAACGCCGATCAGCGCCCCCGCGACGTACGGAGACCACGCACGTTGTCTGAGCCACCTCATTGGAGTGAAACGACTTCAGTGTAGCAGAGCGCGTCAAGGTTCCATGGGTACTATATCATTGAAAATAATCCCCCCAGTACCGGAAACGCTTTCTGGGAGAAGCGCACTACCAGAGTGAAGTGGCACGTAGACTCCAACCCGTAACATCCCCACTCGCCGAGACGTTCCGGCGCTTTGGCCGCGGAGTCCGGCGAAACGGCGTCCCGCTCCGCAGAGGGGTCTCGCGAGACAGCTCGACGGGCGGCGTCGTCGGCCGCGTTATTTCGCACTACCGTGTGCTCGATCGGATCGGCAAGGGTGGCATGAGCGTCGTCTACAAGGCGCGCGACCTGAAGCTGGACCGGTTCGTGGCGCTCAAGTTCCTGCCGCCCCACCTGGCGGAGAGCGAGGAAGCGGTGGCGCGTTTTCTGCGCGAGGCGCGCGCGATTTCTTCCCTGAACCATCCGCACATCGCTACCATTTATGACCTGAAACAGACGCACGAAGGGCTGTTTCTTGTGCTGGAGTACCTGCCTGGGGGCACGGTGCGTTCGTTGGTGCGGGAGTTGGCGGCGGCGGGCGAGAGGCTGTCGCTACGGCAGTTGTTCGAGTTCGCGGCCGGCATCACGGAAGGCCTCGCTCACGCACATCGCCAGGGCGTCATCCACAGGGACGTGAAGACCGACAACGTGATGCTGACGGCCGAAGGCAGCGCGAAGCTGACGGACTTCGGGCTGGCGAAATTGCAGGACGGGTGCCGGCTGACGCGTTCGGGAAGCATCGTTGGGACGGCGTCGTATATGTCGCCGGAGCAGGCGCGCGGGGAGGAGTTGGACGAGCGATCGGACATCTTCTCCCTCGGGGTCGTGCTGTACGAAATGGCCACTGCGCAGTTGCCGTTTCGGGGGCCGCATGAAGTGGCGGTGCTCTCCGAGGTGCTGTACAGCAACGCGCCGAACGTGTGCCGGCTGCGCGGCGACCTTCCTTCCGCGTTCGGAGAGATCGTGCGGAAGGCGATCGAGAAGAAGCCCGAGCGCCGGTATCAGAGCGCGTGTGAATTACTGGTGCACCTGCGAACTGCCGCCGGGGATCCGGGCAGCGGGATCACGGCGGTTTCCGCGGATGCGGAGACCAAGCCGTTGACGCCATTGCCGAGGCCGGGAAAGGCTCGCCGGCCGATCCTGCGAGCCCTTCCCCGTTGGTTGCGGGTGGCGATTCTGCTGGGGTTAGTGGCGTCTCCGGCGATTGTGGTCCCTTCCTTCCGGGCCGAGATCGTGAACCGGCTGATTCCGGCGCAGACGGCCAACCCTGGGAAGTGAGCGGCGCTATTTGAAGCGGTCTTCCTTGAGCGAGCGGACGATGGTGCGCTTGAGCTCGAGGGGGTCGATCGCGCCCTGGATTTTGTAGAGCACCTCACCGTTGGGGGCGATCAGCATCGAATAGGGAAGCGCCGCATTCCACTCCGCGTCGAACGCCTCCATCAACTTGTACTTGTCGGTGTCTGCGAAGAGCAGGTTGCGGTTGGATGCCTCGTTCTTCTTCAGGAACGCGAGCACCTCGTTCTTCTCGTCGGGGAAGTTGGCGGCGACCGAGACGAACTCGAACGCGCGGTGCCGGTACATGCGGTTGATCTCAATCAGCTCGGGGAACTCCGTGATGCAGGGACCGCACCAGGTGGCCCAGAAGTTGACCAGCCGCAGCTTGCCTGAGTCATTCTTGCGCAAGGCCTTCAGACCGGCGGCGTCGACCGGCTCGACTGAGACCGGCTCGGCGGCGAGCTTCGCCATGAACTTCTTCACCGAGTCCGCCTTGCCTGCCCACTTGATGGAGCAGCCGAACGCGCGCGTTTGCGCCACGGGCACCTCGCGGCCGGCGAGCAGCGCGTCGAGCGCGTTGCGAAGATCGCGCGTCTTTACGTACTGTTCCCGCTCGCTGTCGTCGATGCGGCCGACGTAACGCAGCTTCCGCTCCGAATCGAACAGGAATGCGTGCGGCGTGGCGGTGGGACCGTAGGCGCGCGAGATGCCCGTGCTGTCCCCTTCGAACAGATACGGAAAATTGAACTTCTTGTGCGCGGCGCGGATCTTCATCTCCTCGAACGAATCGGCGAGGTCGGTGTAGCCGAGCTCGTCGAGGCGGACAGAATGCGGGTCGTTGGGGGAGATGGCGACGACCGCGACTCCTTTGCCTTTGTAGTCGCTGACAATGCGCTTGAGGCGCTCCTCGTAATACTGCGCGGTGGGGCAATGATTCGCCGTGAAGACAATGAGCAGCAGTTTCGACTTTGCGAAGTCCGCGAGCGAGTGGTTGCGGCCATCGACGCCGGGCAGGCTGAAATCCGGCGCCTTCGCGCCGATGGCAAGTGGCTTGATGTCTTCTTCGGCGGCGACCGCGAGCGCGACCGCAAACATTGGGATTGCCGGCACAAGGAAAAGTCGCTTCATTATGTACAGGGTACTGAAAATGGGACGCCAGTGGGCAAGAATGGGGGAATGCCGGTGACAGGATCGAAGCGGTTCGAGGCGCGGCGCGAGCGTCCGGTGAACCGGGACAGCTACATCCACGAGTGGCCCGAAGCGGGCCTAGTCATGTTCGACAGCCCGTGCGATCCGCGGCCGGGGGTGCGCGTGGAGGGCGGACGCATTGTGGAGATGGACGGCCGGCGGGAGGCGGAGTTCGACATGCTGGACCGCTTCATCGCCCGCTACGCCATCGACCCGGACATGGCCGCGGAGGCGATGTCGATGGACCCGCTGGAGATCGCGCGCATGATGGTGGACATCCGCGTTCCGCGGCGAAAGGTTGTGCGGATGGTAAGCGGGCTGACGCCGGCGGCGCTGGCGGGGGTGGTGAACCGGCTGAACGTCGTCGAGATGATGATCACGCTCCAGAAGATGAGGGCGCGGCGGACGCCGTCGAATCAGGCGCACGTGACGAACCGGAAGGAGAACCCGGCGCTGCTGGCTGCCGACGCCGCCGAAGCGGTGGAGCGCGGGTTCGCCGAACTTGAAACGACGGTGGGGGTGGCGCGCTATGCGCCGCTGAATGCGCTGGCGATTCTGATCGGCTCGCAGACGGGCCGGGGGACGGCGCTGACGCAGTGCGCGGTGGAGGAGGCGCTGGGGCTGAAACTGGCGCTGGCGGGACTGACGACCTACGCGGAGACGCTGTCGGTTTACGGCACGGAGCAGGCGTTCCGGGACGGCGACGACACTCCGTGGTCGAAGACGTTTCTGGCGGCGGCGTACGCGTCACGCGGGATCAAGGTGCGGTTCACTTCGGGCAGCGGCTCGGAGGCGCTGATGGGGCACGCCGAGGGGAAGTCGATGATCTACCTTGAGACGCGGTGCCTGATGGCGATCAAGGGCGCTGGATCGCAGGGCGTGCAAAACGGATCGATCAGTTGCATCGCGCTGCCGGAAGCGCTGCCGGGCGGGGTGCGGGGGGTGCTCGCGGAAAACCTGATCGCGGCTCTGCTGGACCTTGAGGTAGCGTCGGGCAACGACGCGATGGCGTCGCATTCCGAGATCCGGAAGACGGCGAAGCTGATGCTTCAGTTTCTTCCGGGGACGGACTTCATCTTCTCGGGTTACAGCTCGATGCCGCGGGAGGACAACCTGTTCGGCGGCGGCAACTTCGACACCGAAGAC
>DATIFQ010000054.1:0-2069 GCA_035455185.1 Bryobacteraceae bacterium | reverse complement strand
TCGTCCGGCATAGATCGACATAATCCTGGAGCAGTTCCTGGATGCGAACCGAGGCGTTGTACATGTTGCGCGTGAGGCGCCGGACCTGCTGCTCGGGGAGTTGCGAGCGATTCAGTATCTCTGCCCCGTTGTGAATGGCGGCGAGCGGGTTGCGGAGGTCGTGCACAATCGACATGGCGAGAGTTTCCAGGGCAGCGACATTCCGCGGGTCCAGGCCAGCTTGCATCGGTACCGGCTCGGTTTCAAGGCCAAACGCAAACGTGCTCATCAAACACAACTCCTCGTTCGGCGGGTCGTCTTGGGCAGACCGGCTTCCCAGGTCGGCTCCTAGCCCACATCAGCAGTTTCTTCTGTTCTGAGGTGTACTTCAATAGCAATCGAGTGACATTGCAGATAAACGTTTGTGACACCGGAACTACTTTTACACCAGAAGATTACACGGAACTATGACCGACCCGGCGCTGTGCTATACTCCCTTGGTAGACGGGGGATCCTCAGTTTACTGGGTGCGGCTAGGTGCATGGATTCTCCTGCCAGGGATGTGCCGGATGGTCCCTTCAACGCTTCTGGGTGTAGTAGTTCGATTCGGCGTTTTCGAATTCGACCTCAAATCGGGGGAACTCCTTAAGCAGGGGCGACGGGTGCGTCTTTCGGGCCAGCCGGCCCAGATACTAGCTTTTCTGCTGCGGCGTCCCGGGGAACTAGTCACCCGTGAAGAACTCCAGCAGGCGCTCTGGCCCGCAGATACGCACGTCAACTTCGAGCAGAGCCTCAATGCGGCCGTGAAACGGCTACGTCACGCGTTGGGTGACTCGCCCGAGAAGCCCCTCTTCATCGAAACGATGGCGCGTCGCGGTTACCGTTTCATCGCTCCCGCCAGCGCTCCGGGCCAGTCAGCTCTTCCATCGACCAAGCCGGTCCACGAAGTCAATTCCATTGCGGTGTTGCCCTTCGAGAATGCGATGGCCGATCCGGATGCCGACTATCTGGTCGACGGCCTCGCTGAGGCCATCATCAACGCGCTTTCGAGACTGCCTGCTCTTCGGGTGCTGGCCCGGAGCACGGTCTTCCGCTATCGGGGCAAGCTGGTGGATTACCGGGCGCTCGGACGGAAGCTGAACGTGGGCGCTGTTCTTTCCGGCAGGGTCTCCCGGCGCGGCGATGAACTGATGATCGGAACCGAACTGGTGGAAGTCCAGAGTGGGTGCCTGATCTGGGGTGAGCAGTTCAGTCGCAAGCTTTCAGATGTTCTTCTGATCGAGGCCGAACTGTCGGCCAAAATCTCCGAGAAGCTCCGTTCCGAATTGGCCGGGAAAGCGAACGTCTTCGCCACCGCGCGACAGCACACGCAGAGCACGGAAGCGTACCAGGATTACCTGAAAGGCAGGTATCACTGGAACAGGATGTCGGCCGAAGGGTTACAAAGAAGCATCGATTACTTCCAGCACGCTCTACAGAAGGATCCAGGTTTTGCGTTGGCTCACGCCGGGCTTGCGGATTCCTATTGCCTCCTGGGCTTCTTCGACCTGTTGCCGCCCGCCGAAGCAATGCCGAAGGCCAAAGAGGCCGCCATCAGGGCCCTCGAGATCGACGGCGATCTCGCCGAAGCGCACGCCTCCCTCGCCAACGTCCTGAAAGTGTATGACCGCGACTGGCTCGCCGCGGAACGGCGGTACCAGCAGGCGCTCCAGTTGAATCCGAACTACGTTCATGCCTATCGTGGCTATGCTGCGCTACTCGCGGCGACCGGGCGCTTCTCGGAGTCCATTCCCCAGATCCGGCACGCGAACGAACTGGACCCGCTGTCCATCGTGGTCAGCATGGAGATGGCCTGGAACTTCTTCATCGCCCGAGACTACGACCATGCCATCGAACAAGCGTTGCGCGTCACCCACTTCGAGCAGGAGTTTCCGTCCGCGCAATTCATTCTGGGGCTCGCGTGCGAGCAGAAGGGGAGATTCGAGGAGGCGCGCGCCGCGCTTGAACGGACTCTCGCGGGCTCCCACGGCCATGCGTCCGCACCGGCCAGCCTCGGGCACCTCTTCGGCGTCACCGGCCAGAGGGAGGGA
>DATIFQ010000053.1:0-3451 GCA_035455185.1 Bryobacteraceae bacterium | reverse complement strand
GGCGCCTCACCCATCTGTAGACCAAAGCACGTGGGTCACGGCACTTGCGGTGCTGGCGCTCGCAGACGGCCACTCCCGTGAGGTCCTTCAACCCGCTGTCTCTTGGCTGCTTCGGCAAGAGGGAAAGGAGTCAAGCACGTTGCACCGGCTGCGGCTCTGGCTGCTGGGCCAGGGCTCCGACGTCGACACAAGCCAGGAGGGGTGGCCGTGGTATCCGGAAACGGCGGGATGGGTTGCCCCGACAGCACTCACGATCCTTGCCCTCAAACGAGTTGACCGCGCCGGTATCGGAGTGGACGTGCAGGATCGGGTCCAGGCCGGCCGGAGCTTCTTGATGTTACGGAGATGTGCCGACGGCGGGTGGAATCACGGTTCTTCTCGTGCGCTCGGCTATGAAGCCGGATCCTACCCAGAATCTACCGGCCTTGCCTTGCTGGCACTTCAAGAAATACCCGCTGCGGCGCTCACGAAGTCTTTTGAGACGGCTGAACGCCACTTTCGCGAGTGCCGTTCGGCCGAAGGCCGAAGCTGGCTGCGTATGGCGCTGTTGGCTCATTCGCGGCCCGTCCCCGATTCACTGGTGGAGTCCGCCCGGTGCCGCACGGTTGTCGACTGTTCCCTGTGCGTGCTGGCGGATGCCGCGGCGAATGGACATAACCTTCTGCTCGGGTAGACCATGAGTCGGACGATCACACGGCGGCGGGCTATTGCGGGGCTCGCAGGGGCAACCGCCTTGTCGAGTTGCGCGAGGAAGCCCCGCCCCGGGGGCGAGCCGCGAGTCGCGATCATCCGAGCAGCCGGCTACACGCAGGAGCTCTACGACAAAGTGCGGCGCCTAGTAGGGCAGAGTGGGCTGGACGTTCGTGGTAAACGCGTCGTCGTCAAGCCGAACCTAGTCGAGTTCGATCCCGGCACATCGATCAACACAAACCCGCTTCTCGTTCACGCGGTTGTCGAAGCCTTCCGGGGGCTTGGCGCGAGTGACGTCCGGATCGCAGAAGGGCCGGGCCACCGCCGGGTTACCTGGGACCTCGCAGAGGCAGCCGGATACTTTGCCGCCATACCGGAGTTCGAACGGTGCTTCACGGACCTGAACCTTGATGATGTGGCCAAGGTGGCATTGCGAAAGAACGAATCCCGATTAGGCTCGTTGTACTTCCCGAAGACCGTCCTCGGATGCGACCTGCTGGTAAGCGTGCCCAAGATGAAGACCCACCATTGGGTTTGCGCCACGCTAAGTATGAAGAACTTCTTCGGACTGGTTCCGGGCGGCGTTTACGGCTGGCCCAAGAACATCCTTCATTGGGCGGGCATTCACGAATGCATAGTGGATCTGCACGCTACGTTCCCACAGGCATTCGCGATCGTCGATGGAATCGAGGGGATGGAGGGGAACGGGCCTATTCAGGGGACGCCGAAGTCCGCCGGCGTCGTTGTGGCGGGAAGTGACCTGGCCGCGGTGGATGCCACATGTTGCCGGATCATGCGAATCGACCCGACGAAAATCCACTACCTGGAACTCGCGTCAGATCTCGGACAGACGACCGAGGCTAACGTGAAGCAGATTGGCGAGCTTATCCAAACCGTTCATACCGAATTCGCGTTGCTCCCGGCATTCCGATCCTTACGGATCTGAATGCCCCCGTCTCAAGGAGACGGCTGAGCCCTCGTCTGACACAGGGATGGGGAACTCATTGGGCGGGGGGAGAGGCGCGGTGGATTCTGATCGGCTTCCAGAAGCCAAATCTGGCGATCTTGAAAGTAGCAGAGAAGTTCCCGATCACTCTGTGGGTCCATCTCGCGGGCCCAGACTACCTGAGAACGGTCGATGTCGGCGTCGTTATAGACGTACTCACTGAAGTAGTCATGATCGGGTGAGTACCGGACAAGAATGAGATGCCGGCCGCCAAGTCGATGCAGTCTCTCCAGAATGTGCCCCCGTTGCAGCCCGCGGGACGTTGACGAATACCACGTCCATATGCCGTCGGACGGAATTCCCAGAACGCCGGCGGATGCTCTGAAACCGAGCATGAGCAGGCACACAACGGGAGCCAGCACAACTACCGTCAACCCGATGGGTCGATTCTTCCACCGCCAATGGCGAAGATGTCTCATCCCCTGGAGCAGTAGCGCGTGCACGAGGCAGGTCGCCGGAGCGTACCGGTGCGTCGCCAGGAGAAACACTTCGGCAGCGAGGCCAAGCGCAAAGACCACTCCGATAATCACCAGCAGGCGCATTCGCCGGTCTCGCAGCACTCTGGGCAACATCAAAAGCGGGAGCGTCAACGCAGGACCGATGAAAAAGGACCAAAACACGATCAGCCGGACCGGAATCATGCCGAGGTAACCGTTCAACGTTCGGGTAACGCGGGAGAAAGTCAGTTCATGGCGGATATAGAAGTCGCGCATTACGGCGTGGCGATAGCCAGGCTCCGTTCGCTGAGGCTGCCAGATCAAGTCGGGTGCGACAGCGTACATACGGCGATTTGCATCATAGGGAAGTTCGAATGGATTTCCCAGGACTCGCTGGTTGTAGTAGCCCATGGCGATCACGAGCAAGACCAGGAAAGCAAACAACGGTGCAACGACTTTCCTTAGGAACGCGCTACGGCCGGCTCGACATGCCGCCAGCCAGGCGATGACGCCAGCCACAGGCAGCGCGATCAGCAAGCCCTCGTACGGCCGGCTATTCGCCAGGATTGCAAGCCCTGCCCCCAGACAGAGCGAGCACGCGACGCTGGGGCGACGGCGCAGCCTGGGCAACGCGCCGAGCAAAAGGCTGCCACCGATCGCCGCCACCGAGCCGCCGTAATAGCTGTTCATCCAATAACTGAATATGCCGAGACGCAACGCGACAAGCAGGCCACCCAAGAGCGCCCAGGTGGGGGGAAGCCAGCCCTGGAGCATCCAGCAAACGGAGGCGCACATCACACCCATGCTGAGCCAGACGCCGAACCACGGATGTCCAAACAAACGTCTTCCGGCCGCCAGGACCAGCCCCTGGGCCGGCGGATACATTGACATGTAGGACGGCTGATGAATGATGTGAAAGCTCTCGAAGTGGGCCCACATCGGGTGAGTTGGATTCGTCAGACGTCCCGAGGCGAAAGTGTCCGCCGCCAGGAGATAGCTGAACTCATCGTGGTTCTCCGGTTTAGGAATCGGGAAGAACGGCAGGAGAGCTGCCCGAGCTACGAGGACAAGCACACCGACGACGATTAAAGACGTCCATCGGCGCCGCGCAAGCTGCTTCCAACGGCCGGCGAATGTGCGGAAAACTCGGGAACCGCCGAGAGGCCAGAGAAACGCGAAGCCGAGAGCGAGAACAACAAGTACCGCCTCGCCAGCGAGCAATGGGGGAAGGAAGAAGGGCATTCAGCCTGTTACCTGAGGTATGATACCGTGAATCCCGAGCAGGCACTGCGAGGCAATCGGTAAGGTCCAGCAACCT
>DATIFQ010000052.1:0-4420 GCA_035455185.1 Bryobacteraceae bacterium | reverse complement strand
GCAACCGCGACAGGGGTGTGCAATTCCCAGGGAGTCGCCGTCATCACCGCATCCAGGCCCTCGCGAGCCACAAGACGCCGGTAGTCTTCCGGGCCTCCAGAATACCCCTCTGGCCGCGGACGGTTGCCTTTTTCGACGAGGTCCTGAGCGTTTCTTAGGTGCTCTTCATTGATATCGGAAATCGCCGGTATCTGCACCCCCGGCACGTCGAGAAGAATCCTCAGCAGCCCCGTCCCTCGACTACCCACGCCGACCAAACCGATGCGCACCGGTTTCTCGGCCCCCTTAAGCGCACCGGCGAAGCCGGCCGCACCCGCTAATCTCAAGAACTCACGACGTTGATAGTCACCTGACATACAGCCCCCTCAATTCACCCGCAGTATACGCAGTGTTCACGCCGGGCGCAATGCGCTGCGTGGAACGTGGTAAATTCCGTCTCATGAATAAAAGTCGCCTCTGGGTTCTCTCCCTGTGCTGCGCAAGCGCCCTTGCCGCGGAAACCGCGTCCATTCTCGTTCCGTCGGTTTCCGGCCCGCTGGCAATTGACGGTAAGCTGGATGACCCCGCATGGCAGAGCGCGAAAGTGCTCGCGCTGGCTTCTTCTGAATTCGGTCCGCCGTTCCCCGGGGGTGGTGAGGTGCGCCTCGCCGCCCGTGGCGGGTACCTGTGCCTTAGCGCGCGAATGCCGGAACCGGATCGCCTGGTTGCTCATTCGACGGGCCGCAACCCTGACTGGTGGTCGGAGGATCTCATCATCTGGACGTTTCGTGTCTATGACGGTGCGCTCCACCGCAACGTACACGTCTCACTCGCCGTGAATCCCCTGGGCGCCTGGCGGTTTCAGAACAGCATCACGCTCGAACCGCTCAAAGGAGCGGAAACAGTCCTGGTGGCAACCAATCGCGATCCCGGCCAATGGACGGTCGAGGCTGCTATCCCCCTTGAGCGGCTCGCAAAGAACGGATTCACCGGCGTCGAGCGAATCAGAGCGCCCCGGCCGGTTGCGCCGGAGTTGCGCTGGCACTGGCCGGCCGCGAATGAGCGGGCGGTATTCGAGCTTTCGGAACTCAACAGGGAGCCCGCACCGGACTTTCGCCCTGCCCAACGGCTCGGCGCCGCCGCTCCCAGGCCAGAGACCAAGCCCGTCCCCGCTCTTGCCTGGATTCCGAAGACCGTCTGGACCGAAGAGCAGCGCAACCAGCTGCGCACGTCCGGCATGCTTGAGAATTCTCTTCGCGCTCGCATGTCGGCGATCGCCGAGCAGGAGAAATTGGCGTGGCAGAGGGTCAATTCTCGAGAAACCTGGGAGCGCTTTCGAGATCCGCGCGTCGGGGCATTGCGAAAATCACTGGAGCCGTTTCCCGAGCGCACGCCTCTACGTCCGGTTGTGACGCGTCGCGCGGATTTCGGCGATGGCTTCGTGATCGAAAACATCGTGTTCGAGAGCCGTCCGAATCTGCTCGTCACCGCGAATCTTTACCTGCCCGCAGTTCCATCCGGAAGTGTCCCGGCCATTATCGTTGCACATGCTCATCACGCTCCAAAGACGCAGTCCGAATTGCAGGATCTCGGAATGACATGGGCGCGGTCTGGAACAGCAGTGCTCGTCATGGATCAACTGTGCGCAGGCGAACGGTCGCAATCGCAGCCGTGGTACCGCGAGAGTTACTACGGGCGGTACACGCTGGGCAATCAACTGCTGGTTGCGGGCGAAAGCCTGATGAAGTGGATGGTCTGGGACTTGATGCGCAGTGTCGATCTTCTGCTAGAAAGGCCGTACATCGATCCAAAACGGATTATCATGCTGGGCGCCGTAGCCGGGGGAGGCGATCCCGCCGCGGTCACTGCGGCGCTCGATCCGCGCATTGCAGCCGTGATCCCGTTTAATTTTGGTGAAGCCGGCCCCGAGGAGCACTACACACTGGGTCCGCGCGGATACGACTTCGAGACGGCCTGGCCGGGCTGGGGCGAGTGGGAGACCACGCGCTGCATGCCACGCAGCTCCATTGACCAGTTCTTCCCCTGGATGATCTGCGCCTCGGTAGCGCCTCGGTATTTCCTGTATTCATTCGAGATTGGCTGGCCGCAGGATGTGGAGCACGAACCAGCTTGGACTCGCTACAAGAAAGTCTTCGATCTTTACGGGGCACGGGACCACCTCGACGAAGTCCATGGCTTCGGTCCATTCCCGGGACCGGGCGAGTGCACGAACGTCGGCACATTTCTCCGCCAGGGGATATACCCCATCCTCAAGCGCTGGCTCGGAATCTCAGTTCCCGCCGTGGAGTATCACAAGAACCGTCCGGAATCGGAGCTGATGTGTCTGACGCCCGCGATTGCAGCGGAGCGTAATCCGAAGTCCGCCAGTTCCATCGCACTCGAATTGGCTCGCGGGCGCCTCGCACAATCCCGGTCTGCGATCTCGATCGTTCCAGAGCAGAAGCGACGGAGCCAGTTGCGAGTGGTGCTGAAAGCGAAACTCGGCGACATTGAGCCGGTCGAGAGGCCCGCCGTTCAAGCACTATGGGATAAGCAGGGCGCCCAAGCCACAGTCGAAGCGTTGGCGATTGAAAGCGAAAACGGGATCACGCTTCCCGTATTGCTCCTGAAGCCGGTTAAACCGGCGGCGCGAGCGCCGGCGGTTCTCGCAATTGCCGCGGGCGGGAAAGAGCAGTTCTTGGCGGCACGCGGCGATGAAGTGATGAGCTTGCTGGGAAACGGGATCGCGGTCTGCCTGCCGGACCTGCGGGGCATAGGAGAGCTCGCCGACACTCAATCCCGCGGTCCCGACGCCATGTCTCTTGCGGCGAGCGAATTCATGCTCGGCGATACGCTTCTTGGCGCAAGGCTGAAGGACGCTCGAACCGTATTTCGCTATCTGGCTTCGCGGCCGGACATCGACCCCGCGCATATCGCACTCTGGGGAGAATCGTTCGCGGAAATGAATGCGGATGATTTCGCCTTCGATCAAAGCCACCAGCAGACGCCCGGTGAGTTCGTCCAGCATCAGGCCGAACCCATGGGCGCACTGCTTGCACTACTGACTGGCTTGTATGAAGATCACGTCGCCGCGGTTGCCGCAAGAGGCGGCTTGGTTTCTTTCGTCTCCGTGCTCGAGGATCGCTTCAGCCACGTCCCTCAGGATGTGATCGTGCCCGGGATTGTCGATGCCGCCGACGTCGCTGACATCGTCGCAGCCCAAAGCTCACGGCCCGTCCTGATCGAGGGGTTCGTCGACGGGCGTAACGTTCTGGCTGGAAATGCGCGGCTTCAGACGGAATTCGGCTCTGCGCTCAAGACCTCGACGGGCCTGATCGCGCGCCCGTCCGAGGCAGAGCCCGCTCTCGCATCCTGGCTTGCCAGCCGCTTCACGCGAGAAAGGAAATAACCGGTTGAGGCCCTGTCCGCAGGGCGCATCCAGCAGGCCCGCTACGGGTTGAACTGAACCCCCGATCCCGCAGGCCCGCGCGGCGGCCGCCTGCTGGCGGTCATGGGTGACGAGCGTCAGCTCAGCCGGCTCCCGTTCCATCCAGAGCAACGCCGTCGCAAGGTGAATCGCGTCGAGCGTTCCGATGGCTGTCGAAAACGGCCCTGCTGCCCGCCGAAGCACGGCGCGGTCGATCGGAGCCAATTCGAAGGCGCTCAGCCATAAGCCCAGTTCCTCGACGCAATCGGCGTATTCCGTCACGCTGAGTTCCCCGAGAATCCTCAAGCGGTCGAGGGTCCTCAGCGCTTCGACTTGGACCAGTTCACTCGCCACCGCCAGCGTCCAGGATCCCCAGTGCGGAACTGCACCCGGCGCGTCAAGCAGCTTCCGCAGAACTACCGACGAGTCGACGTAGACTTTGGATCCGTCCATGAGTCAAGCCGGTCCTTTTTCGTTTCCCGGATCGCCTTCTCAAGCGTGCCGGGCTTCATCTTGATGCGCTTCCGCGGCCGTGAGGCCAGCAATTTTCCCACTTCCTGAAACGTCCTGGTCGCGGGGCGTGTGACAAAGCCGGCTGTACGGGAAGGCAGAGGCACAATTCGCGCAACCGGCGTCTCGCGATCTTTCACAATGACTTCGTTCCCGCGGCGGACAGATCGCAGGTAATCGCTAAGGCGCGCTTTCAGTTCCGCAATCCGGACTTCGGTGACCATATATGACCAATTGTGATCAGGTTGTGCGCTGCCGTCAAGCATCGGCCCAAACCATACGCAACCTCCGGGATATGATTGAGGCCATGGTCCCGGCGTCCCTTGCCCCCAGAAAACCCGATTTCGAAAACTTCCGGCGTACGATTCTCCGCCAGGGCGAACCGAGCCACATCCCGATCGTCGAGTTCGGTGTCCATCAGGATGTGAAGGCCGCCTTCCTCGGCCGCCCTGTCCGTACCCTGCGCGACGAAGTGGAATTCTGGGTACGCGCCGGCTACGACTT
>DATIFQ010000051.1:0-5753 GCA_035455185.1 Bryobacteraceae bacterium | reverse complement strand
CTCAAAGCCCGACGACGGTTTTCGGCGTATCGCCCGATCCGCCGTAGCCCGCTCCGATCTCGAGCGCCTCAATCACGGCTTCGCATTGGGTTCCCCTCAACTCGTTGCCCGTGAATCGGATCTCCACGATCCCGTTTGTCGGGTTGATGTTGTTGAAGACAAGGTCCGCGTGTCTGTTTCTTGGCGCCCGCCGTCGCAAAGACGTCGAAACCCTCCATCTTGCGGCCGTTAATCGATATGGTCATGGCTCTTTGGCGCGCTCGGTCATGTTGGGTCTCATAGCGGTACAGTTCCTGGTCTTTCTGCTCGTTCGGGTCGCCGATGAAGACAGCCTGCCGCATCGTCGACCACGTTTTCGCGACCACATCGGTTAAATTCCCCGTCCGGGCGATAAACTCCATCAGGTCGGTCCCCTCTGGAGGACGACGAAGTCAGGGAACTGTCGCTTTTCCAACTGATTCCAGGGAACACCTTTCCTTCCCCCACCGTTTCGACGACCGATGTTCCTGCTGACGCGGCGTCCGGCTATTCCGTCGGCACTGACAATTCCGCATTCCACCGCACCATCCCTCCAAACAGTCGCCGCGTCAGATAGAGTTTCGGCCTGGAGTTCCACTCGCAGCACTGGTTTCTTCGTCGTGGTGTGCCAACTCAGGCACAAGCACAAGCAGCCGACGCACTCGAGCTTGCCAAAGGTCGCTACCGAGCTTTTTGCTGCTACGTTCTCACTGTTCGGGGAGGTACTGGACCCAAAGATATCGACGTTCTGGAGCCATTCGTCGGCGAGGTTCTATATGCAACGCGTTGAACGGCGGCAAGAATAGCAGGTAGGAGGATACCGAAGCCATGTTCGCCTGGCAGCCAAAGAACGGAGGCCCCACAGCAGCGGAGCGCCGCGCGGCCCGTCGCAAAAGGCTGTTTGAAGTTCTTGGATCGGCGGAAGGCGATTCGACCATCCGAGTGGAGAGCATACCGCTAGTTCCCTGCGTGGGCACGGAACGCTCTAAAGCGTTCCCGCCGCATTGGTTGCAGCGAATGAACGAAACGATGCTGCCGAGCGTACGACGGTATGCCCTCAGGTACGCCCACCACCTGCATAAATGGACTGCTACCATGTGGCCTTCCATCACGGCCAAGTGATTGAGAAAAGTACTCAGTAGCGGTTGGAAGCGATCTGTCTAACTTGTTGATTCTTCGAGGATGGTCAAGCGCGTGCACCCAACTCCCCTTGAGATTTGCGATAGGTACAAATCACGAATGTGCGATAATCCCGCCCAAGGGAAACCCACACGAACAACTTTGAATTAACCAGAGCCGATTTTCTCCGCCAGATCTGCGGCGCCGCATTCGGTGGCCTGAGTTCCGAGCGTGGTGCGCAACCCGTCGCCAGGCCCAACGTCTTGGTGATTGTCACTGACGATCAGGGATACGCGGACTTGAGCGCCTACGCGCACTCAGCCGCGGACGTCTCCACCCCGAACATGGATCGGATTGCGGCGGGCGGCGTGCTGTTCACGCGGGCGTACGTGACTGCCCCGGTTTGCAGCCCTTCGCGCGCTGGCTGGAATACGGGGCGCTATCAGCAGCGATGGGATCCGGATGCGGGCTGGAACCCGGGACTGCCGTCTGACAGCAAGACCATCGCCGAATACTTCAAGAGTGCCGGATATGCAACCGCCAAAGTCGGAAAGAGTGACTTCGGCCGCGGCTACCACAGGCAGGACGGACGCGAATACCCTCTCAATCACGGCTACGACGAGTTCCTCGGCTTCTCATCGCACGCTCATGATTACTTTCTTCTTTCGGACAAGAGCGAGAAGATGACGCCGGATCCTTATGGCCATAGCGCCGCGTTGGGCACGCTGTTTGAAAACCGGGGCCGCAAAAGCTTTGAAAGCGGCTACATCACGGAAATCTTCACGGATCGGGCGATTCAATTCCTCGAGAGAAATCGTAGCCGGCCGTTCTTCCTCAACGTGGCCTACAACTCGGTCCATACACTGGTTCACGAGGTTCCCGAAAAGTACTTGGAGAAATTCGGTGTGAAGCCGATCCCGAACTATGACCCCCGAACGATGGGCAAGTACGTCGACTACTACGACAAGTACGCTCAGCTCGGCATCATCTCCGGCGAAGAGATGCGCAAATACTACCTGGCGAACCTGAACTGCCTGGACGACAACATCGGCCGATTGCTAAACGCATTGGACCGCCTGAAGCTCACGGAAAACACATTGATCGTCTTCTTTTCCGATAACGGCGGCACACCGCATGGCGGGGGAGGCAATCTACCGCTGCGCGGATCCAAGTCCACCACCTTCGAAGGAGGTATCCGTGTGCCGTTTATGATGCGGTGGCCAGGCCGCCTTCCCGCGGGCGGTACGTACGCATATCCCGTTTCGACGCTGGACCTCTTGCCCACCTTTCTCGATGCGGCAAGGATTCCAGCGCTTCCCTCTGCAACGCTGGATGGAGAGAGCTTCTTGCAGGCGGTAAAAGCGGGCAGACCTTCCCGAAACGAAAGCCGGCCGCTCTTTTGGCTATTCAGAGGTCGCTGGGCCGTTCTGAGCGGAGACTGGAAGCTCGTCAAAACTTCCGGGCCAGGCGGCCCGCCTGCGCACCAGATTCTTTCCGGCGGCGATCCTGCGGAGCCGAAGCCCGCTCTGTTCAACCTCAAGAGCGACCCGGCCGAGCAGCACGATGTTTCCGGGCAGCATCCCGATGTTGTCAAGCGCTTGAACCGGCTGTTTGAGGATTGGCGGCAGCAAACGCGGACCGAAGCGTTGTCCGGAAGAGGATCATCCGCGCCGCCGAAACGCTGACTTTATTCCTCTGCAACGGCTACTGGATTTGCAATCACGCGGGACCGTATGCTGTGGCGGCAGACTGCGTTACGACGGCGTTCGGCTCGGACACATTCGACGGCACGCCGATCCGCGTGTGGGCTCAGGAATAGCGGCAAGAAATCATTGCTTCCCACCAAGATACCCCAGGCTCCGCAGTTTCTCGATAGTCCGCGGATCTGGTGTCACGTGCGCGCCGCGGCCGAGGAGGCTTCGGACCCGCTTTTGGGCCTCCATCCATGTACTGATCTCAGCCATCATCCGGTCTACTTCGCGCGGATGCTGCTCTGCCACGTTCCTGGCTTCCACGCGGTCGCTGCGCCGGTCGTACAGCTCGACCGCGTTCATTCCGGCTGCCTTGGCGTCTTCGCGATAGATAAGCTTCCAATTCGTATCCAGGAGCGCCACCGTATCGATGCGGTTCTCAGGAATGGCTGCGGTACGTTTCGCCTCCGGATGCGCGAACCGCGAAGTCATCACCGGGCCCCGCCTCTTAAATGCTTGCCCTTTGACAAATGGGGCGAGGCTTTGTCCTTGCACGACGTCCGGTATCTTGAGGCCGAGCAGATCGAGTACCGTCGGCAGCACGTCGATCAATTGCACCGGTTCCTTGATTTTCCGCGGTGTGGGGATCAGCTTCGGGTTCCAAATCAGGAACACGCCGTTGGTCAGTTCCTCGTAGAGCGAGTGGCCGTGCGCGGTCCATCCGTGTTCCCAAAATTCCTCTCCATGGTCGGAAACCACCACGATCAACGTGTTGTCCAGAATCCCGAGTTGCCTCAGCTTGCCCACGAGCTGCTCAAGACTCCGGTCGTTGTGCAGAATCTCACCGTCATACCGGTCGATGGCTCTCTGGATAAAGCGTTCGGGGTTCACTCCGCGCCGCGCGCAACCCGCGCGGCTGACCACAATACCTCCTCCGTATCTGGCTGTACCTTCGAGTTTCCTGCAAGTACGATCGAATTCCGGTGTCTCCGCCGGGTTGGCGAACTTCTCTTCGAAGCCGGGCGGAGGCCGGTAGGGCGCATGTGGATCCATGGTGTGCGCGTAAATGAAGAACGGCTCGTCCCTGTGACGCTCCAACCACGGAAACAGGATCTTGTTCACAGCCGCCGAGTCGGTGCTGCGGTCTTCCGCCTCATTCCTGTACCTCTGCACCGCGAGCCACTCCGACATGTAATCGAACCCGCGATCCAAGCCCGAGAGCAGGCCGGCGAACGGGTTGGCCACGACGCCCGCCGTCACGTATCCCGCCGCCCGCAACTGCTCGGCCAGCGTGGTCGCACCTTTCGGAATTGTGTCGTAATCCCGAATGATCCCATGGGTGTAGGAGTACAGCGAGGTCATCAGCGACGCGGTGGACGGCTTCGTCCATGTCGCCTGCACCTGGCAATCTTCGAATGCCAGGCCCTGCGTCCCCAGTTCTTTCAGGAAAGGCGTAGTGTCGCGGGCGTAGCCGTAAAGACTTGTGTGATCGGCCCGCAGCGTATCGATCATGTAGATGAGAACGTTTGGACGGTTCTTCGGTGCTTTGCTGGTGAGCAGCGGATTGGTCCACAGCGCCACGGCGCCCTGGCCCTCCACGCTGGTTTCGAACGCAAGTTTGACGCTGCCACCGCCGTATGGGGTAAGATCCACCTCGGCATCGTCCCACGAATCCGGATCGCTAACCGTTTTCGAATACAACTCCTTCGACCCAGCCACCACCCGGAACGTGACGGGACGGTTTCTCTCGACGACGCCCATGCCGAAATGCAATCGCCCGTTTCTCGGGACCGGTGTCTCGAATGTCACAGTCGAGGGCGAGTGCACGTAGAGCGTGTTGCGGTATTCTTCCCGTTTTCCGATAAACTTGCGGCCCGCAATCTGTGGGAAACTCGCCTTTCTCGGCACCAGGCGAATCGACTTGATCGCCACCTTATCGACCAGGCTGTCTGTGGGCATGAGAGCCAATGGCCGCATGCCGGATTCATCGATGCGTATATCGAAGCGATAGTCGTTGTACTGATGCAGCGGGCCCAGTTTCTGCTTGTATTCCCGATCGCCGATCCTGATTTTGATCTCCTTGCCGCCCTCAGCGAGCATCCGAATTTCGACGGCCTCGTAACGATTCCACTCGACGAGGGGCCGCTTTGGGGCCAGTATGACCGGCGTGGCGCCCTGGCCCTTCAACAGGAGATCGCCGTGGTCGTCATATCCGATTTGGCCACGGAGTAGAATCCAGGGAATGTCCTTTGGCGAGAAGAAGTTGTGCCAAATGACCGGATCGGCCATGAGGGCCGAGGAGGGCGCCAGGGACCCCGAAACCGCGGCGGACGATTGGAACGCATCGTCGAAACGGTAGAGCTTGAATACGGCTGCCATGGACTCGGGAGGAGCAGCGGCCTTTCGGCAGCCCGGGGCCAGGATTAGTACCCCGATGCATCCCGCGAGAAGAGGCGCTCGCACGGTGCCATTCTTGCACACTCCGCGGGAGTGGTTACTCGCTCAGGTGGTCACGGTAGCAATCCGGGGACCGATTGCGAACACCAGTTTGAGACTTAGCTTTAATGATTGTTAATGCCGCTGCGCAGCGGTATGTCATTTTCCACGTACGCCGCGGGAAGGCCCGCCGTCGCCGAGTGTGGCGCCGCCCCAATGGACTTAGCGCAATGAGCTTAGCGATTGACAGCGCCGGCAATCTGGCACATAATAGGCCCCAAGTCAGGAAGAGGAGGCAATATGAATCGGACATCTATGTCCAATGTCGCTTTGTCCCTTCTCATGCTTGCGTTGCTGGCGCCTACGGCGTGGCCGCAGGCGAGCACCGCGACAGTCAGCGGAACGGTGCGCGATCAATCCGGCGCCGTGGTCCCGACGGCATCGGTAACGCTCACGAACTCCGCTACGAACATCGTTTCCAAGACGACG
>DATIFQ010000050.1:0-20121 GCA_035455185.1 Bryobacteraceae bacterium | reverse complement strand
AGACGGAGGATGTAGACGTCAACGGTCCGATCCGTGACCGCTCTATCGTGCCCCCACACCGCGTCGAGCAACTGCTCGCGGTTGAAAACGACTTCGGGGCGGCCCATCAAAAACTCGAGCAGGCGGAACTCAGTCGCGGTCAGGGCAAGCAGGTTACCATAGAGTCGGACCTGCATGCTGTTGCGATCCAGTTCGAGCGGACCGGCCTTCAGAATTCTTGCCGGTGTGGCCTGAACGCGAAACTGGATCTTGACCCGGGCGATCAGCTCCCGGACGAAGAACGGCTTCACGATGTAGTCGTTAGCACCGAGCTCCAGGCCGATGATGCGGTCCGTTTCGGCCGCCCGTGCCGTGAGGAAGATGATCGGAATATGGGAGAGCTCGGGGTGACTCCGTATACCCTTGCAAATCTCCAGACCGTCAGAGTCGGGCAGCATGATGTCAAGAATGATGAGATCCGGCTTTTCGCGGCGGCACAACTCGATGGCGCCCTTGCCGGTGTGCGATCCGACGAATGCATAGCCTTCTTTTTCCAGGTTGTACTTCAACAAAGCGAATAAGTCGCTGTCATCTTCGACCAACAGAATCTTTTTCATAAGTCTTGCTTACCGTAAAGATAGCGCAACGATTGTTACGAACTCGTGACAATCCAGTGACGTTGCTGTTGCATTGCTATTGAACGACAGAAAAATCAACCACAGAGTAGGCGCCCATCACCGGGATGCTGAACTCCGTGCCGCCGTCCGCGACCATGTAGTCCTCCGCCGTGGAGCTCTCCTGACCAGCAACGAGTAGAGCCGGTTTGCCGTAGGACCCTCTCATCCTCACGCGCAACCCTTCGACCGGCCGTTTACCGTAGTTGAGCAGGTGGAGGCGTGCGGTCTTCCCGTCCGAAGTGAACCGTCCGATGACGACTGCGCTCCCGAAGATCTGGAGCAGGCGTTTGTCGTCGGTCAATTGCCGGCGGATCTTGAGAGCGAAGGCTCCCGGGTTGGCGGCCTCGGACTTCGGGTAGTTCACGCCCAACTGGATGTTGATCGAGTAACTCAGATCCGGAGCTCCTAGCGCACGAAATAGCACGTTCCGACGGAGCAATAGGTTCATGACCTCGCCCACAAGCGCTGAGCGGTCGTCCACGACGCCGACGTCAGCCAGAGAAGGTAAAGGCGGTTTGTCCACCCGTTTCAGAAACCCCAGCATACGTCCGAATTCCTTGAGGTCGGTCGGTTCGATGCGGATTAGGGCCTCCGCGTCGTATGTGAACGCCTCTGCCGCCGCTAGTGCAGCCACACCGGCTTTCGCCTCATAAAGGTAGCCTCGCTTATCCTTCGCGCGCTCGAAACGCCAGCCGTTTGCGGTGATCCACGGCGAGCGCGTCGCCGAGGCTTCATTGGCGATCATTCGCACACCCGGAGTAAGCGCCTTCTGGAAGCCCTCGAGCGTAGCCGGGCTGACACCCACGTGGCAAAATCCGGCCTTCTCCCAAGCAGCGGCGCTGGCCGCGGGTACATGGACGCATTCCACACCGGCTTCCCGAAGGGTGGGAGCGGTCTCCGGCCCTTGCTCCCAATAGAGTGCCGGCAACACAAGGGCAAGAATGACGGCAATCATCAGAGTTCGATCTTCTTCACGTGGATCTTGGCGACGTCATACACTCCGAGACCAAGCTTCGACGCATATTCGATGTGCCCGGGTTCACGTATGTAGCGATTCACGTCGGGCGGAGAGTCGAGACCGCCCCGTTTCACGTGAGCCGTCGAGCGATCCCAGACAGAGAGGGCACCCTCCGCCTTCCGCTTGTTTTCGATGATATCGAGCAACAGCCGGTCGATCGACACTGGGTCGGTGCCGAACATCATTTGCTTCGGGTAGAACCTGTAACGGCGTGAGGGCGAGAAAGGCCCTCCATGCCAGACGCCGCGAAGCCCGTCCATGATTTGAAGCACGGTCTTCGAACGAAGCGGCTCCACCGCGGCCAGCGTCCCGATAAAGGAAAGCGTGTGTGTCCGCGCGTCGCTGTGCGACCGCGCCACGTTCGAGAAGCTGCCGTAGGCGATATTCTTCAAGCAGCCCGTCACGCCCGAGGCGCCGTGGTCCTTCATGTTCGGCACGTTGATGATCTTCGTAAGAGGGTCGCAAACGAGCCGGGCAAGGTTAGACCGCGTGTCGTCTTCGCCGAAGAAGTCCACTTCGACGTAGGTCTTTGGATCATAGTTGCGGCTACTGCCCCGCCAAAATCCCTCCATCGCAACGATCTTCACTCCTTGGGGCACGTGCGCCGCGTAATTCACGCTATCCAACTGATTCTGGAAGCGCTCATAGATGTAGACCTGCTCTGTCCTGACGCCAACCGCGACCAGATTTCGCACGATCTCCGCCACTACTGCCGGCGTTGACATGATTCCGGGGGCGCCCGAACAGTTGACTTTGATTCCGACGACGTCCTGCGGGGTGAAGAAGCGCCGCCAGGCGTCTCGCGGGTCCTTGACTCCGCATAGCGTCTTCATTCCTTCGGCCACCATCTGGGCCACCGCTGGCGCGTTGACCTTCTCGGTGGTTTCGTCGATGGATGTATTCGAATGCACCGAAACGACGGATCCGGGAAACAAGCCGGGCATGCCCTGGCCGGCCTGTGATTTATAGGCGCTGACCACCTTGTATCTGGGCACCGGCGCCGAATCCGCGGAAAACGAGAATGCAGAAGCAGCCGGAATTCCCAGAAAGGCGCGTCGTCTCATAGAATTATGATTACACCTTTTGAACGTCACGGAGGAATTCATGAAACAGAATCGCAGAAGCTTGCTAAAAGTGGCCGCCGGCGTCGCAGCCGCCGCGGGTGCGGCCAAGGCCGCAGGTGGACCCGTTAAGAAGGTTCACTATCGCGGAGAGAAACCGAAGAAGACTCCGCTGTTCTCCGGAGCCGTGTCCTACGGAAATCTGCTGTTCATCGCCGGGAAGGGCGCACACTTCCAAGGGGACATCACAGCGCACACAAAACACGTGCTGGACGAGGTCCAGAAGGAGTTGGAGAACGCCGGCTCGTCGATGGATAAAGTCCTGAAGTGCAACGTGTACCTGAACGATTTGAAGGATTACAAGGCGATGAACGAGGCCTTCCTCGGCCGTTTTGGCAGTGAACCACCAGTGCGCACGACGATTGCAGCAGCCGGCGGGATCCCCGGAGACTCGCTGGTGGAGATTGACGTCATCGCGTACATCTGAGACTTTCTTCCGAATGTGCCGGGGGCGGCGCATCGCTCCGCCCCGCGCAGGCCGTCGACTGTCTACTGGAGCGAATTGAACCTGGAGATGAAGTAATGAGGAAGCAAGACTGGAACCGAAGACAATTCCTCGGGACGAGCGTCGCGGCGGCTACAGCCGCCACAGCGGCGCGCACACCGGCGCACGCGCAGGACGTCGGCATGGGCGCGCGCAAGGGGAGCTCCAAACGTCTGGAGACCCCTTACACGCTCGAGATCGAGACGCCGCACGTCAAGTGGGCAAAGCCACTGCTCGGCGGCCCGATCCGCCTGCTCGCGGTGTCCTCGGTTGATGAGGGCCGAACTGTCGTCGAACTGGCGCAGCGCCTGTCCCTCGATCTCACCACCGTGAGCATCGACCCTGCCTGGGACGTCAACAAGTGGACGATGTGCTTCGGCCGTGACTACGGCGCCCGCGCGGAGCGGGGAGACCTGAATCTCGTCTACTCGTACCTGGAACAGGAACTGACCTCAACGAAGCAATTCGATGCGATCCTGCTTCCGCTGAGTCACGGTTGGAAGGCGCTGACTTCCGCGTCGCGCGAGGCGCTGGCCCGAAGGGTAAAGGAAGGGTCCGGTCTCGTGCTCATCCGTCCGTTTTCCAGCGAAATCTGCCCGTTGGAGCCCACTACAGCGCCGCCGGAGTCCGAAGACGAACTGGAGGTGCCCCGCGAACCGGGCAAGACGGAGAGCTCGCCGTGGCACCGGAAGGGTGAACACTACATCACCAGGGCAGTTCCGGTGGAGAGCTTTCCGTTCCAGCATCTCGACCAGTACATCTGCCGCGCCGCCGCGGGAGCGGAGGTCCTGATCGAGTCCGAAACGGGCCATGCCATACTGGCTGCCCACACGTACGGAAGCGGAAGAGTGGCCGCCTTCGGGTATCGGAATGCCGGCGTGAGCTGGTACATGCCTCAAACCGCGCGCAATGATTTCGTCGATACGTATTGGGAATATTTCTATTCGCTGTTGTGCCGTGCGCTGATCTACGTAGCGAAGCGCGAACCCGCCGCCATACCGGACTGGGAGGTCCCTTCGACAGAGTGGCGCGTGAGAGATCTCCGTTCGAGAATCCGCGATTCCGGACAAGGTCCCACCAAGCAATCTCAGACGCTCGAAGGCGGCCGTTATTTCCTCGAACAGCAAAATGGCGCGGAGTGGCGGATCACCGTTCTCGACGTACAGCAGTCCGACCGGGTTGAAGAGCTGAAAGCATCGAAGGAGATCATTTCGGAAGGCGATGCCGTCGATGTCACCTGGAAGTCTACGCGTCGTGCGAGGATTGAACTGATCGATGGCCTCGGCCGTGTGATTGCGCGTTCTTCCGGAGAGGACAAAGCGCGACTCAAGGCGGGTAAGCCGTTGGTCCACTCGGGCTGGGTGCGGGCCACGGCCGGGAGTGCCGTCGCTCAGATTCCGGTGCGCTTCGCCGCGTCTTCTCGGGAGTGGAAGGACTACGAAATCCTCTTGCCGTGGTTCGGTCCGCGCAGCTACCAGCCGTGGATCCCGACTGTAGACGAGCAACTCCGGAGCATCGGTATCACGACACTAGCCAGACCGGAGCGCAATTTCAAGATCATGGCGAGTGTTCACCCACTCGCGTTCGGCATTTACTGGTACCGCCGGGACGGATACCTCAAGCGGAAGAAGGCGTTCGCCGAGACCGGGGATAAGAAGTATCTGACCCGTGAGGTCGTGCTTCAATCGCCCGAATTCGAGAAGAGCGTGAAGGCATCCCTCGAAAAGAACGTCCGCCCGGTCGCCGCGCTGAAGCCGTGGGCCTACTACCTCGCCGACGAGTCGTCGCTGACCTGTTACACCGACCCGTTCGACGTGGATTGGGCGCCCGAGGCGATCGCCGGCTTGCGCCAGTGGCTTCGAAAAGAGTACGGCAGCCTGGAGAAATTGAACAGCGCCTGGGGGACGTCGTTTCAGGAATGGGATTCCGTGGTGCCGATGACGACCGAGGAGGCGCAGAAACACGGCAACTTCGCACCGTGGTCGGACCACCGTGTCTACATGGAGCAGGAATTCGTCCAAGCCTTCGCCAAAGCACGCGAGTGGTTGCGTGAGATCGACCCGGAGGGCCGGCCGTCCATTTCGGGTACGCAGATTCCGACGGCCCACAACGGGTGTAACTGGTACGAGATCGACCAGCAGCTTGAATACATCCAGCCTTATTCGGGGGGAAGCCAGGATGCGATGCATTACCTGTTCAATCCGAAGCTTCAGATCACCGGCTTCACGGGCTACGGGCTCGTCGGCGACGAGGCCAAGCACCAGCAGTGGCAGCGGCTGTTTTACGGCCACACCGGTGCCTCGATCTTCTGGTACTACACACTGATGAATCCCGACCTGACGCTGAGCGAGCAGGGAGCCGCGTTGGCGGATGCGTTTGGGCGCCTTCAGTCCGGCATCGGCCGGATCTTCATGAATTCGAAGGTCCGCGAGGACGGCGTGGCGGTTCACTTCTCGATGGCAAGCATCCGGGGCGCCTGGATCACCGACGGAAAACTCAGCGCCGACATGGGCAACGTTATGAGGAGTTCAAAGAACTTCGCTGAGCTCAACAAACTGCGCAACGCGTGGGTGGAGGATCTGGAGCGCCAGGGACTCCAACTCCGCTTCCTGGCGACGCCGCAGATCGAGGCTGGTGATCTGAAGAACTATCGGGTGTTGATCCTGCCGTACTCGATCGCTCTCTCCGATCGTGAGATCCAAGAGATCGAACGCTTCATGGACCGCGGCGGCGTGGTCTACGCCGACGAGCAGACAGGCAAGATGGACGAGCGCTGCCGGTGGCGCAAAGCAGTGCTCTGGCAACACGGCCGGAAGGGTCTCATACGAAGGGGGCCGGGCGACATCGAGTTGGAGTCGGCTGTACCGACGGATGGAAAGTTCCTTGTCACCGTTCGCGACTTCGGCGGTTCCCGGCTGATCGGACTTCTGCCGAAGGAGAAGGCAATCTACAAACTACCGCCAATGGAGGGCGTCATTTACGACCTCATCCGGGGTGAGACGGCGCGCGGCACGTTGGAAGCCACGCCCGGTACACCGGTTTTGCTTCTTGCGCGGCAGTCAGCCATCACGCGTCTCGATATGGACGCGAATTTGAACTTGAGGCTGCTCGACGCCGCAGGCGCTCCGGTAGACCGCTCGGTGGTGCATGTCGAGGTCTTCAATCCGGAAGATCGCCTGGTCCGCGAATACTGCATGAATGTGGATATCGTGAATGGCGCCGGGCGCATCGAGATCCCGTTCGCGATGAGCGACGCTCGGGGTGCGTGGCGGATTCGAGTCCGCGACGCGATCAGCGGCCTTGGCGCCGAGCGAACGCTCACACCCAAGGCCTGACGGTTCGTCGAAAGGAGAAACATGGCGACAAAAACGATTGGCATCGCGGTGGCACTGATCCTGCTGGGAGTGGCGGGCTACGTATTCTCGGGCTTTGTGAGCGTGACCGCGCTGATTCCGGCGTTCTTCGGCATCGTTCTGCTGGCGCTGGGGATTCTCGCCCGCGACGACAAGAAGCGCAAGATGGCGATGCATATCGCGGCCGCGGTCGGGCTGCTCGGCTTTCTCGGTTCGGTACGCGGGCTGATGAAACTGCCGGCGCTGTTGCAGGGCGAGCCGCTCGAACGGCCGGCGGCGGTGCTCGCGCAGTCGATTATGGCGCTCTTCACCGCTTTCTTCGTCGGTCTGTGCGTGAAGTCGTTCATCGACGCACGACGCTCAAGGCCATGACCGCGCCCGCGGTTGCGCTCCTGCTGCTGTTCGCTGCACAGGCGTCCGGACCTGCTCCGTCAATTCCAAAGCGGGCCCGGGCCCTGATTCCGCGCCTGGAACGCGCCCTCACAGAGAACATCGCCGTATTTTGGTATCCACGCTCGCTGGACCGCAAGCACGGTGGGTACATCATCGCGTTCGACCCGAAGGGCGAGCCGAAGCGGGAATATACGAAGGGTCTGGTCACGCAAGCAAGGACACTGTGGCTGTTCGCGCGGCTGGCTCGGGGTGGATTCAAAGGACCGGGCTGGGGCAACCGCGAGATGCTGGAAGCGGCAGATTGGGGTTATCGCTTTCTCCGTGAAAAGATGTGGGACCACGAGCACGGGGGCTTTTACTGGGAGGTGGATGCGACCGGAGACCGTCAGCTCCGCCCGCGCAAGATGATTTACGGCCAGGCGTTTGCGCTTTACGCTCTCTCGGAGTACTACCTTGCGTGCCGGCGAAAAGAAGTACTCGATTTCGCGGAACAGTTCTTCCGTCTGCTGGACGCTAAGGCGCACGACAGAACATACGGAGGTTACATCGAGGCGTTCGAGGAAGACTGGACACCCCTCCCGGACGGGGAGACCACTTATATGCGGCCGGCGGGTCTCAAGACGATGAACTCGCATCTGCACCTCATGGAGGCGATGACGGTCTTCGCGGAGGCGTCCGAACTTGAAAAGGCGCGTGAGCGGCTGCTCGAGCTGATCACAATCGAAAGCAATACCGTGGTGCGGAAGGACGCCGGTGCATGCACGGACAAGTACACCCGGCAATGGGAGCCATTGATGGACGGCGACAACGCGCGGGTGTCGCCGGGCCACGACGTCGAGAACATCTGGCTGCTCATGGAAGCCAACCGGGCGGCGGGGATTCCGGACCATCCCCTCCACGACCTCTATCGGACTCTGTTCGCCCATGCTCTGAAGTTCGGCAACGACGAGTATCGCGGAGGGTTTTACGAGAGCGGCCTCCCGGGACTACTCGCCGACCGGCGCGACAAGATCTGGTGGGTGCAGGCCGAGGCCCTTGTCGCGGCACTGCGGATGTTCGACTTCACCGGAGACCCCAAGTACTTCGAGGTATTCGAGAAAACGTGGGAGTTCGTGGATCAGCACCAGATCGACTGGAAGAGTGGCGAATGGCACGCCATTGTCACGCCGGATGGACCGGCGGACGCCGACAAAGGTCATCTATGGAAGGCCGGCTACCACAACGGACGAGCATTAATCGAGTGTCTGAAAGTCCTGCGGAAAGTGGCGGAAGAACCCTAGGGACTTGTTCAAGGTTTCGCACATGACTGATGCACCCGGCTCCAGCCGGTCCGATCCCAAAGCCGAGTACATCCGTCGCAGGGACGCCAAGCTGGCAGTCGCTGGGCGGCACGAGCGTCTCCACGTCCGATTCGGCAACCTCCGCCTGGCAGTGGCGGTGATGGCCGCCCTAATCGGCTGGCTCGCGCTGGTTCGTGACACCCTCACGCCCTGGTGGCTGCTGGCGCCGGCGGCGTGCTTCGTCGTCCTCGCCATCCTGCACGACCGGGTCCTCCGGGCGCGCAGCCACGAACTCCGGGCCGCCGCATTCTACGATCAGGGTCTCGCGCGGTTAAGTGACCGTTGGGCGGGGACAGGCGAAGCCGGTGACCGATTCTCCAGCAAGGAGCACCTCTATTCAGATGACCTCGATCTCTTCGGCAAGGGAGGCCTGTTCGAACTGCTTTCGATTGCGCGAACGAGGGCCGGGGAGGAAACACTCGCGAGGTGGCTGCTTTCGCCTGCTCCATTGGACGCCTTGCATGCGCGTCACGCCGCCGTGGACGAGCTTCGGACGCGGCTTGACCTTCGGGAGGACCTTGCGGTGCTCGGCGAGGAGGTCCGGGCCGGGCTCCACTCGGAGCCGCTGGCCGCATGGGGAGACCAGCCGCCGATTCTCGACTCTCCACGGGCGCGGATCGCCGCCGCCACTCTTGCGCTCGCTGCAGTGGCCGCGCTGGTCCTCTGGATCGAGACCGGCCATCGCATCGCCTTTTTTGCGGTGCTGGTCCTGGAGGCGGCATTCGGCTTGCATTACCGGAAACGAGTGGAACGAGCAGTTCATGCCGCGGAACTTCCCTCTCACGACCTTGCCCTGCTCTCAGAGGTGCTGGCCCGGTTGGAGCGGGAGAAGTTCCACAGCCCAATGCTGGCGGAACTACGCGCGCGGCTGGATACGGAAACGCAGTCGCCGTCGCGGTCGATCGCCCGGCTCAACCGGCTCATGGAATTGCTTGATTCCCGGGAGAACGTGGTGCTTCGGGTCTTCGGCCCGCCGCTCCTGTGGACGACACAACTGGCCTTCGCAGTCGAAAACTGGCGCAAGCACCACGGCCCGGCCGTACGCCGCTGGCTCGAAGCGGTGGGAGAGATCGAGGCCCTGTCGTCGCTGTCGGGCTACTCGTGGGAACACCCGGCTGATCCGTTCCCGGAACTCACCGAAGACGGACCGCGCTTCGATGGGGAAGGTCTCGGACACCCGCTCATCCCAGAAGCTCGTTGCGTTCGCAACGATCTGCGCCTCGGAAGCGACATCCGGATGCTGGTCGTCAGCGGATCGAACATGTCCGGCAAGAGCACACTGCTGCGCACGGTTGGGGTCAACGCCGTGCTGGCGATGGCAGGCGCCCCGGTGCGGGCGACACGGCTTCGGCTTTCCGAACTATTAGTCGGCGCTTCCATCCGCGTAGTTGACTCGCTCCAGGGCGGGACGTCGCGGTTTTACGCGGAGATCAAACGGTTACGCCGCCTGGTTGACCTCTGCGGCGGCCAGCGGCCCGTGCTCTTCCTGCTTGACGAGTTGCTCCACGGAACCAACTCGCACGACCGGCGAACCGGATCCGAGGCCGTGGTTCGCGGCCTGGTGGAACGCGGCGCGATCGGGCTGGTGACGACCCACGACCTCGCCCTGGCGCATATCGCTGAGGTGCTGTCACCTCCGGGGTCGAATGTTCATTTCGAGGACAACATCGAGGACGGCCGGATCACTTTCGACTACATTCTTCGGCCCGGCGTGGTAAGGAAGAGCAACGCCCTTGAGCTGATGCGGTCAGTTGGGCTGGACGTGTAGGAGAGCGCTCACCGCTCCTTTCAGTTGCGGCTCTGCTTGGAGCGTCAATCCCCTCACAGGCCGGCGGATACCCGGCCGGGCCTGGGATATCCATAAAGGCCGTGTTCCCGTATGTAGGCGAGCACGGGCCGGGGTACCTCGGGCGGGTCGTCTCCGGCGGCGAGTCTCGCACGGATCTCCGACGAGGAGACGGGAAGCGCCAGCGTTTCAAGCCGCTGGACCAGTGCACCGGGCGGCACCTTATACTGATGCCCCGGACGAGTGACTACGATGAACTCGACGCCGCGGATCACGTCCCCCCAGCGATACCAGGTGCGGATCTCCGCGAAGGCATCGGCCCCGATGAGGAAGTACAGTTTGCCCTCCGGACCCTGGAGGTTCTTGACCTTCTCGATCGTGGTAATCGAGTAACTGACCTCCTCAGTCTCCTCGAGGCGGGATGGCACAAATTCCGAGGTCGCCTCACACGCCAGTTCCACCATCCGCATCCGGTGCTTGTACGGGGCAGACGTGGTCTGCGGCTTGTGGGGAGGGTTGCCCGCAACAACGAAAAGCACTTGTGACAACCCGTACAGTTCCAGGGCCTCTCTTGCCACGATGAGGTGTGCGCTGTGAATCGGGTCGAACGTGCCGCCGAAGATCGCTACCCGCGACCGGATAGTGATGTCCTCTTCCATGGCCCGACGCTTGCGCTTCATTCTCCAGATCATGATCGTCTCGCACGCGCGGCACCGCGCAGCTTTAGAAGGTGATGCCGATCAAGAATTCTGCCTGGTTCACCTGGGAGCGGAAGTCGCCCACAGCGGTCCGGAAGCTCGTCGTACCCCATCGGGTGTATCTTAGCTCAGGTGAAACGCGAAGGAACGGGACCCGGAGTTCGAGGCCGCCACTGAAGACAACGCCGCCGCCCGAACTGTCGCGCAATTCGGCCGGCTCGTCCGTCTCTGTGAGGCCTGTTCCACCGGCCGGCAGGAACGTCTGTTTCAGCCCTCCGATACTTCGCCAAACCAGTCCGGCGCCGAGGTACGGCCGCACGATGCCCTCCGCAACGTGGTACTTCAGCAGCAGAGGGAATTCAAAGGAGCGGCCTTTGGTCGTCATCGAGGTGCCGAGCGGGACGGAGGGTTCGGACCCCGATACGCCTTCGGAACTGTACTTCACGCGGCGGTACAACGCATCGAACTCCACTGAGAGCCGGAACGGTAGATGCAGCTCCGCCATTGGTCCGATCACGTAAGGCTGCCGGTCGGAAAGATACGTCGAGGCGTCCGCGATCTTGAAGGCATTGTTCAACGGCACGCCGGCCTTCACGCCGAGGGACAGCGGTTGGGCGAGAGCGCCGCCGGCCGCCAGGACAAAGAGAAGCAAGGTCCTCATCGTGACACCCCCCGTGCCGCCGCGGACGCCAGTTCGTCCGCCCGGTTGTTGTCTTCGTGGTTCGCGTGTCCTTTGGTCCACACCCATCTTGTCTTGTGACGTTCTGTCAGCGCGTCGAGTTGCTCCCAAAGATCCTGGTTTTTCACGGGGTCCTTGGATGCTGTCTTCCAACCGTTGCGTTTCCAGCGCGGGAGCCATTCGGTGATGCCGTTTTTCAGGTACTCGGAATCGGTAATCACTTCAACCTCACAGGATTCCTTCAATGCCGCCAGTCCCCGAACGGCGGCGGTCAGTTCCATGCGGTTGTTGGTGGTGTGCGGCTCCGAGCCGCTGAGCTCGCGTTTGTGGCGGGCATGGCGGAGAATCGCTGCCCAGCCGCCGGGTCCCGGGTTGCCAAGGCAGGCTCCATCCGTGATGATCTGGACTTTCTTCATCGCGTCAGGCCGGGCACGCTTCCAGTTCGTGGACGAAGAAGCGGTCCACTCGTTCCACGATCTCGGTGGCGGCGTGGGCGAGGTGAACCTCCTGACGAAGACGAGAACCGTTGCGGACCCCATGGGTGAAATAGGTGGCGAACTGCTTCATCTTGCCGACAGTGTCGTCCTCTCCGCGATCGATCAACCGCGCGTAGTAAGTGCGCATCATGTCGTAGCGGTCGCGCTCGGTCGGGCAATCGTAGCGTCCTTTCTCGCGGTACTGGTCAATCTGCCGGAAGATCCACGGGTTGTAGGATGCAGCACGGCCGATCATCACGGCGTCGCAACCTGTTTCGTGGACCATGCGGAAGGCGTCCTCGGGACTGATCACGTCCCCGTTGCCGATAACTGGAATGCGAACAGCCGCCTTTACTTCGGCGATACGATCCCAGTCCGCCTTTCCGCTGTATCCTTGTTCACGCGTACGAGGATGAAGGGCAATCGCGTCCAGCCCGCAGTCCTCGGCGATCCGCGCAAGCGGAACGGACACCAGTTCCCGATCGTTCCAACCGGCTCGAAATTTCACCGTGAGCGGGGTGGTGATTGCGGCGCGCACGGCCCGCAGGATGCGCTCCACCAGGGGCAAGTCTCGCAGCAAACCGGAGCCCCCGTTGCAGCGCACCACTTTTTTCACCGGGCAACCGAGGTTGATGTCCACGATGTCAAACCCGAGGTCCTGGCACACACGAGCGGCGTTTGCCATAACGTCGGGATCGGCGCCGAAAAGCTGGGCCGAGATCGGGTGTTCGTCCGGCTCGAAGACGAGGTAGTGGAACGTTCTCGTCGGCTTACGCCGGACGGAAGAGGCAACCACGCCATGGGAGCTGGTAAATTCCGTCATGATGAGACCGCAGCCGCCCAGACCGCGGATGAAACGACGGAACACCGTATCCGTGACGCCCGCCATCGGGGCCAGGACGGTTGCTGGCGCGATCTCCACCTTGCCGATGCTTAGTTTGGGCGGAAACTCCCTCATTCTAGAGTCCATTGTAGCGACTGGCTCTGGAGAAACGAAATGCGAGCCGCCTCCGTCGGATAATAGGTACGATCATGGAGGAGATCCGCGCATGAAAATCGTTCAGATCGGGATACTGGCAGCCCTTATCGCCTGTGGCGTCCTGCTGTTCTTAGTCTTAAAAGGACGACAGAGTGAACAGGCAGCCGTAACCACAGCTGAGACCAGCGAGCAGGCGGCCGCGCCATCCAGCCAGGCACCGGCGCCGCCCCCTGCCGAACAAGCACAGCAGCTAGCCACCGAAACCGCGGCGCCGGCGCCAAGCAGAGCGAAACCTGCGCCGTCCGTAAAGCCGGCGGCCCAGAAGACTGTGACCGCCAAATCCCAGACGACAGCCCCGGAGCCTAAGGCTGAGCAGACACCGGCCCAGTCTTCCCAGCCAGCGGCCGCGTCCAACGTGGCGGAGCAGAAGGCGCCTGCGCCAATGGCAGTGACCCCTCCCCCGCCTCCGCCAGAGCCTCGGAAGGTGACCGTCGCCGCCGGGACACTCCTGTCGGCACGCCTCGCCGAAACACTCGACAGCAGCCGTATGAAGCTGGGAGACACGTTCACCGCCAACCTGGACCAGCCGCTTGTGGTTGACGGGCTCGTGATCGCCGAACGAGGTGCACGACTCGAGGGCAAAGTGGCCGAGATCCAGGAGTCCGGGCGAGTCAAGGGGCTCGCCGCGATGGCTATACACCTAACGAAGCTTCACACGAGCGACGGGCAGGAGTTGGCGATCGAAACCGACCTCTTCCACAAACAGGCGCCCACGTCCCGCGGAGAGGACGTGAAGAAGGTCGGTATTGGAGCAGGCATCGGTGCAGCAATCGGTGCAATCGCGGGCGGAGGAAAGGGTGCGGGCATCGGCGCTGCCGTCGGCGGCGCAGCCGGGGCCGGTACGGCTGCCGCCACGCGCGGCAAACCGGCGGTCATCCCTGTCGAGACACGAATCGACTTCCGTCTGAGCGGGCCGCTGACCGTTACAGAAAAGCTGAAATAGCGAGTCAGGCACGCTTCACACTCGTGCCTGCTGTACAATCGAGGGACCGAATGCGAGGAGTCAACCTATGATTCGGTCCCGACGTGGTTTTCTTCGTTCTCTGCCCGGCGCCGCGGTTCTGCCCGCAAGCTGGGTGTCGTTCACCCGAACTCTCGAGGCAGCGCCCGGCATCCCCGATGCAACCAACGAAGCCTACTGGCGGATGGTCCAGCGCCAGTTCCCCCTGGAAGACGGCCTGATCTTCCTGCATGCGGCGAACGTGTGCCCGGCCTCACGTCCGGTCCTTGACCGCTATGTCGAGTTTCTCCGCGACTTTGAGGCCAACCCGTCCTTCCAGAACCGTGAGAAGTACGAGCCCCTCCAGGAGCAATTGCGGACCAAGTTGGCGGCCGTGCTCGGGGCTTCCGCGGACGAGATTGCCATTACCCGGAACACCAGCGAGGGGAACAATGTCGTCGTTAAGGGCATCGACCTCAAGGCGGGCGACGAGGTGCTCATTACGGACCATAATCACCCCTCCAACGAAGCTTCCTGGAAAATGCGCGCCAAACGCGAAGGCGTCGTGGTACGCAGCGTCCCTGTTACCGTCCCCGCGCCGGGTCGTGAGCAGCTTCTGGACGGGATCGTGCGTGCCGTCACTCCTCGGACGAAGGTCATCGCCGTCACTCACGTGACTAATACGACGGGCATCCTCTATCCCGTGAAGGAGTTGGCCGACTTCGCCCGCAGCCGAGGTATCTGGATGCATCTGGACGGCGCGCAGACCTTCGGCGCGCTCGACGTCAACGTGCGGGCGATCGGTTGTGACTCCTACGCCGCCAGCGCCCACAAGTGGGCGATGGGCCCACTCGAAGCGGGCGTGCTGTACGTCCGCTCGGAACGGATTCCCGAATTGTGGCCCTCTATCGTGACCGCCGGTTGGTCGGATAGGCTGGTGGGGGCCCGGAAGTTTGAGGTACTCGGCCAGCGGGACAATCCCCGAGTGGTCGCATTCGATGCCGCGGCGGACTTCCTCCAGCTTCTCGGCATGAAGAACGTCGAGGCGCGGATGCGTCTGCTTGCGAACGCTCTGAAACAGAAGCTCCGAGAGATGCCGCGAGTGCAGTTGCTGACGAATCTTGAGCCGCAACTGTCCGGTGGCGTGGTCAAGTTCCGAATCCGAGACGCCGACACGCGACGCGCCTACGATGCCCTCTGGTCACGTCACCGCATCTCCGGCGCGATGACACCGGCGACCACCGCTTCCAATCAGGAGGGAATCCGGCTCTGCCCTCATATCTATAACTCGATCGAACAGATTGATCGCACGGCCGCCGCGGTACAGGAGTTGGCCGGTTGACTGCGCTGTTGTGCATGCTGCTGCTTCAGGAGCGTTCGCGGTTGGAGGCGTTCTTAGCCGCACCCGAGGCGGATCCCTGGATTCTGGCCACTGCTCTCGGCGTCTCCTTCATGCTGGGCGCGGCCCATGCTCTCACGCCGGGACACGGGAAATCGATTGTGGCTGCCTACCTGGTCGGCAGCCGCGGGCGTCTCACCGATGCCGTTTTTCTTGGAGCGGTGGTGACCGCCACCCATACCGCGAGCGTGTTCGTGCTGGGCATTGTCACGCTCTACGCGTCTCAACGGGTGTCGCTCGACCGGGTCTACCCCTGGCTGGCACTCGCAAGCGGCGTGCTGGTTGCGCTGATCGGCGCGTGGCTCCTTTCGGAACGGCTCACGGCGAGAACGCACAGCCACGATCACGATCACGTCCATCACCACCATGCGCATAACCACCACCACGATCCACCGACCCGGGGCAGTTTACTCTCGCTTGGCGTTTCCGGTGGTCTGGTTCCCTGCCCCGAAGCTCTTGTGGTGTTGATGATCTCCATCTCGCTGCGCCGGATCGGCTTCGGGCTCGCGATCCTGGTTGCTTTCAGCCTCGGGCTGGCCGCCGTGTTGATCTCGATCGGAGTCGCCATGGTGCTGGCTGCACCGGCGTTGAAACGCTTGAGCGGCGAAGGGCCGTTGGTCCGGGCATTGCCTGTGACCAGCGCCGTGATCGTTACCCTACTCGGGCTGGTCATTGCACTGCAGGCGGCCCGGTCCTTCTGACCTCGGGACGACCCATAATGGATGGAGGGGAGTACCCGAACAATGGCTGACCGGCTTTATCTTTCGTACTGGATTCGCGGATACAGCGGGCAGACGATGCTACGGCATTTCGAGAAACTTCTGCGGAAGTTTCCGTTTTCGCCCAACTCCCCCGCGCCCGTGGAACTCCGAATTTACGTGCAACAGTTTTCAGAACCTCCCCTTATCGAGCGCGTTTTCGACCGACTCACAAAAGATTTGGATGATGTGATCGCCGCCAGCCGGGAGTTCGAAAACGCCGACTCCGGCTATATTGTTGAGGGCTACTGGGATCTCTGGCGATACGACCCTGAATGGAAACTCACTCCCGCGCCGGTAAGCCTTGCCTGTTATGGCCCGCTGTTTGAGAACGACCTCGGCGACCATCTGCGCATCGAGTTCGGCAACGACGCGGACTTCCTGCCACAGCCCGAAACCCCTGGCAGTTCTCGTAAAGTTGAATCGAACATCCGTGGTCTACTGCGGCTCGTGCATGAACTCGATGACACGCTGCCGACAGAAAACCGCCGCCTCTGGTCGGAATCGGGAGAGAACTTCGCCGATCGGCTTGCCGAGGCGCTATCGGAACATCCTCGCGCAGGCTCCTAAGAACTGCCGAGCAGTTCCCTAATGGCATGGTCGAGCATGCTCGGAAGGAACGGCTTCTGCACAAACCGGATCTGGCCTTCGATCCCGGGATGTCGCTCGAGATGATTGAACGGGTATCCACTGCATACGACGATCCGAATCGAAGGGTTCCGCCGGATGAGCATCTCAAGCAGTTCCTCACCTGACATGCCGGGCATCCGCAGGTCCGCTATCACAAGAGAGTAAGCTCCGGGGTCGGCTCCGTAACGCTCGAGCGCCTGTTGGGCGGAGCCACATGCCTCAACCCGGTAGCCGGAGCGTGTGAGATACCGCTCGAGCAGTTTCAACAGCGCCGGTTCGTCATCCACCACGAGAATCCGCTTCCGAGGATCTGTTTCCGGCATGGTCTACCAGAGCGAGAGCGGCATATCGCCGGGACTCAGTGCGATGCCCAGCGACGCCCGGTAGTGGGTCCGCTTGAAGTCGGTACTTTCGATGTCATAGTGGCGACCATCGAATCGCGCCACGAAGTGCAACACCGAGGTCATTTGAAAAGTCACACCGCCGCCGCCGTGGTAAGACTCGTACTTGCCGAGGGTCTGTCCCAGGCTGCGGAAATTGTCGTAGCCAGCGGAAGCGCCGACATTCCATCTTCGGGATGCAGTGTAACTGGCGTTGAGACCGAAGCTCTCCTGTTGCGACGTCAGGTATATTCCATTGCCCGAACCCGTCCCACGGTCGTACTCGAAGCTGACCGACGAACGCCGGAACGTCCGCGTCAACCGTGCATTCGCGCTAGGCACGTAGTTGACGCGGTAGAACGTCTCGATACCCGACGACTGGCCGAGGATCGCCGCGATGATCGGATCAAGCGTCACGCGACGCAGCCCGAGTGTCTCTACCCTCGATGCACCGGCCCGGAGGCCGAGACTCCAATTCCGCCCAATCCTTGCCGTCCAGTTCAAGCCAAGGGTATGGATATCCGAAGCGCCGAACGCACTGGTGTAGTCGAAGTGGTGAAAACCGTAATCCACACCGATGACTTGATTCCGGGCGACCCGGTAGGCCGTATCGCCGCGCGCCGTCCAGCCGGTGACTCCTATTAGCGAACGTGACCGGCGACGTACCACCATCCCGCTACCTCCCATATTGAATGAAAGCCGAGGCCCTTTCTGGAGCGTAAGGTCACCCATGGTCGTCAGGTAGTGGGTGCGGCCGTCGAAGAGTTCGTTCTGTGGGATGTCCGCAAACGACGGGTCGAAGTAGCCGAGCCCGCCCATCGGGCCGAAGCTTCGCGAGTACGTGCCGGCGGCCTCGCGCAGCGAGAGCACCACCCTGCGCGAAAGCTGGTGCGTCACGCCAAGCGACAGGGTGTGATCGCTGCCGTCATAGTAACTTTGCTGTGAGTAGTGGCGGACGTCGCCCCGGTAGTCGAGCCCAAGCACCGTATCCCGCCACGAGTGGTACCCCAGGGCTCCGAAACCGAGTTCGCCACCGTAGCCGTCCTCTTTCGGGATCTGCCCTTGCGAGTTCACCGATACCGGCGTTAATCCCGTATCGTAGACCCCAGTAACGCTCAGATAGGGCCTGATCCTCAACAGGTCCCCGCCGCCTCCCAATACCGGCCCGATACCCCGGCTGAGAATCGTCGGCCCCTCATAGTCGGCCCTCTGTGCGAACGCGGCGCCGGCCAGAGCGGTCGTCAAAACAAGTAGAATTCGTGTGCGCAAACTCCCTCCGTCTTGGAGTGCGGGCTGGACGCGCACGCAACTACAATGGAGTGCGCGAACCGTAACAATTCCTCCGCCGGCAACCTTAAAAGTCTGACGCGCCTTGTTCCGCACTGTCAAGCAGTGCGTCACGTCATCACCTGTGAAGCCCCCCTGCGATTATCCTGAAATAGAAAGGGGCCGGCTGAAAGGAATAGTGAGCCGGCGGCATCCCCCCCTTGGAGGCTCCATGACACGCTTCGTTCTTCTCTCGCTCCCCATCATGCTTCTTGCCCAAGGCGCGGAACTCCCCGTCAGGCAAGTCATTCTGTACAAACACGGAGTCGGTTACTTCGAACGCTCCGGAGAAGTCGCGGCCGGCGAGGCGGCGCGCCTGGATTTCAAGGCGTCGGAGATGAACGACGTTCTCAAGTCCCTTACCATCGAGGACAAGCGAGGTAATTCGATTTCCGGTGTCCGCTATGATTCGAGCGAGCCCCTCTCGGGCAAACTGGCGGAGTTTCCCTTTCAACTCGGCGAACGCCAGGCGCTCAGCACTCTCATTGATTCCTTGAAAGGAGCGCGTATCGACCTTCGCACCGGCCCCGAGACGATCAGCGGAGCCGTCGTCGGAGCGAGGCTGGTCCCCGCGACCCAAGAGCATCCGGAGCGCGAGCAAATCACGCTGCTCCTCGACTCGGGTGCGCTGCGAACCTTCGATCTCTCCACCGCCACCGAAGTCCGATTTCGCGACGCCGAACTCCAGAACCAGATTCGCGATTATCTGGCCGCGATGACGGGCGCCCGTTCGCGCGAGCAGCGCAGCGTTTACATCGACTCGGCCGACTCGGCAGCCCGGCAACTCTTCGCAAGCTACGTCATCCCGGTACCGGTGTGGAAGTCCAGCTACCGGCTGGTGTTCGGAGCCACCGGTGAACCGCTGCTCGAGGGATGGGCGATCATCGATAACGTGACCAGCTACGACTGGAGCAAGGTACGCCTGTCGCTGGTTTCAGGCCGGCCGATCTCCTTCGTGAGCAAGCTGTATGAGCCCCGCTACATCAGCCGTCCGACCGCTGAACTGCCGGAGGAGCGCGCGCAGGCCCCGGTTGTCCATGAAGGCGCCATCGGCGGCGCTGTCGAACAACTTGCTGCGGCGCCTCCTGCGCCCGCCAAGCGTGCGTTCGCTAAAGCCGGAGAAATGCGCATGCTCGACCTCGCGGCTTCGGCGCCAATGGCGGAAGTGGCGCCGCGTGAAGAAATCGCCAGTACCATCGCCGCCTCCGCTGAAAGCCGTGAGCTAGGCGAGCTGTTTGAGTACAGCTTTTCCGCGCCGGTGACGGTCAGGAAAGGCGAGTCGGCCATGCTCCCGTTTTTGCAGCAGAAGATCGCCGCGCGCAAGCTGCTCATCTACGCCGATCAGAGATCCCAACACCCGACCAACGCGGCCGAAATCACAAACAATACCGGAAAGACACTCGATGGCGGCCCGGTGACCGTTTTCGATTCGGCCGCGTACGGCGGCGAGGCGCTCATTGAAACGCTGAAGGCCTCCGACAAGCGGCTCATCAGTTATGGCGTCGATCTCGGAACACGCATTACCACCCAGTTCGACTCCGGGCGCCAGATCTTGCGCGAGGTCCATTTCCGCCGGGGTGTGCTTACTTCCCGCCACGCCGTCCAGGAGACTCGCACCTATACCATCCGGAATGTAGACCAGAAA
>DATIFQ010000049.1:0-2102 GCA_035455185.1 Bryobacteraceae bacterium | reverse complement strand
TTCCAGGGTCACGATGAGATAGTTCGGGTGCCTGAGGAAACGATAGGGGCCGGTCCGGACAAGTGGCGCGCCGGGCATCACGATGATACGCGTCGTCCATCGATCCCCCAAAGTGGCGATCACCCACACGCGTCCGAGCTGGAGCAGTGCGAACAGGACGAGCAGTGCAAAGTCGATCGGCTGCCCTGGCGCCCACCACCAGAGTGCCGCGATCCAGATCATGTGCAGACCGACGATGAACGCATAGTGGTCGCGGCCGAATTCGACAGCACCCTCGGAGAGCAGCTTCCTGCTGTTGCTGTCGGCGAGCCGGAGTTCGATGAGCCTTTGCAGGGTTACGAAGCCGAGAATGACTACCGCCAGCCAGAGCGGGCTCATCAGGCGGCTTCCAACAGGAGTCCGGCACAGGTGAAACCTGGCCCGAAGGCTGTCATCAGCACTCGGTCCGGAAGTCCCTGCTTCAGCAGACGATCGAGCACGAACATCACGGTCGGCGCACTCATATTGCCGAAATCGCGAAGCACCTCGCGCTCGATGTTGAGCTCGCCCTGATTGAGATGCAGAGCCGTCTCGATCGCGTCGATCACCTTCACTCCGCCGGGATGGCAGCACAGGCGGTCAATGTCGCTGCGGTCGATGTCAAACTTGGCGCACATCTCGTCGACGGTGCTTGCGAGATTCTTTTCGATAAACGGCGGGATCGCGCGATCGAACACAACGGCCAGACCCGGGTCTTCGACATCCCAGCCCATGATCCTGAGCGTATCGGGAAAGAGCTTCTCGGCGCCCCCCATGATCCGGGCGATGCTGTGCTCGCCGCTGGTGACGACGGCTGCGGCCGCTCCGTCACCGAACAGGGCAGTCGCGACCACCGCAGCGGGGTCGTCGCTGTCGAGGCGGATGGAGATGGAGCAGGTCTCGACGGTCACGAACAGCCAGTTCGTCCCCGGCTCCGAGGCGGCAAGCCGCGAGGTCGTCGCTAGGCCGTTGACCCCGCCCGCGCAGCCGAGGCCGAACATCGGGACCCGGCGGACGTCATCCCGAAGCCCCATGAGCGGTCCCACGCGCGCCTCAAGGCTCGGAGTCGCGATTCCGGTGGTGGAAACGGTGACGACGCCGTCGATCTGTTCGGGCGCCAGCCCTGCTTTCTCTATCGCATCGCTCGCCGCCTCGACGAACAAGCTCTCGGCGGCTTCCAGATAGACGGCATTGCGATCATGCCAGCCGTGGGCGGACATGTACCATTCCTGCGGAGCAACGATGTGGCGCCGGGCAATGCCGGCATTGTCGAAGACCCCCGCGAGGCGGTCAAACAAGGCCTTCTTCCCACCGAAGGCTTCGCGGGCACACGCCTTCGCGTCTTGCTGCTCGATTACGTGCGGTGGGACCGCAGTCGCGAGAGAGAGTAAGCTGCATTGTTGCATCGGCTTGGGCCTTCCGGCTTATATCATCAGTCACGCTGCACAAGCCGAATGCCTAAGAAGCAACTGGCCCGCCCGAGGGCGAGGCGGGCCAGCCTTGGCCGGTCACTACTGACCAGGCCCCTTGAAGCAGGCAATGTCGTATTGCGAAACGGACGCGGTGTTCTTGTTGTTGATGCCGTCCTGATTGCCAGCATAGTGCGAACCGGAAACGCTGTCCTCCTGGAAGGGGGACCCAGGACCAGGCTCCCGGCCCGACTGGCTAGGAGGTGTGCCGCCCTCGTCGCATTCGAGGCCGTTCTCGCCTCCCACTTGCTGACCCGTTTCATGGTTCGGTGAAATGCTGCCGGGGGCCGGTGGGGCCGGAACCGCAGCGGACGGCAGCGCGATTGCCGTCGCGGCAAAGAGACAGAATGTTCGTCTCATGATCGAAGCTCCTTGTTCTGCCCCCGCTCAGGAACGACACACGCCGACAGCGATGCTCGGATGAGCGGATCGCCGTCACAGCAGGGCGTTAGTGCGCCCAGGCGGCCGAAGGGTTCAATCGGCTGTCAAAGAAGACAGCTGAGACCCACGATGAGCGCATTCCGGTCGTGGTATCGGCCCCGGTAAAAATCCTTTCCCGGTCCGCCGCCTGACCAGATCAGATGGATGGAGACGCCACCGAACTCGCGGGCGGCG
>DATIFQ010000048.1:0-5255 GCA_035455185.1 Bryobacteraceae bacterium | reverse complement strand
TTGAGCTTCCTGAACGGTCGAACGCCGGCATCCGGTCGGGCGAAAGTCGGCCGGTTTCGCGTCTACACCTGCCGAAAACCGTCGACTCGTGCCGGGAGAGAATTCGCGTCTTTACGGGTTTTTTCGCTCTGAGCAGACGGTAAAGGAGTTCTCATAACCCAAAGGTCGAAGGTTCAAATCCTTCCCCCGCAACCAAGACTCATTGGACGCCGAGAGGTGACTCTCGGCGTTGCTGTTCCTGACCGGTGGCGGCAGGGATTTGAAGCCGGAGAAAAGCCGCGGGAGCCGGCCACCGAAGGCAGACCCACGGCAGTAGGCTGCGCCGGCTCTGCCGGCGCCCAAGGTTTGACTACTTCGATGGCGGCGGAAGCCGCGACATCGGAGTAGAACGCCGGCCGCACCTCCCATCCGATCCTGCAGCTCGTCGTTCTTCTCCTTGCCGTGCGGTTCCCGCAAGTCCCGGAGCAGCCGCCGACTCCGGGGATCATCGTCGGGAACGCGATCACTCACACCGTGAAGAGCGGCGACTCGTTGTCTTCCCTCGCCGCCCGTCTCGGGATCCCCACCGCACCCTCGCCCGGGCAAACGGGCTTCGCGGCGACTCGTGGCTCCGGACCGTGCAGAAGCTTGTCGCCGACAATCGCCACGTCGTGCCGGCGCTTCGCGAGGACGGAATCCCGATCAACGTCCCCAGCCTCCTTTCTATTTCGAGACGGGCACTGTGGTCGCGTAGTCTCGGGTCGCCGTCGGCTCATCGAATTTGCCGACACCTTCGGCACATCGCACATCGCGACGAAAGAGACGACCCGCGTCTGGTGCGTGCCCGTCTCGATCCAGGACGAGGTGCGGCGCAACGGGCAGACTGTCCGCAAGCGCGTCGCGCCGGTGTCCGGTGTGAGACCGACGAGTGATGGGAACGGATCAGGCGCCCGAGCAGCAAGGGAGGTAGCGTTGGAGATGGTGTCCGCGAGGCCCGTAGGTGCGCGATATGTCGAGGCGTCCTTGACCGACAGGCCGACATAGGTCGCGTTACCGGTCTAGGAGGAAGAGGATATGAGGACAGAAATACTAGTATCCGCAATCATGTCTGCAGTGTTACTGCTGGTACCCTGCGCGTTCGCTCAACACGCGGGACGAAACCCTAACGCGATGGACACGTTTCAAAAAGCACTCGAACGTGACGGATTTCATGTGACTCCCGGCGCGGCCGCCTTTCAGAATCTCGTGGAAGAGTGGTGCGCCGGAACAATCGACAGCGCCCTCTACGCCAATAACGAGCCCTATATTCAGGTGCTGGTCCCAGAATCGGTGCAGAAGCCGGATCAATTGAGCACTAACTTCCAGCTCCGGCCCGATGAGGCGGTCGTCCTGATCGGCCAGACGCCTCCGGCTGCAAGATACTTCAGCTACACACCCTATATCTGGTCAAAGCTCTACCCCGACGGAAAGAGGCGCTTGCCTTTTGCTACCCTGGGAGACTCCGTGAATAATGCCACCATCAAAGCAATCGGGCCGACGCCCTTCAATTCCCCCGTGGCGCTGGTCTTCACCCCTGACCAGGGGACGGACGCCCGCATTCGTGCGGCGCTGAGGCATGCTGACTATCCGTCGGCGATCATCAATACCGTCGTTTTCCCTTCATCGATGCTGAAGCTCGGCCGAGATGAGACCGCCGACCAGATCAGGATCGTCCTGCGCAATGCTATCTGGCAGCTTCAGGCGGCCGGCGACTCCTATATTCACAATCCTCCGCTCAGTGTCTTTCGCGTGACGCCGCGCACCCCGGCAACCGAGAATCCGTTCCCCGCGCCACCTCTGCGCATTCGCGGAACTGGACAGACCGAGATGAATCTGATGAATAAGCTGGACCAACTCCGCGAAGGCATCATCGCGGCCAATCCGGAGCTGGATGCCACCGAGATCGTGATGATGCCGATGTGTTACGAAGGCTATGACTTGATCCAGCTCGGTCTCGAGATGTGCGGGGACAGCCGGGATGCGTTTTACGTAGGCGCCGGTATTACTGAGTTCGACAAGATCAACCGGATCACGCTCTCCGATGACGAGTTCCTTGTGCTTTACGGCGTCAACCATGTCACCACCGGTAAGGCCACGTATATGAACACCAATATCTATGCCAGCGAGGAGGCGAAGCTGACATTGGGCGCCATAGACGACCGTGATTTCCCGGACACTGCCAGGCCTTATCTCCCGGCGGGCGATCCTGCTGCGGCCGTTATGTACGCGTATAGGATTTCGCGAAGCTGTGGAAACGAAAGCAACTGCAAGCAACTCACTGTCCCCGAAGGCTGCACACGCCTAACGCTCGATTCCAACACGCTCCTGGGCGTCTTTACCCGCACATACCTGGAGCCGGAGACCAAGGTCGGGCCGGCCATGCCGGAGATGCTCTATGACCGCCTAATCAAGTTCTCGCCGCGGCCTTGATCGTGAGGGATTGGGGCACAGCACTGAGGAGGACCACTAGCGAAAGCACCGGGCGGGCGGGTTCGAATCCCGCCGTCAGCGTCAGCCTTTGGGACAACCGAAAGAACGCCGAGGCCTATCAGACTTCAACGTATCCCAAGATTCTCGCGAAGCTCAACCCCGTGATCGTCGGAACCCCGACGGTGAGACCTACGACGTCACCGCCACGACTCTTCACTCATAAGTCAGACCGGGCGCGAACGCGCTCGTTCAACACGAGGTCCCGCAAGGGGCCTCTTTCTTTGCGTCCGAAAGGTTGCTCCGGACAGCCGTCGCGTGGCTCTCCGATCGGAGGGCTGACCCGAGTAAGACCTTTAGGCGACGCTCCGGTGGTCGCCGCTAAGTCGCTGCCAACCCAGCCGTCACCGTCCGAAAACCGACAACACGGGGAACCGACGAACCCGCGTCCTTTCGGGTTTTGTCGACTGGAGTCGACGATCGGAGAGTCCTCATAACCGAAAGGTCCTGGGTTCAAATCCCGGCCCCGCAACCAAGATTCATTCGACGCCGAGAGATAACTCTCGGCGTTGCTGTTCCTGACCGATGGCGGCAAAGATTTGAAGCCGGAGAAAGGGCGAAGCCGCGGAAGGTTTAACTACTCCGATGGCGGCGGAAGCCGCAACATCGGAGTAGAACGCCGGCCGCGGGCCGGCGGTAAATCCTTCCCCCGCAACCATGAAATCAAGGGAGTTGGGCGGACTCGCCTGACTCCTTTTCATTCAGGTCAGCCGAAAGTCGGCCGGTTCTGTGTCGCCTCTCGTCTCGGAGAGTCGATCGCAAAAGTCGGGATCTGCGAGTTCCACCTCGGAGAAGTAGTCGGGCAGCAACTGTTCATGCTCGCCAGAACGTTTCAGGGATCGAGCCTCCGCGCGCTCTCTGCAAGGACTAAGACGGGCGGGCCGTGCGCGGAACGCGCGGCGTCGGGCGAGTTCTCAGCGGAAGATCCCGCAAAAGCCGGAATCCGGCGGCGCGGGCGATTTCTAGAATTCCGCCGCTTTCCATAGATTTGCGCCGGGAAGAACGGGATCGAACGGGTGAGCGGCGGAGGACTCGAACAAAGCATTTTCCAGCAGCACGGTCCTTTCGAATCAGGAGGACCGGGCAGCGCGACAGGATGCCCCCTTCTTGCCGTGGACGACGTGGCAGGCTGCTCCTGATCAACGTCCCCCGGAGCTCCCTTTCGATCCCAGCCGCGTCGAGCCGGCGCCCGGCGTGAGACCGACGAGCTAATGGGAATTGATCAGGCGTCCGAGCCGCAACGGAGGTAATAAGTGCACGAAGAACGTGTCGGTGTTGCTCACGGTGTCAGCGTAGCCGTCCTCGGAGCCCTTCAGGATGGTGCCCACGAGGCCCGTAGGTGCGGGATATGTCGAGGAGTCGTTGACCCGACAGGGAACATCGGTAGCGTTACCGGTCCAGGAGGAGAATGATATGAAGACGAAAATCCTTGTATCCGTAATCGTGTCTACTGTGTTACTGCTGGTACCGTGCGCGTTCGCTCAAGGAGCGAAACCGGACCGTGACGCCTTGGTCAAATTTCAAAATGCACTCAAGCAAGACGGATTTGATGTGACCCCCGGCGCTGCGGAGGTTTGGGACCCGCTGGGAAGTTGGTGCGCCGACGACCTCCCGAACGCTCGGTTGGTCAACTCAGGTCCCAATCTCGTCCTGACGGTCCCGAAAGAGGTCCCGAAACCGGGAGAGAAACCAGACCTGATACCGACGTTCAGAATTCGGCATGACGAAGCCATCGTGCTGATCGGGCGGACGCCTCCACCCGCAAGATACTTCGGCTTCTACACGTTTATCGCCACCAGATTCTACCCCGGTAAGGAAGAAGAAACAGAGATTCTGAGTACCTTGGGAGACGCTGTCAATCACGCCACTATCAAAACCACTGGACCTACGCCTTTTGACGCTCCCGTTGTGCTGATCTTTACCCCGGACCGGGGTACGGACGCCGGTATCCGTGCGGCGCTGCGGCGCGCCGGCTACCCGGGGGCGATCATCAATACCAATGTGCTCCCGGCATCGATGCTGAACCTCGGGCATGGCGAGACCGCTGACGAATTCCAGATTAATCTGCGCACCGCGCTGTTTGAAGATCCGGACGCCGGCAATCGCTACATGACAGATGCGCCGCGGAATCTCCATATCCTCCGGGTGACGCCACGCCCTCCGGCAATCGCCGATCCCTTCCCCATGCCCCCTCTGCGCGTCCGCGGAACGGGAGAGAGTGAGTTGCGCCTGATGAACAAGCTGGGAGAACTCCGCACGGGCATCATCGCAGCCAATGCGGGGTTGTATGCAACCGATTTTCTCTCAGCGATAGCCACCTACGAGGACTACGACTTCCTGCAACGCGCAAAATGGGCGGATCTAGGCACCAGGGATGCATTTGTCCTGTCCGCCGGTTGGATGATGCCCGTGTCTTATTTGAACGACGTCATCACGCTGGCCGATGACGAGTTTCTGATGGTTTATGGCGTCAATCACTTCGCTACCCTCAAAACGACGTACATGAACATCAATTTCTATGCCACCGGGCGCGAAGTTAATGGAGAACCCGTTGAGGAGGCGAACGCGTTCGTAGGCGGAGTCTCCGATAAGGACTTGCCGGGCACGGCCACGGACTATCTCCCGGCTGGGGATCCTGATGCGAAGCTGATGTATGCGTACAAGGTGTCGCGGAGCTGTGGTGAAGACGAACCCAACTGCCTGCCATTGTCCGCCCCCTGCACGCGCGTGACACTCGCTTCCAGCACTGT
>DATIFQ010000047.1:0-3530 GCA_035455185.1 Bryobacteraceae bacterium | reverse complement strand
TCCACGAATACGGTTCTCCACGCCCTCGCGCTCGCGCACTCGGCCGGCATCGAGTACGACCTCAACCGGTTGAACGAGCTGTCCGACGTGACGCCGAACATCTGCAAGGTCTCTCCCAGCCGGCCCGACGTGCATGTCGAAGACGTACACCGCACGGGCGGGATCGGCGCCATCCTAAAGGAAATTGCGGCTCACGCGAGCACGCCGCTCGATCTCGACGTGCCGACGGTGATTGGCACGCTGCGCGACTACGTCGAGGCGGCTCCGGAAGCGGACGGCGATGTGATCCGGCAGACGCCGAATGCCTTCTCGCAGACCGGCGGACTGGCCGTGCTGTTCGGCAATCTCGCCCCGCGCGGCTCGGTCGTGAAGACGGCGGGAGTGGACGCGGCCATGACGGAATACGAAGGAGCGGCGCGCGTCTACGAATCGCAGGAGGACGCCCTGTCCGGCATTCTGGGCGGCGAGGTAAAGGACGGTGACGTGGTCGTCATCCGGTACGAAGGCCCGCGCGGCGGTCCCGGCATGCAGGAGATGCTCTCACCGACGTCGGCCATCGTCGGGGCCGGAATCCGTGCCGCGCTGATCACCGACGGCCGTTTCTCCGGCGGCACACGCGGCCTCTGTATCGGGCATGTCGCGCCCGAAGCGGCGGCTGGCGGGCCCATCGCGGCCGTCCGCAATGGCGACCGGATCTACATCAATGCCAAAACGCGCCGGCTCGAGCTGAAGGTGAGCGATGAGGAGATCCGGCAAAAGCTCGCGGCGCTACCCGCTTTCGAACCTAAGGTGAAGCGCGGCTGGCTCGCTCGCTATTCGCTGCACGTCACCAGTGCGGACACGGGCGCGGTGTTTGAAATCTGACAATCTCTCACAAGCAGCGCGAGGTATACGATGCTTCTGCTTCTTCGACTCCTCTTCGTCGCAGCTCTCGTCTCAGTCACGGCTTCCGCCAAGACCTACTATGTGGACAGCGCCGCCGGCAATGATGCCAATGATGGTCTTGCGGAGGCGCGGGCATGGAAGACCCTCGACAAGGTCAACGGCACGACCTTTGTCGCCAGTGACCGCATCCTGTTCAAGGCCGGATCCACGTACACAGGGCAACTCCGCCCGCGTGGTTCAGGCAAAGAAGGCAGTCCGATCGTCGTCGACATGTACAGCTCTGGCGAAAAGCCCCTGATCGCCGCCGAAGGCAAGTTCAAAGAGGCGCTGCTGATTGAGAATCAGGATTTCTGGGAGGTCAATAACCTCCAGTTCACGAACACCGGTGCGAAGCGAGAGAAGTTCCGGTACGGCGTCCGCGTCCGTGCGTGGGATTACGGGACGATGCGGCACATCCACCTCAAGAACCTTTACGTGCACGACGTGAACGGCTCCCTCGTGAAGAAAGACGAAGGCGAAGGGCACGGTATCACGTGGGAGAACGGCGGCGGTAAAGTCCAGAGCCGGTTCGACGGGCTGCTGATCGAGGGTTGCCACCTCGTGCGTACCGACCGCAACGGCATCTGCGGTTATGTCGGCTACAGGGCGGCCAAGGCGCGTGCCTTGCCGAGCCTGAACGTCGTCATCCGGAAGAACCTGCTCGAGGATATCGGCGGTGATGCCATCAAGGTCTGGGGCTGTGACCGCGCGCTGGTGGAGCACAACGTTGTTCGCGGCGCCCGCACGCGCTGCGACGACTACGCCGCCGGCATCTGGCCGTGGGCCTCGGACAACACGCTGATTCAGTTCAACGAGGTCAGCGGAATGAAGGGCATGAAAGACGGACAGGCGTTCGACTCCGATGCCTACACCACGAACACCACCTTCCAGTACAACTACACGCACGACAACGAGGGCGGCTTCATGCTCGTTTGCTGCTTCGAAAACACCGGCACCGTGATCCGGTACAACATCAGCCAGAACGATCGGGAACGCCTCTTCCACATGGCCGGGTCGAACGAGAACATCGAGATCTACAACAACGTGTTCCATGTCGGGAAGGGCATCGACATCCACCTTTTCCTCTGGACCCCTGGTCAAGGCGGATGGACCCGGAATGCCCGGATCTTCAACAACATCTTCTACGTTGAGGGTACCGGCCAGAACAGCAGTGGAGAGAGGCGGAAGCCTGTCGACGACGGCACCTACATCAGCCGGCCGGGATTCGGCGGCGCGACGAAGATCGTTTTTGATCGGAACGTCCTGTACGGAAACTTCCCGGACGTGCCCAAGGACTGGAAGACGATGGTGGCCGATCCAAAGCTGATGTCCCCCGGCAGCGGCCGGAGCGGCCTAGCCTCACTCGACGGCTACAAGCTGCAGAATAGCTCGCCCGCCATCGGCGCAGGTATCTCCGCGAAAAACAGCGGCGGACGTGACTTCTGGGGCAACCCGGTGCCCGAAGGGAAGAACCCGTCCATCGGCGCCCACGAGCCGAAGCGCTGAATGAGCCGGCGTCTGACTAGCCCAGATCGAACAACGGAAGCTGGTCGCCTCCGTTTGGCAGCCGCCGTACGCCGCCGTCTCCTTCCCGGATCCAGGAAAGCTCCCAAGTCCAGCGCTCCGCAATGGGCGTGTCCTGCCTCGCCTCGGCGGCCTCAATCACCCGCCGGCCGATTTGGATTGCCTCGGGCAGGCGCTGCTGGTCGCAGAGAAAGGGAAATGCACGGTCGGCCAGGCTGTTGGCCCGAGGCCAATCCGACTGGATCGCCCAGTCGAATGCCGCCTCGAACTCAGGCAAGAGCTCTGTGCATTGGGACGCATTCACCCTCCAACCTGACATAGCCTCTTTCAGCGCGTCCGCGTGCCGGCGGCGGAACTTCTCGTGCTCCGCGCCCAGCCGTCTTATTGCCACTGCGCCGGAGCCAATTCGAAAACGCTTACCCGCGTCATCGAAGGGATCGACCCACCGTCCGTCCACGAGGCGTTTGCACGCATCTTGAGCCTCATTTTCATCGAGTCCTGCAACACCAGCCGCAAAGTCAAGCGGAAATCCGTGGGGCCTGCAGACCGAGATGGCGTGTAAAAGCCGGGCCTCTGCAGAATCCTCGGGCAGCTCCGGTAGCACTGGAGGAATTGTGCTCTCGATCTGCATGACGCGAGCGTGCGGCGGCACCCGGAACTCGCTCGAACGAGTGGTGATCAGCACGGAAGCACGCCCGTCGGGTGGTGTCACGATGGGCGGCTCCTCGGTCAGATCATCGAAGACAACCAGTAATCGGTGCTCCTGGAGTGTCCGGCGAATCCTATCCAGTACGTTCTCGGTCGAGCCTTCCAGCGCAACACCGAGCTGACGCCCTAGGTCACTAACGCAGGACGGCCGCGATCTGGCGCCGCACGCGACCCACAGAATGTCGCGGAAGTGACCGCGCGCGGCGTGCGCAAACTGCTGAGCAAGACTCGTCTTGCCGCTTCCAGGATCGGCGTTGACCAAAACGATGGCGCCGGCTTCATCCACCAGGTTCTCCCACATGAGATCCAGCTCCCGGCGCCGCTCCTGAAACCACGGCAGGCCAGCCGGAGCGAAAGAAGGACGCTCATCCGGA
>DATIFQ010000046.1:0-3706 GCA_035455185.1 Bryobacteraceae bacterium | reverse complement strand
GCCCCAGTCTTTGTAGTAGATCGTGGTGCCATCTTTCACTGTAATCGTGCTCATAGGATTTCCTCCCGAATCGAATTTTCGGGCTGCTAGGCCGCAAGGCGGTCGAGCCATTCGTCGAAGCGAGTTGGGCCGACGCGCGGGTTATCGCCGGGCGTGAGCGACTGATCGTTCACTTCTGCGCCGAAGTAGCGCGCGTGAACATCGGCGGTTACCTGTCGCGCGTCGTGTTTCGCGCTCAGGAGTCGCCGGGCAAGTTCGTCGAGCCGGATCGGTTCGGGTCCGGCCAACTCGACGATGCCATCTACCGGCTCACCCAACGCGACGCGGTCGAGTTCGGCGGCGACGTCATCGGCCGCGACGGGCTGCATGAGGGCAGGTGTCAGGCGGACCGTGTTGCCGTCGGTGCTCCCATCGGCGATTCTGCCGATGAACTCGAAGAACTGCGTCGCGCGGAGAATTGTGTAGGGCACCGTCGCGGCCTTGATCAATTTCTCCTGAGCAATCTTGGCGCGCATGTAACCGCTGTCGGGAATACGGTCCGCGCCGACGACCGACAGAGCAACGTGATGTCTTACACCTGCGGCCGCTTCTGCGGAAAGGAGGTTGCGGGTTGAGGTTTCGAAGAACTTCAGCACCGCTGCGTCTTCAAAGGAAGGCGAGTTGCTTACATCGACGACAACCTGGGTGCCCGTCAGTGCTTCGGCGAGTCCTGCACCGGTAAGCGTATCGACTCCTGAAGCTGGCGATGCTGCCACCGCTTCATGGCCGTGTTCACGAAGGTTGTTCACGAGTTTTGTTCCGATAAGACCACTGCCGCCAATGACTACGATTTTCATAAGTTGACCTTTCGCAGGGCGCCCGCAACGGGCGAGTGAAGTCCGAGACCTTTCTCGGAGAGTTTAGTAGGTTGTAGTTCCTCTTCAGAGGTGGCACGGCGCTCATTCCCTAGTCACTCCACTGGCACTAGCACAGGAGCTCCTTTGTCCTTAATTAAGAACACGAGGAATTTCGCCGGCTTGGTACCGCTTGCGTTTCGGCCAACGATATGAACGTCGTCGGGTCCTTCATAAAAACTCTCACCTGGTGTCAGGGTGATTTCCTTTCCGCCCTTCACCTGCATCACGACGGAACCCTCCAGCACGTAAAGGAACGCATGCGCATTGTGCCGATGTACAGGGTCCGACCCGCCGGGGGGATACTCCACTATGATCATCGTAACTTCCTTGCCGGGGCGGTCCGTCAGATCTTTCGACATGAGCGGCGTAACACTGGGCTCTTGAGCCATCAGTGGGCTGGATACGAGGCACAGAAGAACCAAAAGCAGCGTTTTTTTCGCCATAATTGACCTTTCGTTGATCGCCGCCTGTGCGGGCGGATGAAGGCAGCCCTGACCCACTTGACCTCTATGATAGGCGGCCGGCGACCGAGCCATTTGTCATCCCATTGCGGCTTTGCGAGGCCCGCAAGTCCGAAACACGTACACGTAACCGCATTGGAACCGATCGGGCTCCCTGTATAGTATGAATCCTATTCATACGTTGCTTCTCGTTATATGATCGATTCGAGTTCTGTTCATTTTGCGTCTAACCGAAGAATTGGCTCCGCGGCAGGAGCAGGCGAAACGCCACCATGAAGCCCGCGAGTCCCTGTTGATCCACTCTGCCCGTTTTCATAAAAAAAGGGACTTCGACTAGCCGAAATCCCTTTGAGAATTGCAATGGGGTCGAAGGGGAAACTCTAACCCCCACGGGTTTCCTCACCACCCCCTCAGGGTGATCCGGAGGAGGCGAGTGCGGTGCCCGTTATTGGCCGCCGTCTGTCGATGGTGACCTATCCCCGATAGGGGGCTACTCGGAAATCTGTTCGCGCCTGGTTCCTATCCCGTCGTCCCATGATCCAATTATTGGCATTTTCTGTCCACCAGAAACCTCTAAAATCTTTAATAATAACGACTACTTATGCTCCTTCTAAGCAGCGGGTCCGTGGTTCGAGTCCCTGCAGGCGCGCCATACCAGACAAAACCGGGCACCCCTTGGAGGAAACGCTCTCTCTTTAACTTCTTCGCATGACGCCCAGCTTTTACTGCGGGCGTTCATGCTTCACCGATGACGAGCCATCAACTGCAAGCGGCAGTCGGGTGTCATTGATAGGAAGAGACTCCACCAATTCGGTGGAGTCTCTTCAAAATGATATGGATAAGGCCTTGTCGGCGGCGGTTTCCATGTTCGGATCGAAGTCACCAAGGCTGCATGGCCGAGCTGCCCGAGCTGCGGCCGGAAAACCGCCCTCATCGACCGGGAGCGCGGGATTCGGCTGATCATGAGGCCGCGTGTGTCACGCGTTCAACTGCGGTCACGGGTTTGCGGCCAAGAACGCACGCGCCTGTGCCAGTTCCGGTCGTGCGGTGCCCTGGCCGGCCACTTCCACCAGCCGTGCGAAATAGCGCTTGGCCTTCGCCTGGTCGCCGCTCTGCGCGGCCGCCTGCGCGGCGCCGTAGTAGCCACGCAATCGCTCGGGCTCGCGCACGTGCGACGCCTCGAACTCCTTCAGCGCCTCTACGGGGCGCTTCAGCTCCAGCAGCATCTCGCCGAGCAGCTCGCGCGCAGGCATAATCCGCCCCGGGGTCACGATGTGCTTCTCGTTCTTGTCCTCGATGTCGGCGGCGCGCTGCATGAGACCCAGCGCTTCGTCGGGCTTGCCTTGCGCCAGCGCCGTCCAGGCCGCAGCGCCGAGCCGGCTGGCCTCGACCTCGGTCGCCCAATACTCGTTCTTCGCCGTCTTCAGCGTGTCGCGCAGCCTTGCGAGCTCCTTGACGTCCTTCTCCGCTGCCGCTGTGTCGCCATTCCGCGCAGCGCCGAGGGCACGTGCGAAGTGCGTGAGCGCCTCGGTGAACGGGAACTGACTCGGGCGCGGCTCCAGCTTCATTGCCTGCTTCCAGTCGCCACGCTCGATCATGTAGCGCGCCGGCATCGCCGCCTGCGCGTAGGGACCGGCGAAGCGCAGCGTGCCGGTGACCGTTGCGCCTTCGTCCATCACGCGGCGCGCGTCATCATCCCGTGCGAGCTGCAGGTACGCATAGACCAGGTAGTCCATCGCGTGGAGCTGCTCGTCGAAGTCCTTATCCTGCTTCGCGGCCACGGCGGAGCGCTCATTGGCGGCGACCGATTCACTCCAGGCGCCGACGCGTGTGAAGATGTGCGACGGCATGTGCAGCGCGTGCGGCGCCGCGGGAGCAATGCGCGCGTAGCGGCGGGCGGCCGGCAGCCCCTTCGGCGCGATTGGCGGCGCGTCGTAGCTGTGGATCAGATAGTGGGCGACCCCGGGGTGGTCAGGATGCTTAGCGAACTGCTGCTCCAGGATCTCCGCCGCTCTGAGATAGGTCACGTAGGTTTGATCGGCCAGCGACTGCGTGGCGGCGAGGTAGAGGGCGGAGAAGATCTGCGCCTCGTCGTCGTTCGGATAGCGCGCGGCCAGCGCCTCGAAGGCTCGGGCTCGATTGAGCTGGCGCGTACGCTCGGGCCGGTTCGCCCAGTCTTCGTAGTAAGCGGCTACGGCCTCGATGTAGTCGCGCTCGCGCTGCGTCTTCGCTCCGATCTTCCGCCCCTGGTCGATCGCCGCGTGCGCGCGCTCAGCCCACGGCGGCGACGGGCCGACGCCGGCGAGCGGGTTCGACATTAGGATAGCGGCGATGCCCCACGTGGCGATC
>DATIFQ010000045.1:0-2722 GCA_035455185.1 Bryobacteraceae bacterium | reverse complement strand
GAACTGGTGGCGCCAGGGCATGATGGGCGGTGCGAAAGCGCATTACGATGGCATCAAGGCCTTCTCGGAGACCGACTTTACCGAGGACCTGAAGATCATCGACGTGCCGACGCTCGTCATGCATGGCGACGACGACCAGATCGTGCCGATCGCCAACTCCGCATTGTTGTCGGTCAAGCTGCTGAAGAACGGCCTGCTAAAGGTTTACGAGAGGTTTCCGCACGGCATGTGCACGACGCACACCGAGGTCATTAACGCCGATTTGCTGAAATTCCTCCGGTCTTGAGCGGGCAGACCCGGGGACCGCACAAGAAGCACTTAAACGAAAGGAGACCAACCATGCTGCTCCGAGACACGATGAGTGCGAAAGTCGAGGACCTCCCCGCCGATGCGACGCTGATGCAGGGTGCGGAAAAGATGATGCCACTGGACATCGGCGCCATGCCAGTCCGGGACGCTGAGAGCGAACCGCGAAGCGAACACCGCACGGAATGACTACCCTTGTAGGCGCTCGGCATCGAGCGAGAGACTCGATGAAGGCAGGGAAGCGTTGGGGAGCAACGCGCTGCGGTTCCGGTAAAGGACCAGTGCGAACGTGAGCCGAAATGTCGGGCAATCACGCCCAGTTTTCATAGAGGGAACTCAACAACAAGGAGAACCGAACATGAATGAACGGAAGATTTCTTCGATAATCGAGCCGGCCGCGCCGGCGGCGTTCGGCAGGAGACCGGGGCTCGACGAGTTGGTTCCGTCGCGCTACGCGCTGCGAGTCGGCGAGATTGACGTGCTGGTGGTCAGCGATGGGGTGCTATCGCTGCCAGGCGCGATGTTGGGCCACAACGCCGACCCGGCCGTCCGGGCGGCCTGGCTGGAGGACATGTTCCTGCCGGACGTGTTCGAGTGGGCGCTGAACGAGGTCGTGGTGCGTAGCGGCGGCCGGACCATACTCATCGATTCTGGGCTCGGCGCGGACCCGGACTTGAACTTGCCGCGGGCCGGGCGGTTGGTCCAGCGACTGGAGGCCGCCGGCATCGATCTCGCATCCGTGACCGACGTGGTGCTTACCCACCTGCACATGGACCACATTGGCGGGCTGCTCGTCGACGGGGTGAGGGACCGGCTGCGTCCGGACCTGCGGGTCCACCTGGCGGCCGCCGAGGCCAAGTTCTGGGAGTCGCCCGATTTCTCCCGCGTCTCCATGCCGCCGGGGTTCCCGGACGCGCTTCGGAGGGCGGCCAAGCGGTTCTTGAACGAGTACCAGAGCCAGATGCGGCCGTTCGATGAGGAGTACGAGGTGGCGCCGGGGGTGCTCGTGCGTCGCACCGGCGGCCACACCCCCGGGCACAGTGTGGTCCGCCTGGCGTCTGGTGGCGACCGGCTGACGTTCGCCGGCGACGCCGTGTTCGCGGTCGGGTTCGACCACCCCGAGTGGTACAACGGCTTCGAACACGACCCCGAGGAGGCGGCCCGCGTCCGGGTCCGTCTTTTGCGGGAGCTGGCGGCGACCGGCGAGGCGCTGGTGGCCACTCACCTGTCGTTCCCGTCCGTCTGCCATGTGGCTGTCGCCGGCGATGTCTTTCGTTGGGTACCGGCCACTTGGGAATATTGACCGCTTGTTGGGTTAGGGCCGAACTAGGCCTGCAGAACAACTGGCATACTGGTTCTGGCAAGAGCGCAGCAGCCCGCCTGAGGAGGATTGGTCGGGCGGAGAGGGAACTGCGAGCCAAACGCCGCATGGAATGGCTACCTCTTGTACGCGCTCGGCGCCGCGCTGTTATCGTTGCCCAAAGGTCCGCGCTGAGCAGCACGGGCGCATGAACTTTCGGGCATCACGTGCCGCTTGCCTTTCGCCTCAGGCGACTCTCGGGTTCGGCCGAACCACCTTGCGCCAGGTGTCGCGTTGTTCCGCTTAGTAAGGGCGAAGATAATTTGCGGTTGTCGAGGTTGGTGCCTGGATGGCTGTTGCGTCGACCAGGAAAAGGTGCAGCCGAGCGGCTGACAGCAACCTCGCGAACCAGCGAGAAAGGAGCCTTGGCATGTCAACAATCACGACCAAGGACGGCACGAGTATTTTTTACAAGGATTGGGGGCCCAGGAACGCGCAGCCAATCGTGTTTCATCACGGCTGGCCGCTGAGTTCCGATGACTGGGACACCCAGATGCTTTACTTCCTCGGCAAAGGCTTTCGCGTCGTCGCCCTCGACCGGCGGGGCCATGGCCGGTCGAGCCAGGTCAGCGATGGTCACGACATGGACCACTACGCCGCGGACGCCGCCGCGGTCGTCGCGCATCTCGATCTGCGCGACGCCATCCACATTGGCCATTCGACCGGCGGCGGGGAAGCGACGCACTATGTCGCGCGCCACGGCAAGGGCCGTGTCGCCAAGCTGGTGCTCATCGGCGCCGTGCCGCCGATCATGGTGAAGACACCAGGCAATCCGGGAGGCTTGCCTATCGAGGTATTTGACGGCCTCCGGCAACAGCTCGCCGCCAACCGCGCGCAGTTCTATTGGGAATTCGCGAGCGGCCCCTTCTACAGCTACAACCGGCCGGACGCGAAGGTGTCCCAGGCCGTGATCGAGAACTGGTGGCGCCAGGGCATGATGGGCGGTGCGAAAGCGCATTACGATGGCATCAAGGCCTTCTCGGAGACCGACTTTACCGAGGACCTGAAGATCATCGACGTGCCGACGCTCGTCATGCATGGCGACGACGACCAGAT
>DATIFQ010000044.1:0-17731 GCA_035455185.1 Bryobacteraceae bacterium | reverse complement strand
GTTGTAGCCTCGAAAGACATCAAGAAGATCTTCTGCGCTGAAAGGTAGCCTCATTCCCATTCCAAGATAGCGATCCCGGCGCGCTACTCGGTCGGGTGGTGGCCCTACACCGAACGACACTTCCAGTTCTTCGAAGCAGAGATCATCAGTGCGGTGTTTCGTTAATTCGTGCTTGAATCCCTGAGTTGATCTCCGCCCCCAGCAGGAGCGCGGCGCCAGTCAAGTACAACCAGAGCAGCAGGGCGATCACGGCGCCAAGGGAGCCGTAGGTCCGGCCAAAAGAACTAAAGTTATCCAGATACAGGCGTAGCCCGGCGGATGCTGTGAGCCAGCAGATAAGTGCGACTATGGCGCCAGGCAACATGACCTGCGTCCTGCGCCTCCCCCTGAGGTTGGGCCCGAAGAAGTAGACCAGGCTGATCGCGAACAGGAGGAATAAAATGCTCGCAATCCACTGCGTCGCGCGCCAAACCGGGCTCCAGATATCGCCGAGACCCACGATATCCGTCAGAATCTTCCCACCCCAGCCACCCGCCAGCGCCAGTCCAAGCGCGCCTCCCGCCAGAAGCGCGCCGTTAACTGTCAGGCCCAGCGCAACCAGGCGCCGTCTCCACCAGGGGCGAGCCTCTTCGACTTGAAACGCGACGTTCAAGCCTTCGGTGACGGCTTCCATGCCCGATGAGGCCAGCCAAAGCGCTACGAGTAGACCGAAGGAGAGTTTCCCGCCGCCCCTTGTTTGCAGGAGCTCGTGTGTCGCTGCCTTGACGACATCAAAGGCGGCGCTCGGCATTATGGAACCGAGATAATCGAGAAGGCGCTGCTCAAGCCTGGTCTGGGCCGCAAAGAAATACCCCAGAAGTGCCGAGAGGCAAATCAAGAGGGGAAACAGCGACAGCAGGAAGTAGTAGGAGAGCTGCGCTGCTCGACCCGGAATGTCGTCCGCCCAGATTCGACGCCAGAGCCAGTTGGCAAACTTTCTGTGGAGGAGCGCGTTACCATAGAGGCGCCATCGCCGGGAAAGCTTGCCCATTGGCTCTAGCACGATTCCTCATCCGAGATGGACGATATCTTCGACCGGGTGATCCAGGGCGAGCATCACCAGCATGTAATCTTTCACATGCCGCGTCAAAAGGAAGTTTTGCTTCACGTGCTGGTAGCCGTTGTCCCCTAGCCTTGCCCGTAGCGTGCGGTCACCCAGGAGCTGGACCAGGCGTTTGGCCGCACCCTCGGGCGAGTGGACAAGGAACCCGGTTACGCCGTTAATCACTTGAAGCTTGATACCTCCCACGGCGCCGCCGATGACCGGCTTTCGCTTCCAGAGAGCCTCGCTTACGGTGAGTCCGAAGCCTTCCTTGATCGACTTCTGAAAGACCACAGTTGACCCGCGCACCAAGGCATTGATTTCGAGATCGCTGAACGGCGGCAACAGGAGGATGTGAATGTCCCGATCGTCGGCGGCCTGCTGCTCGACTTCACGCAGCACTTCTTCACCTTCCGGATCGTCGCTGGCGCCACCACCGGCGAGAACAAGCTGGCAATCATGGCGCCTTTTGACCATCTTGTAGGCGGCGATCACCCCTAAGGGATCCTTTAGCCGGTCGAACCGGGAGATCTGCGTGATGATCGGACGTTCCGGATTGAGGTGGTACTTCTCCAGAACCTGGGTTATGAAGGCGGGGGTGAGTTCCACGTTCTTGTCGGCCAAAGGGTCGATTGACGGCGCCACCATGTACTGAGAAATGGGAAGTCGCTGCGCGAAGTCGGGCATCGAGAAGATGGCGGCGTCGTATTGCTCCACATAGGGCCTCAAGAACTCCCAGACTCGCGCATCGGGGGCGGAGACGTCGATGTGACACCTCCAGATCCACTGGCGTCCAATCTCACGCTTTCGATCAACGAGGCCGGCGGGCTGCGGGTCATGCACGAGCACGATGTCACCGGAGATGTTCATCTCCCGCAGGTTGGCCTCTGTCGTCGCCCGGAAGACCTCTAGCATTTCATCCGTGACATCTTCCTTCTTTCCGTGAAGCGCGTTGTGGAAGGCCTTCGTAACGTTGAAGAAGGCTTGGTCGCCCTTGATGACATCCCAGGTGGCTTCGATCCCCAATTCGCGCAACAGGGGAATCATGCGCGTCAGGATCTCGGCAACGCCTCCGCCAACCGGCGTCGAGTTGATATTCTGCAAGCGCCGGCTCTTGACGCGCTCGGCTAGGACGTGCATTTCCTGGATGACTTCGCGACCCACGATCTCCTCGTAATCGGCCAGCCGAATCGCCAAGACCTACCCCCTGTTCCCGCTGAGCGCGATGATGCGTTCTTTGAATTCGTCCAGTGTCATGCTGTACGGATCCAGGGCGTCGATCGACTTCGCCAGGATCTCTTCTCCTCGCCAGGCCAGCCACTGGGAGAAGTCGTTCGTCGGCCTGCCGAGTCGCAGCCGCGCTTCAAAAAAGTGGAAGAAAAGTGAGACGTTCGTCACCTTCGGCAGTACCTCGAAAAACTCCTTGGGATCACGGGCAATCAACCCCGTGGGCATGATGAAGCTCTTCGACCGGCAGAAATGAAGTTCGTCGCCAGGGGGGCACTCGCGCAGTCGCCGCCCGTCCTCGCCAATTTGCTGTTCGATAGTCGCGACGATCGCCTCCCGCAGTTCACGGATCGAGGTAAAGGAAAGAAGATCGATTGCCGCCAGCTTCTCGCCTAACGCACCTTCCTGTAACGCCTCCGACACCCACAGAGCAAAGTCGTTCGAGAACGCCGGCGTCTCGAAATGGTGCGAAAGGTACATGTGATGAGTGTGGTAGAAGATCGAAGAGCCTGGAACATCGTGCAGGTTCCCGAGAAGTTGGCCAAGGTTGCTCGCCTGCTGCCCGGTCAAGGCCACCAACCTGCGTTCAGTGTAGAAAACAAATGGCTCTGTGTGATTCACCGTCCGAGGCCCCCATGATGCGGCACATGGTTAGCCGCACCGCTGCTGGCAGCATCCTTTATGTACAGCGTCCGGATCGGGAATGGAATCTCAATTCCTTCTCGCCGGAACCGCTTGAAGATTCGCTTTCGCAATTCATGTTGCGCCAGGTACTGGTCCACGAACTCGGCCACCTGGCAAATCAGAGTGAAGTCAAGGGAAGAATCACCAAAGCCGGGGATGAAACGAACGAACGGTGCCGGCTCGGCCAACAGTCCTGGAATCTCTCGCGCCCCGGAGACAGCCTCCTCGAGCAGGATTCGTTCGACTGTTTCCGGATCGCTGTCGTAGCTGACGCTGACCGGCAGAAGCAGGGACATTCTCTTTTCTGGAAGATGGTAGTTGGTGACGATCGCTTGCGCGAGTTTGGCGTTGGGCACTACGATCAGGTTGTTCGGCAGCGCCCGCAAGGTCGTGCTGCGCCAACTGATGTCCGTCACGTAGCCCTCCTCCGTAGAGTCCAGCTTCACGTAGTCTCCGACACGCACTTGTCCCGCCAGGCTTACATAGAATCCAGCGAAGAGATTCGAGAGCGTGTCCTGGAGGGCCAAAGCGACCGCAAGGCCGCCGACGCCCAGGGCGGTCAGAATGGGCGTCACAGATATGTGGAGCGTGTCTAACAGGATCAATATCCCGACCGTGGCCACGGCTAGGCTGGCCAGGCTTTGGGTAAGCGTCGTGACTGGCAGGGCGGAAGCCATGCCGCTGCCGTAGAGCTTGACCAATGAGCCGGCCAGCTTCGCTGCCACCACCGTCAAGGATACGATCCAAAGAATCAGCAATGTCTTGGCGACGAGTGCCGTGACGCGCGTCGGCAGCTCTGACGACTGAACCGCCAAGTGAAGGCCCAGAATCATGACCCAAAGCATGAATGGCCCGCGCAGCGTTCGGACCAACAAATCGTCAAATCGGGCCTTGCTGTTCGCCGCCCACCTTTCAAGAACGTGAAAGAGAAAACGTCGGGCGAACCAGCCGGTGGCCATCACAGCGAGGAGGATGACAAAAGGCACGACCAGTTCAGTCCAATGCCGCAATAAGCTGTCCCAGATTGGCTTCATCTCACTTGTGCCCTCCTGTCAGTAGCGGAATACCGCAGCGACCGATCCTCGTCCCGGTACTTCGTCGGGAGGCACGGCGTAAACAGTGCCTCCCGCGATGAACGTCTCCATGGCTGCGACGTTTAACAGATCCTGATCTTGCGACGAGCGCTGTCCAACCTGGACGACTTCGGCGCTCGACGGGTCCACATGTCCCCACTCCTGGACTCCTACTGCCACGAATAGAACCTTAACTCTCCCCTGCCGGGCCGCGGTCACGATAACCGAGAGATCTTTCGACGCGCGCTGCGTGTGCCACAGTTGATGGTACTCATCCGCCGCCTTAGTGCGGTCCTCTTGGAAATGGGAAGACGCGATGCCCCACGCAAGCCGATGAAGTTCCTCGGATGGGAAACTGGAGGGGTTCCCATGGATCTCCTCGGTCAGCAGGTTTGGATTGGAGCTTGCTTGCCGATAGATCGGGCACAAGTAATCCACTGCCGCAAGCACAACCGGAGTGTGTTCGTCGCTACACGTTTTCCGCACGGTGTCGTCCACGCGGCGGAAATAGGAAAGGAGAAGCTGCTTTCGGTCCTCTTCGTCCGCGCCGTGGCCGTGAAAGATTGCGAAGCGCCGCTTGGAAGACTGGTGGCCGGCCGTATGGCTCTGTAACTGGCGCTCCGCGCTGCGTACCCCAGGCGAGATGGGACTTTCCGGCATGTCCTGGATCTCGATCTCGGTGATGCTCTGGTGGTTCGCTTCGTAGACCTTAGCCGCATCCTGGCTCAGCGCGAGAACACGGAAGCGCTGGTTCGCCTCCACTGCGGGAAGCAGAGGTTTTAGGTGAAAGCGCCTGGCCACCACTGCCAGTTCTGGCACCGAAAAGGAAACGCGATAGCGGCGGAAGATGTCCCGCGAGCGGAACACCGCAAGGCCATCGGCTTGGTGCTGCCAGAACTCATGTTGGTCGACAAGTTCTCGCAGAGGCTCGATCGCTTCCCGGATGACCGGCGCCTGGTCACCCCGTTCCTCCAGCCGCCGCTCCGCCTCACGGATCAGGTTCTTGAGTCGGATCGGGTCCTGGAGTGTGTGCACACCGGCACGATGCGTTGGGAAATAGATGGAGACGCACGGCTCTTGTTCGATGTCGATCAACTGCCGAAGATCACTCCTGCTGATGGGATCCATAAGCCTCCCAGGGGCGTGGGCGTTCTCGGACGCAATGCCCTAGTCCCAAACTACGTTTTCGCCGGGAGAATCAACATCCAGACAAGGGGTGAACCAGCGTCCCAAAAGGGCTTAGGTTGTTTTCACGCCTCGTCCAAGCCACTATCCTGATGTTTGGGAACCACTCCGTTCCTGCTGGGCGCCCCCTGGACGCGACTTCGTCATGGGACGCGGCGCCGCGACGGACTTGGCTTGAAGAATGGTGGTGAGATGATCTCCAGTTTGCCGGGACTCAGCAAACTGCCGCGACCCTGGAAACGCTGGTCGGCCCGGGTCGATCTTCGGCGATCCGATCATTGCGACCGCGATTCTGGGTCGGCTGCTGCATCATTCGACGACCATCAAACATTCGCGGGGAGAGCTATCGGCTGAAGGATCGGCGGCGGGCGGGGCTGTTAGGCTCGCGGGAACAGGAGGGCGGGGTGGCGGCGAGCTTTTCCACAGCCCGGCTTTCGCTCCGCCCAAAACGTGCCCAAAAGCGGCGCGGGGCTCCGCTTGGCGCGGGGCTGCGGAAAAGCAGATTTGAGGTGCCTATGGGTGGGGAATTTTCAACCGGCGAAATGGGGAGATTTCAAGCGGCGTTGACATGATAGTGCCCTGAAGTACATCGCAACCTGTTTTTCGGCAGAGCCACAAGCGGGGTTGTGATCCGCCAATCGGATACGCAGTCCTTCAAGAGTGCTCCGCTCTGACGGTACCGTGGTGACGTGGTATGCTCAGCGGTGTTCTGGCGGAAGATGCGATGTATCTTGGCGTTGACAGTTGTGCTACTTGCCTGCTGTTCCCGCTTACCGCTGTTAGGCGGTGAGCCCTCGGTTCCAGTGGTCGATTGCCACATGCACACTGGCAACTGGCGATATCACTGGTCCACGGACGATCTGGCGCCGATTGTGAGGCGGGAGGGGATCCGCTTTGCTCTCGTGTCCGCATTGGAGTCGCCACCGAAACGACAGGTGGACTCAAACAGAGAAGTGCTCAAAGAAGTGGCCAAATACCCGGATCTCTTTGGGGCATTAGCATGGGCCAATCCGCTGGAGGAAGGCTGGCGGGAAGATCTGACTGCAACACTCGACACGGGCCGTTGCTACGGCATCAAGATCCACCCCGCCCGCTACAAGTACGATCTGAGCAAGTTCCCCGAAATCCTGAGAGGAGTGTTCGAGGTCGCTCGTCAGTACGAGCTGCCGATCCTGACGCACACGGACGAGAAGTTCAGTCCGCCCAAGAATTTTCTTGCGTTGATCGAGGAGTTCCCGGAAGTTCCGGTAGTGTTCTACCACTCGTACCCGATGATCGACTCGATCGCCATTGCTTTAACCCACGCCAACGTGTATGTCGAGAATTCATGGGTGGCGGACAATCCCGACTTCGTCCTCGTGGCGGTGAAGGCGCTGGGATCCCAGCGTGTCCTCTACGGCACGGACGCACCAGTGTCATTCGGTTGGAAGCCTGGGGAACCTCTCCCCGAGTCCCAACGGTTCTTCGCACGGCGGATCAAGTACATCATGGGCCTGCCTCTCCCCGCACAGGCCAAAGAGGACATCCTTTTCCGCAATGCCCGGCGCCTGTTCAAGCTCAGGTTGCCGAAGTAGACTGTGTCATTGTGTCTGCCGTTTCACCGCCTCAATTCCAGGCAGGCCGCTGATCTTGAATGTCTTATGCTTGGAATCGACCCAGACTTTCACGCCTGAAGAGAATGTTATCTCCTGAACCTGGTAATCCTCCGAAAGGAAGCTGTGGTTCGTCATCCGATCCTACGCCACTGTCCGATGATGTTTCGCGAGCAGCAGGACATCTTCCACTCGATCGCGTTCTTCGGACAACTGCGTATTCCTGGGCAAGCCGATCATGATTCCGAACTGATGGCGATCGGGATTCCGAGGTGATGCCGATCGACGTTCCGACGTCATGCCGATCGAAAACGACCGGCGTTTCGGAATGTTGATCGGGCTCTCGGAATGGTCTTGTGAACGTTCTTTGATGGGGGCAAACGCGCTGGACAGACCCCGCGGTGGACGGGTTTCAGTTGAATTCGTCTCGCATCCGTTAAGGTTAACGTGAAAGTTTAGCACAACCGTAGCTCCAACGCGACCCCAGGCGTGGCAGCGCTGATTCCTGGCGGTAACGGACACGTGGGCTTGCTTCGACAGGCACTAAGGGTGTATAGACGGTCTATGCGGTTCCTGAGACTACTGCCGGTCTTCGCGGTGACGCTTCCTCTGCCGGCGGCCGGGCAAGAGACGCCACCGGAAAAGATCCTTCTGAATGACTTCCGGCCGGTGTCGATCTTCAAGATTCCGATTACGGAAGTGTCCAAGGCCAAGTATCCGGTGATCGATCTGCACACGCATCCGTACGCCGAGACGCGCGCGCAACTTGCGACGTGGGTCGAACTAATGGACCTGTCAGGCATTGAAAAAACCATCGTTTTGACTGGGGCCGTGGGCGCGAAGTTCGACGCGCTCTACCAGTTGTACTCTGAATACCCGCGCCGGTTCCAGTTGTGGTGCGGCTTCGATTACACTGCTCTCGAAGAATCGGGATTTGGGCCCGCCGCGGTGAAGGAACTCGAAAGATGCTACCGGGCAGGCGCGCGCGGAGTTGGCGAGATCAGCGATAAGGGCAGAGGCCTGAACAGGAGAACGCAGCCCGGCGGCGTCCATCCCGACGATGTCCGGCTCGACCCGCTGTGGGAGAAGTGCGCCGAATTGGGTATGCCGGTGAATATTCACATCGCCGACGGCATCTGGGATTACGAGAAGATGGACATCCATAACGACGGCCTGATGGATGCAGTGAGTTGGCGGCTGGACAACCAACCGGGTATCGTCGGCCATGCCGGGATGATAGACATCCTGGAACGGACGCTCAAGAAGCACCCGAGAACGATATTCGTTGCGTGCCACTTCGTGAACCTGATTCACGACTTGAAGCTCCTGGGGCAATTGCTGGACCGCTATCCGAACCTGTATACGGACATCTCCGGACGGTTCGCGGAGATGGGGACCATTCCGCGTTCCACGGCGCAATTCTGTGAGAAGTACGCGGGGCGGATCGTGTACGGGACGGACTTGGGGACCGACAAGCGTATGTACGGCATCACCTTCCGACTACTGGAAACACTCGACGAGCACTACTACGAAAGGGGCGAGTTCAACAACCACTGGACAATGAACGCCCTCGGCTTGTCGGATTCCGCGCTGAAGCACCTGTATCGCGACACGGCCTTGAAAATCATAAAGTAAGGGGAGTTTCACCTGGCGACCGAAGCAGGCGCAGGCGCCAGCACAGCCTGGCGCATCTCGCGGAACAGGTGGAAGGTGGAGCGCATCACCACTTGCGGAGCAAGATAGTGAGCCTTGGGCAGGACGGCTCCATTGACAAGATGGTCCACCACTAGGCGCATAGCGAGTTCACCCTGGACGTACGGGCGGCTGGAGATGGAGGCTGAGATCGTTCCTTTCTCGAAGTATGGCCGCATCTCGTCGAACAGGTCAGTGGTAATGAGCTTGAAGCGGCCGGCGAGTCCCAGCGCTCCAATGGCCCGGCACACGGGGAGGCAATTGGCCGTGTTGACGTACATGCCCGCGAGCGATTCGTTCCGCTCCAGGAGTGCGAAGCACTTCTGAAAGGCTTCGTCTTCGTCTTCGTGGCCTTCGACAATTTCTGCGACGCGACCACCTTGGCAGAACTGCGGAAAGGCTTCCTGAAAGCCCTCGGCCTTCTTACTATGATCCTCAATGTGCAACATGCCGGTGACGACCGCCACTGAGGATCCGGCGGGAATCATGGCGCCGAGCAGTTCGGCGGCGACACGTCCGCTCACGGTGGCGTTCACGCAGACTGCCGACGAGCGGATGCTGGCCGGCGCATCGGTGTCGACGCAAATGACACGGATGTTGCGGCGTTCCGCTTCGTTGATCACAGGGATCAGCTGCTGGGGGTTGCCAGGCGTCAAAATCAGCGCCCGGGGCTCGTTGCGCAGCAATTCCGCCACTTTTTCCGGTTCCGCCGCGCCCAAGCGGTCGGTTTGCGCCCAAATGGTTTCCACGCCCAATAGCTCGGCCCGTTGCGCCTCGGCTTTGATCCCCTGCTGAAGCTGATCGAAATGATAGTGAATCTCACGGGGAATCGATACGCCTATTCGAATGGGCCTGCGCCTTACCGATAACGCCCGGGCTGCGAGATTGGGCTGGTAACCGACATTCCGGGCGATCTCCAGAACGCGTTGCCGCGTGCTCTCGCTGATGCCTGGCCGCCCATGCAGGGCGCGGTCTACCGTGCCGATGGTGACATTCGCCAGCTTCGCGATCTCCGGGATGCCGATCCGTTTCATGCTTCTCCTTTATGAATTTTTATTATACCTTGGAATTCCGCCACACCGACCGCATCATGGTGTACTATTGACAGCTTGAGGTAACGTTCACGTATGACAGAAAACGGCGTTCAGGCGCCCGTTCCGCAACTGCGCCGGGAACTCGGAATCCCGCAGGCGACCTCGATCAACATGTCCAACATGATCGGGATTGGGCCGTTCATCACCGTGCCTGTCATCATCGCCACCCTGGGCGGCCCGCAGTCTCTGCTGAGTTGGGGCGTCGGTGCGTTGCTGGCTTTATGCGACGGCCTAGTGGTAGCCGAGTTGGGCGCCGCGCTGCCCGGTTCCGGAGGTTCCTATGTCTTCCTCCGGGACAGCCTGGGCAGCGCGCGCTGGGGGCGGCTGATGGCGTGGATGTTCACTTGGCAGTTCCTGTTCAGTGGGCCCCTGGAGATTGCCTCGGCCGGCATCGGCATGATGCAGTACTTGAGTTACCTGTTTCCTCCGCTGGCCTTCCATCCGCTGCTGATGAAGTTGGCGGCCGGTATGATTTGCGCGCTGGTCGTCTTCACGCTATATCGGAAGATCCATGACGTGGCACGGCTCATGTTCATTCTGTGGATCACCGCACTAATCACCACCGGCTGGGTGATCGCGAGCGGTTTGGCCGCCGCGGATCCACGGCTGCTGTTCGATATTCCGGCCGGCAGCCTGCGGCCCAACTGGGCTTTTCTGGCGGGGCTCGGCAATGGGACGGTGCTGGTGATCTACAACTATCTGGGATACAACCAGGTCTGCTACTTGGGTGGGGAAGTGAAGCGACCCGAGCGAACCATACCGGTTGCCGTCATTCTGTCGATTCTGGGTGTCACGCTGATCGACGTCCTAGTTTCAGCGAGTTTCGTGTCGGTAGTGCCCTGGAGGGAGATGCTGAAGCCGGGCACGCCGGCCCACAACGCTGTCGCCTCGGTTTTCATGAGCCGGATCTATGGCGGATGGGCCGCTGTTACCATAACGGTGCTGGTCCTGGCAACCTCGTTCGCGTGCGTGTTCGCGCTGATGCTCGGCTACTCCCGCATCCCATTCGCGGCTGCCCAGGACGGGGTTTTCTTCCGCTGGTTCGGGGCTCTGCATCCGCGGGGGGCTTTCCCGCACCGCTCGCTTCTGCTGGTGGGTGCGCTGTGCATCGTGGCCTGTTTTTTCGAACTCGAACAGATCATTACAGCGCTGATCCTGGCGCGGATCCTGGTTCAGTTCGTGGGACAGATCGTAGCTCTCTTCGTCCTGCGACGGTTCCGCCCCGAAATCGCGCTGCCGTTTCGCATGTGGGTTTACCCCCTGCCGGCGGTCGTGGCCCTGGCGGGATGGTTGTACGTTTTCTGCAGCCCGATCGTGCAGCCAGGCGGATGGAAGTACGCACTCTACGCCTTCGGAACCATTGCCACCGGATTGGCGGCGTTTCTGATGAACGCTCGGCGGAAGCACAACTGGCCCTTCCAGGGGCACGCTGCTACTTCGTGAACAGGAGGTGCAAAATGAGCCTGAGACGGGCATTCTTGAGATCGGCTGTAGGCATCAGATCCGGCGTGGCGCTAACCGCCATGGCCAGCGCAGCGGCGGCAGCTGATCGCGTGGCGTCCGTCGAAGTAAGTAAGAGGAGGAGGTGGACTAACGTTGTGTTTCGCGTAAGAATCATACAGGCGCTTCTTTGTGCCGTCGCGACCTTGCAGGTGATTGCGGCGGATCCTACTTTCCTGTGCAGGCACGTTGCGGATATCCAGCCAACGCAGGCGGACCTGACGACCGCGACCGCGCACTACAAACCGATTTTCTCCATCGGAGATCCCGACCAGCAACAGCTCAAGAGCATCGCCCGGTACGGCGAACTGACAGTGGATCCCGGCGGCAGTACCGAGACCGTGAGCTACCCGGCCGAGGAACAGATCTACTTCGTCCTCGAAGGCACCGGCGTGCTGCTCTACGATAGCCAGAAATACCCGATAAAGCGGGACGACTTCATGTATCTGCCGGTGGATATCAGGCATGGTGCGGCGAACGCATCCAGCACCCCGTTACGGCTGCTGGTGATGGGATTCAAGATTCCCGACGGATTGCAGGTACCGCCGACACAGAAGCTCATGCTGGCGAATGTCGACGACGTGGAGCTGAGACAGCTGGCGGGACACGGCTCCACCTCACAGTTCAAGTTGCTGATGGGCTCAACCACAGCCAGGCCCGACAGACACAAGCTGGCGACAACCAACACTGTAATAGAGATGTTCATCATCGATTTTTCACCGGGAGGCACGAACATCCCTCACCATCACGACACTGCGGAGGAAATCTACTACGTGTTGCGCGGCCACGGTGACATGGTGGCGGGAGGTGGAGCTGACGGCAACGAAGGGAGGTACGCGAGCAGGGAGGGCGACGCGTATTTCTTCCGGCTCAATGCGACCGTCGGTTTTCACAGTGGGTCCAAGGCCGGCGAGGAGCATGACCTTGTGTTGGCGGTCCGCTCGAAGTATCCGTTCTCGCGGGAGCGAAACCGTTAAGGCATCGTGATGTCGCGATTGGCGGTTACGGTATTCTTCTGCCTCGGGCTCGTAACGGGCAGACCAACCGCCGGCGACCCGGTTCACTAGGATGGCGCCTTCACGGTGATCAATGCGTGCACCGGTGCGTCGAGAATCTTCGGTAAGTAGGTTACTCGACCCGGCCGGCCGACGGCCCGGCTCCGCGAACCTCGTGGGACGCGGGATCGACGGACAGCATCGCGGCTCCTCCGATTTCGCCCGAGCTGGTGGTCACCAGGTGGCCCCGGCGCTTGAGGTCTTCGCGCACGGATTCGCTGACCTTCGCGCTGACCTGGAGACTGCCTAGGTGCGGCCTGTCCTGTCCGAACGAGCCGGTGTGGTGACGCGTGGCGAATCGCGGGGCCTGAAACGCCGACTCCGCCACCATGCCGAAGTCGATGTGATCGAGGATGAGTTGGAGGCTGACCTGGTCCTGCAGATCGCCTCCCGCCACGGCGATGGCCACCAGCGGTTTGCCGTTCTTGAGCACAAGCGTAGGCGTCAGAGTGATGCGCGGCCGTTTTCCGGGTGCAATGCAATTGGGATGGCCCTTCCAGGTATTCAGGCTGACCAAGCGGGCGCCGTGGATGATGCCGGTGTCTCCGGCCACGCCCGCCGAGCTGCCCAATCCGCTCGGCGTGGCCGCAATGACATTACCCCAACGATCGGCAACGCACATGACAGTGGTGCCGCCCTGAGATGCTGCCGCTGGCGGCGGCGGTTCCTTAACAGGACGCATGCGGTACGGATCGCCTGGGCGTACTTCCAGGGAGGCTTTCTTTATGTCGATCAGCGGCCGGCGCATCTGAGTATAAGGGTCGGACAGGAGAGACGTCAGGGGAACCATCGTGAACCGCGGGTCGCCGTAGTATTCGTCCCGGTCGGCCAGAGCGAGCTTCATTGCTTCGGTCACCACATGGATGTAGTCCGCTGACGCATGTCCCATGCCCTTCAAGTCGAAGCCTTCCAGCAGGCGCAATGATTGCAGGAGATAGGGTCCTTGGGTCCAGGGACCGCACTTGAGGACTGCGTAACCTCGATAGCTGACCTGCACAGGTTCTTCCACCAGCGTTCTGTGCGCGGCCAGATCCGCCTTACGGAGAAACCCGCCCTGCGCGATGTACCACTTCTCGAGGGCATCCGCGATATCACCACGGTAGAAACGATCCGCGACCGCCTGTAGCCGTCTCTCTCTCCAGCCTTTGGCTTTCTGCTCGGCTTCGACAAGCTTCCGGAAGGTGACTGCCAGCTCAGCACGCCAGTTGCGTCCCGTCTCGATCTTGCGCCGGTCCGAGGTATCGATGTACCAGGTGGGGCCGCCGGCGTCCAGGATGGACAACGTGGGCCCGACGACCTCGCCAAAGCTCTTTGTGCCATACAGCTTCAACAGGGTCACCACCAGGTCGACGACAGCCGGCACGGCCGCGGCGCGCACGTCGTTGCTGGGGATTCCGTTCTTCAGGTACCACTCGATCGCCGCCGGGTCAAGAGGCGCGCCGCCCTGCCCTGACAGAACCTTCACATCGTTCTTCTTCGCATCGTAGACCAGCAGCGGAACTTCGCCGCCGATACAGAATGCGCCGACCGTGGTTACGCTCAACGTGAGCAGCGTCGCTGCGGCGGCGTCGGCAGCGTTGCCATCCCGCTCGAGAATCCGGATTCCGGCAGCAGTCGCAGCGCTTCTGCCCGACACGACCAAACCCCTACTCCCGGAGGCCATGCGGTCGTCTGGCGCTGCCCCAACCCGGGCGGGAAATCCGATTACCAGCAGGCAAAGAACGCCAGACAGAGTCTTCATCTCATCCTTCACGAACTTGCGGCCTACGCAGGCGTCTCGGTCCTGTTCAAGAGCCGCTTCGGACCGTTGGATTATAGGTGCAGGCTTCCCGCGAAGTCAAGGTCGTTATCGTTGCCTAATAATCTGGACTATGTCTTGCAATCCATCTACGTGTACGTTACCATAGCCACGCTCTCCGAAGAGGGGGACGCGATATGATTCGACGTGACTTTTTAAGAGCAGCAGCAATAACCACGCTGGCGCCGGGAATCACGCCCGCTCTGCGCGCCGATGTCCCCGACCATCGGTGGGACGGATACGATTTCGGTCCAGCGCCCGCCGCGACCGACCGCCTTAACCAAGGTCCGTTCGGCATAGATCAGGACGAGGGCTGGCAGACGATCGGCTTCACCAATCCGTCCCGTGGGCACGTGAAGAACTTCGGGACCGGGCTGGTGGCTTATACCTGGGAGGAGGGTGGCCCTTCACTGGCCGCACGCCGCGGCCAGGAGCCGCTGGAAGAGGCCGTGGAAAAGCTGGCTAGTCTTCCGTTTGTCGATGTGCTCTACATCCGCTGCGATTGGCGCGATGTGCAGAAGCAGCCTGGCAAGCTGGACTTGAACCCTGTCTGGAAACTCACTCTGGATGCAGCCAAGCGACACAATCTACGTGTCGGCTTCCGGGTCCAGCTTTCTAGCCCGAACTTTCAACCAAAGCAGCTCGCGCTACCGGATTTTCTGCAACACAAAATTCCAATGGTGAAGATCGGCCGGGCGCGCGGGGAGGGCGGCGGCAAACCGCAGGACTGGGATTACGTAGAGCCACGCTACGACCACTCCGAATTCCAGAAAGCGTTCCAGGAACTGAACGAGTTGCTGGCGGCCGAGTTCGATGGCCATCCGCTGCTGGAGTTCATGGACATGATGATGTACGGATTCTGGGGCGAAGGACACACCAACAGGCTCCCCAATCCGTTTCCGGACTACTTGACGGCGGAAAAGACCATGGCCGCGATGACCCGGCTTCAGATCGACACTTGGAAGAAGACTCCGCTGGCCATCAACACGCAGCCTGATATCAGCAGAACGGGAAATCGGGAATGCCTCGACATTGCCGTGCGCGCCGGATGCTGGCTGCGTTCGGACAGTACCGTTTACATCGAGGAGCCGATTCAGGTGGAGTGCCTGTCGAACCGCCCGCAATGGCTGGCTGTGGTGATGGAGGAGGGTCGAAACCGGCACTACGATCCAGCCGCTCTCGTATTCGATGCAGCGGGCATCAACGACCGCGAAAACGCCGCCCTGCACGTCCTCGATCTGTGTGGCAATTACTGGGCGCTGTGGACGGAGGCCGAAAATTTGCAGCGGTTCTATGAGAAGTATCCTTTTGCGTTCGAAACGCTGCACCGCCGCTTGGGATACCGCGTGCGTCCCTCCTTCATCTGGCAACGAAAGCGTTACGGCACGAGCGAGATCATCCTCGGCATCGCTAACGATGGCGTCGCCGGCGTTCCCGGCGTACTCAGGGTGCATGTCGAAAGCATGGACGGCAGAGTGCGGGTGGGCGGCGGTCTCGATGGCGGCCACCCGCACGGGGGACGATTGCGTCAAGCATCATTTATTCTGCCCACAGGCCTGGAAGGCCAGCAAGTAAAGCTTCGCGCCGAGCTCGAGACAAAAGGTGTCCGCCATCCGGTGCGATGGACCTGCGCGCAACCATTACATCCGGACGGCTCGTATGTCGTTCAACTCAAGCAATTCGATGATCGCGGCTGGCGGAAGGGGGTCTGACATGAAACGCAGGTACGCGTTGGTCGCGCTGGCCTTTGCCGTGGCCGCAGTCGGCCCGACGCCGGCGCGAGATGCCTTTCGGCCGGTGCCGCTCGAGAGTCGCATCACGAATGTCCAGCCCATGACGGGCATTGTCATGTGGGAGGATTCGAAAAACAGCGAAACCGACGCGATCCAGCTCGAGTACTCCTACATGCGTTACAGCGACGTGGTGAAGCAGCGTGGCGAGTACGACTGGACGCCCGTCGAGCGGAAACTCGATGCCAGCGCGCGCCGCAAACACCAGGCGATCTTGCGTTTCTGGGACACTTACCCCGGCCGCCCGAGCAGCGTGCCGCAGTACATCAAGGCGCTGCCGGACTACACCGACAGGGTAGCCAAGAGCGAACGGCGCGACACGGGATTTCCGGACTGGTCGCACCTCGAGTGGCAGCGCTTGTTTCTCGAATTCTACGAAAAGTTCGCGGAGAAATACGACCGCGATCCGCGACTCGCATTCCTGGAAGTCGGCTTCGGCTTGTGGTCGGAGTATCACGTCTACTCCGGTCCGGAAGTCCTTGACGAGACGTTCCCGAGCATGGAGTTCCAAGCGCGCTTTTTTCACCACCTGACGAAGGTTCTCCAGCACACGCCCTGGATGATCTCGCAGGACGCCCACGTGGCGAAGCGCACGCCGTTCGCCTCTCAGCCACAGTTGTTGAAACTCAGGTTCGGGATCTTCGACGACACCTTTCATCTGGCCTGGTCGCCCAGCTACAACCTGGAAGGGTGGGAATTCTTCGGGCGCGACCGCTACAAGCACTCCCCCATGGGTGGCGAGATACTTTTCCCGGGAAAGGAGCGAGCAGAGCACGTGGCCGAGGCATGGAGCAGGGAGACCAGGAACTTCGGCATCACCTTTATGATCTGCGAGCAGTGGCCGCGCTGGACCACTATGGAGCGCATCCGGGAACACGGCCTGGCGTGCGGCTACAAGTTCAAGGTGGCCTCATTCGAGGCCGGGGCGAAGGCTTCGCGCGTCGCGGTCGCAAACACGGGCGTGGCGCCGATTTACTACGACGCCTTCGTGGCGGTGAACGGGGTGCGCGCCAAGGAGTCGCTCAAGTACCTGCAGCCCGGCGAGACCCGTCAGTTCACGGTCGCCTCGGGCGGCAAGAATCCCAGCCTCACGATCGAGTGCGACCGCCTGGTGGCGGGGCAGCGAATCGAGTTCGAAGCTGGGTTGAAGTAGAGCCGCCAGCTACTTGGTCCAGTCGTCGCTGGTGAGGCCGTTCAAATCCCAGACCACTCTGCCGTCGCGCAGCGTGAGCTCCGCAACCAGCTTCTTCGTGCCCTGGAGGCGTCTACGGCTGGAATCGACGAAGCCAAAATTGCCATCCACCACTCGAAGAACGGCGATGTCGGCCGAGGACCCGACCGAGAGGTGCCCGAGTTCCGTGTGGCGGATCTCCCGCGCCGGGTTCCAAGTGGAGAGCAGAATCACGTCCTCCAGCGACATGCCCATATTCAGGAACTTCGACATGACGTTGAGCATGTCTTTCATGCCTGCGTTCATGCTGCCCACATGGAGGTCGGTCGAGATCGAATCGGGAACAAAACCCTGCCGGACGGCGGGAACCGCCTGCCGGAACAAAAAGCTTCCTGCGCCATGCCCGACATCGAAGATCACTCCGCGTTTCCTTGCCTCAAACAGGTAAGGCAACACACGCCCTTGCGGGTCGAGCATGGGCACCGCACCCAAATACAGGTGCGTGTAAATGTCTCCGGGCCGTAGCTTCTTCACGACCAGGTCCTGGAACGGCCGCTCGGGGCGGAATTCCGCGAAGTCAACCATCACGGGTAGATCCGCCCGCCTGCCAGCCTCAACCGCCCGTTCGACAGCGATCCATTCCGGACCGGCATAGTGGGCGATCTTGATGCCGACGACGAGCCCCGGATAGCGCGCAGCTTCGGAGGCGGTCCGCTCGGGATCCATATCGGTGGTATCCTGCTCGACCGTCGTGCGCCCCGCCATGCCCCGGCCGACAATATTGAGCAT
>DATIFQ010000043.1:0-59359 GCA_035455185.1 Bryobacteraceae bacterium | reverse complement strand
GTGAAGTTCCACTTGTAGTTGATCCAGTGCAGAAGCCGCACTTTCGTCAGTGACGTATCGACGAACCGGTTGGGATACTTCCCCCGCGGCGACAGGCAGGTGTAATACCAGATCTCGCCGTTGTCTTCGCTGATGTGCTTCTGCAATAGATCCAGCTTCTCGTCGAACGTGCCTAGCAGCGGCACCCAGATGTCGACCGTCTTTTTCATGAAACCGACATCCTGCCGCAGCCCGACCGGCTCAATCGTCCGCACGCCCGGCATGAACTTCCGCACCTTGGCCGCCGCATCGAGGAACGCCGGGATCTCCCACTGGTTCGGCTCATCCATGATTCCCTGGACGTACTTCTTCGTCCATCCGAGCTCCTGGAGCCGTTTGTAGAGCGCCGGCAGGAACGTATTGAGGAACTGTTGCGCGCGTGGGTCGTTCCAGGGGATGCTGCGCAAGACCGGCTTACCGCCCTCGACCACCCAGGCTTCAGTCATGATGGTGGCGTCCCGCCGGCGCTGCCGTTCCATGAGGTTGCCGCCGTCGATCTGGCCCTTCACTCCGGCAGCCTCCCATGTCTCGACGTAGCGTTCGAAGTCGCTGAAGTTGTACCTCAGCCCTCCGCCCGCCAGCTCCGGTTTCGCGAGCGACACCGCATTCGCGCCGATCGACGTCTGGTAGTAGCCGGCCCAGAAACGCGCGTAGTTTGCGATCAGGTTCCACCACGGCCCCGATCCGCGCGTGCAGCTATGAAACTGCTCCAGGTGATAGTCACTCAGGTTGAGGTAGTTGTTGACTGCCAGCGGAATCGGCGTTGCGACCGTGGCCTTGTGGACCACCAGCGTGTACGGAACGGTCGCGATCGCCTCCGTCCCCTGCCGCAGCCGCAGCTCGCCCTTGTACTCGCCGGGCTCCTGGCTCGCCGGGACGTGGATCGTCACCCAAACCGAGCGCGTCTGGTCCTTCTTCACCGTGATCGGAAACTCCGTCAAGAGCGCGTCCGGAAACAACGCCGGCGCTTTTCGCAGCAGCTCCTCCTCCGGCGTGTTCTGCGTGTTGGTCGTTACCACCACGTATTCCACCCAACGAACCCTTGCCGTTTCAATGGGTTGCCCGGGGCCGGTCAGCGCCAGCGCATCGACGTACAGGTCGCCAACGGGCTGCTTCGCCCGCAGCGCCAGTTGAATGCTAACGTTTGAATTCCGCGCCGCCGGGAACACCGCCTTGTCCAATCTCGCAGTGCCCGCCGGATCGTCCGGAAACACCTTTACCAGCGCGTCCACGAACCAAAATTCCAGCCCGGGGCCCGCCGAACAGCCCCAAAACAGTGTCAAAATGAGTCCAAAAACGACCAAAAGTGCACCAAAAGTGGCTCTTTTCATCACCTTTTTCCCCTCGTTAGAACGCCTCCAGAAGCTGCCGTTGGAGCTTCCGGAACGCCGGCACGTCGCGGACGTAATCGTTGATGTTGGGGATGGCGGTCTTCGCCAGCCCCTTCGCCTTCGCCTGATCCTTGCCCGCCAGCGCCACCAGCAGCTCGTAGTCCTCGATGCCCTCACGCATCGCTTCGAGGCGGATCGAGCTGAGCACGGAGAGCTTCTCGGCGTTCGGATACACGATGGCGTTGTCGCCCGCCGGCAGCAGCGTGCGGTTGTCGTTGATCACCGTCTGCACGTTCTGGAAGGGTTTCGGCCCCCAGGAACTGCCGCCCCAATGGAGGAAGCCGGTGAGGTCATAGCGGAAGTTGAACCAGTGCAGAAGCTGGGTCTTGACGAGCGGCAGGTCGGTGAAGCGGTTGAGGTACCGGCCCTGCGGACCGATGCAGGTGTAGAACCACGCCTGGCCGCCTTTCTCGACGTGAGCGCGCATCTTGTCGAGCTGGTGGTCGAAGCTGCTGAGCACCGGGACCCAGATGTCGCAGACGTCGGCGAAAAAGCTGATGTCCTGATCGAGGCCGACGGCGTCGATGGTCGGGACGCCAGGCAGGTATTTGTGGATGATCTTCGAGTACCGGTTATAGATCGCGGCTTCGCGGTCATGCGGCTCGTCGTGGACGTGCTGGATGTACTGCTTCTCCCAACCTTTCTCCTTCAAGTGCGCGTAGAGCGCGGTGAGGAACGAGCCGAGGAACTGCTCCGCGCGCGGGTCATCCGTATCGAGTCCCTTCTGCACAATCCGACCGCCTTCGATCACGTAGGCGGGTACGACCATCGGGGTGAAGAAGCCGCCGCTGCGGCCGAGCAGATGCCCGCCCTCGATGGTGCCCACGAGGCCGGCCTTCTGGAACGTCTCGACCCACTTGTCGAACAGCGAGAAGTCGTAGCGAATGGCGCCGCCGGCGACCGACGGCTTCGCCAGCGCCATGACCGGCGTGAGGATGACGTTCTGCTTGTGCGCCGCCATCACCCTGCCGAGGTTGCCGAGCAGCTCCCAATGCTTGTCGCTGTAAGGGTCGATCTTGTAGTGCAACCTCAGATCGGGGGTCGCGGGATCGTAGCTGAAATTGAACCAGTTGGTGACCTTGAGCTTCTGCTCCGCGGGAACGGCCGCCGCTGTAACGCGCACGGTGAAGTCCACCGACTTCAGCCTTTCCTGTCCGGCGAAGAACGTTACTTCGCCTTTGTATTCGCCGGGCTGCGCGTCCGCCGGGGCGTGGACCGTAACCCACACCGGCTGCGTGATGGCCGCCTTCAGCGCGAACGGCCACGTCTCCATCAGCGGATCGGGAAATAAGCCGGGAGCAGGACGAACCAACTCGTCGAACGGCGTGCCGGGCGGGTTGGACCCGATGGGCACGTACTCGACCCAGCGCGCTTCCGCCTCAAGTTTCTTGCCGTCGTTCTCGGGTGCTTTGAGTTCGACTCGCAGTTGCGGGATCGCCTTTTCCGAACGGAGGGCCACCTGAACGTTAACGTGGCCGTTGCGCGCAACAAGCCATGTCTTGTCTGACAACTCGTTCGTGCCCGGCTTGTCGTCGGGGAACACCTTGACGAGGGAATCCACGTGCCACGTGCGCAGCGAGGAACTCCCGCCACACCCCGCGCCGACGAGCACGACGAGCAAAGGAATCGCAGTCAGCAGTTTGGATTTTTGCATTCGGTCTTCGCCTATAAGGACCCTTTTATATCACAGGACGACCGATTGTCCGAAGTTTCGAAGTACCATGAGCAGATTATGCGTTTACGATTCCTGCTGAGCCTCGCTGTTGCGTTCGTCTGCGTCATGCCGGCGCAAGACGGCTTTTCGTTGCGGCCGAATGACACGGTCGTGTTCTACGGTGACAGCATCACCGATCAGCGGCTGTACACGACGTTCGTCGAGACGTTCGTGGTGACGCGCTATCCGAAGCTGCCGGTTCGGTTCGTTCACTCCGGATGGGGTGGCGACCGCGTGTCCGGAGGAGGCGGCGGGCCGATCGACAAGCGGCTGGAGCGGGATGTGGTTGCGTACAAGCCGACGGCGTTGACGGTGATGCTCGGCATGAACGACGGCCGGTACCGCGCGTTTGACGAGGAGATTTTCCGGGAGTACACGGCCGGCTTCGAGCACATCGTGAAGATGATGAAGGAAGCGGCGCCCGGCATTCGGATGACGCTGATCCAGCCGTCGCCGTTCGACGACGTCACGCGCGACCCGACGTTCCCCGGCGGCTACAACGCGGTGCTGGTTCGCTACGGCGAGTTTGTGAAAGAACTGGCGCAGCGCAATGGGATGGCGGTGGCGGACCTGAACGGGCCGGTGGTCGAGGCGTTGCGCAAAGCGAACGCCACCGATCCGAAACAAGCGCAGCGAATCATCCCGGACCGCGTGCATCCGGGTCCGGGCGGCCATCTGTTGATGGCGGCCTGTCTGCTGAAGGCGTGGGGAGCGGGGCCGCTGGTGACGGCCGTGGAGATCGACGCGGCGGCGGGCAGGGTTCTAGAGGCGAAGAATACGGAGGTCACGGGCGTCGCGACAGGCAAGACGGTTTCGTGGACGCAGAAGGACGCCGCGCTGCCGATGCCGGTCAACATGAAAGACGCGGTGATTGCGCTGGCGGTGCGGTCGTCGGATTTCGTCGAGACGCTTAATCAGCAGACGCTAAAGGTTTCCGGGTTGAAGGCCGCGCGGTACACGCTGAAGATCAACGGCGCGACAGTGGGCTCGTTTGACGCCGCGCAGCTTGGCAGGGGGATCAACCTGGCCGAGTTGCCGACGCCGATGGCAGCGCAGGCGGCGAGCGTGCACGAGTTGACACTGAAGCGGTCCGGGGTACACCAGACCCGGTGGCGGCAGGTCGAGGTACCGCTCGCGGAGGACAACCTGCCGCGCGTAGGGTCGATTCTGGAGAACCTCGACGCGCTGGACGCGGACCTGGAGGCGCGGCAGCGGGCAACTGCTCAGCCGGCGGCGTGCTATTACGAACTGGTGGCGGAATAGGGGCCGCGGGCAGTCCAAGGGCGCTTGAACCCGACACGCGCCCTGTAACGAACCGTACCGCGGACGCACTATGAACGTGGGAAATATGGCACTTCCCTGACTTTGCTTGGCTCTGGTCGTCGTGGCGGCGGGCAAGGAGAGCGCAACCGCGGGAAATTCCAGCGCGTCCAAGGGACAGAATTTCTCGCCCCGATGAAAGGAGGCCGCTATGTTCCGTAAGCGTGGCGTCTCCCAGGTGGTTCGCCCGGTTTGCCTGCTCGCCGGCGTTCTGCTGGCAGCGCAAGCTTCCCATGCGCAGATGGAAGTGGCTGTCCAGGCGGGCTGGTCCACGTTCCGTGGCGGAAAGCTGGGCGAGACGACTGTGCTCGCGTATCCGCAGCCCGTCCTGCTCGACGTGCGGCTGAGCGACGGCTTCCGGGCTGGGGCTGCCATCACTATCAACCAATGGGAATACCTCGCGCACGAGGTCGGTTACTCTTATCAGCGCACTCATCTGAAGTACACCGTTTCGCCGAAGAATCCTCCGCTGGAGATCACGAATCGGGAAGTGGCGGGAGAGGGTTTGGGGGTTCACACGCTCTGCTACAACTTCGTGGCGCATGCCGCCCGCCAGCTAAGTCGAGTCCGCCCGTTTGCAACCGCGGGGCTGGGTGGCGCGACGATCCGCCACGATCGTAAGTTCGTAGCCAATGTCGGAGGCGGACTGAAGATACGGCTCAGCGACCGCTATGGCATCCGGTTGGACGTTCGCGATTACGTGATCCAGAAGCTGCGGGATATCCAGATAACGCCGGAACCGGGCTGGCAGCACAACCTGGCGTATTCGGCGGGTTTTTCGCTGTTCTTGTGAAGCGTCTATGCGCCGGAACCGGCTTCGAGAGTATCTGGAGCCTTTTGTCGTGCTGCCGTACGACCGGGATCTCTGCACGAAGTGGGCGGAGGTCACCGTCGCAGCACAGGCGAGCGGGCGGAGGATTGACTGCGCCGATGCCTGGATCGCGGCCACTGCCCTGATCACCGGCGCGCCGCTGATCACCCATAACCGAAATGATTGCCTCGGGGTTCCGGGGCTCACTCTCATCTCCCACGGGCAATAGCGCCGCGGCATCAACCCAACCTCAGGGGGAGTGGTATTGCAGGTACCACGTTTTCGGCGTGCTACCACCTCGACGCGCTGGAAGCGGACCTGGAGACGCGGCAGCGGGTGGCCGCGCAGCCGGCGGCGTGCTATTACGAGCTGGTGGTGGAGTAGGAGGGGCCACAGATAAACGCAAACGGATGTTGGGGGAATATGGTGTTGTCCCGTTCCTGTCCAAATATTTCTGTTGTCCACTATTTATGGACGGGGCAATATTCTGGACATCGTGGCCTGCGAGGGTGGCAGACGACAAAAAGCGATCGTCTGCCCCACGGCCGCGCAGCCGGCGGCGTGCTATTACGAGCTGGTGGGTGGAATAGGAGGCGCGAATTAGCGCGACTGAACGCAAGAAGAAATGGGAGACAGACAGCCATTTCGCAACGGCGGCGAAATGGTAGTCAGTCCCCATTTCTTCCCTGCACTTGCGGCCCCCGGCAGCCTACTGATCAGACGAAGCCCATCTGGGATAGCTGCTCGCCGGTCCTCCTGGAGAGGGAAAGAATGCTCGAGACCGGGATCAAGCCGCCCAGCTTATATTTCGCAATCGCAGCCAAGCCGGCCGAGGCCATGCAGCCACACTCGGAGCAGACGGGCCGCCCGCCGAACTGGCAGGGGGTAATGCGGGTGGCCAAGTCGGCGGAGATGCAGGTCGTCAACTGCGCAAAGGCGCACTGCCGCGGCGACTCCGGCGGGTGCAGGTAGCCATCGAGAACCACCTCCGGCATATCCACTTTGGGGAAAGCTCTCAAGCGGCTCAGTTCCGCCACCACATCCGAGCGATCCTTGGAGGTCAGCCGCTCTTCCGAATAGTCGCCCTCCTGTGGAGTGAAGAGGCTAAACCAGATTTTCCGAACCTCCTGCCGTTCCGACCAGAAGCCGACGAAATCGCGGAGATACCCCGGGCGAACGAGGAGCTTCCTCGTAACCGTGCAGTGCACAATGATCCGATGGCTGGAAATGTTTTCGAGAATACGAGCATAGGTGGCGGGAGATCGCCTGCGGTCGTGCTCCGGCTGCAAGCCGTCAATCGAGACGACCAGGTGAAGATTCGGCAACTCCGCCCAAGCCGCGGGAATCGGCCGCACCGCGCTCGTGACGAGCTGCACTTCGATCCTCATGGCAGCCAACTTGGGCAGCAGAACGTCCAACTCCCGATACCGGACCAACGGTTCCCCTCCCACGATCGAGATGTGGATGGGCCGAAAGCGGCGAACCAGAGCGAGCACACCATTTACCAGATCGTCGCCTCGAAGGTCGCTCAGCTCGCGCAGGGGAACCTGATTCGGGAGATGTCCCAATTCGTACGCGTAGCAACCGGGACATCGCAAAGGGCACTCCCTGGTGATCTCGAGCGCCAAAAGGGGCCGGTGTCCCGAGAGGATGCGGCCCCAAGCCGGGAAAACGTCCGCTTTGGTCATGTCACTCGAAGCTCCCGGTTGTGCCTTGGAGCCCCCGCCCAGCCTACTTCAGCACCCATGAGTAGGACACCGAGAAAAGAGTCCGGAACCAGGGGCGTGAGCCGGTGATCGCCAGATGAACCCAGATACTATATAGTCTACCTGTGGTCTGATCCTGGCACAACCGTCGAGCTCAGCACTCACCTGGAAAGTTGAGACTTCTCACGGTTCCGCTCCTCAATGCGCAGGAGCTCGGCAGCCATATCTTCGTAGTACTGTTTGTCCTTCATGCTGGCGCGAGAACCCGGGAAGTAGATCAGCATGACCTGGGCCACATCTTCGGCCGCTCCGTCCAAGGTCAACGCCACCCGGTCGCCTCCAGCCAGTCGCGTGTTGTCGATGAGCGGGAAGTCGAAAGGCCCAAGATGGAACGCCTTCGTTTGCAGTTCCATCACCGGCGGGCTACCCGCGTTCCACACTGTGAGCCGAACCAGGAATTCGCTCCGCTGCTTGTCAAAGTCGAGGACCTCGACGCGGAACGTGCGCGGCGGCGAACTGGTCCCCGGAAGATTCAGGGCCTCTTCTCCAAACAAAGGCAGCGGACCCTGCTTGAGGCTCTCGACGTCCACCGTGCCGGTCCGAATGGTGGAAGCTTCGCGGATGGCGTCCACCTCCCGGCGTATGACCTCTTGGGCCGAGGTCGTTAGCCGCATCATCAGTTCCTCGTAGCCCTGCTTTCGCTCGGCGGCCAACGTCCGGTAAACGTCACGGAACAACGGGCTCAGATCCAGGGAGTCGTGGAAGTTGCTGGCCAGCAGTTCCAGACGCAGCACGCTGGCCTCCATGTCATCGGTCTTCCTCTCCAGAAACGGCACGATCGTCGTCTGGAACATATCCTTCCGAAGAGCGCTTTCCGCTTCCGCCCGACGGTTCATCATGTCGGCATAGGTTCGCCGCGCGCTCTCCTTTTCCTGCCAGTTCGAGGCGTACTGGCCGACGATGATGGTCGTCACGGGGATGACGAGAATCTGCAACCATCGCCACCAGTCCCTTGGGGGTGGGGGTTCCTTCGGCCGAGCCGGTTGTGGTTCCGTGGCCATGGACGTCACCGCCGGACGAGTTTGTACTTCCCATCCTGCATCCGCAGCTCAAAGTCCGCCGAAACGGGTTCACGGAGCGACGCGATCGCGGCCGCCGGCTTCTGGCCTTTGTAAGTCAGCGTAAACGTACATCGGCCCGTTTTCTGGACGTTCACGCGATATCCTCCGAAGTTGTCCGTCGTGCCCTTTACCTGTTCGCCGGCGCAATCGACTACCACTTCCACTCCTTTGGCGACGGCTTTCCCTCCCTCGGTCAGTGTTCCGAAGATCTGGCCGCCGGACAGAGGCAAGGCGCCGGCGAGAGTCCCCAGGAACATCAAGAATTTCTTGGTCACAGCGCTCCTTTGCGCTCTGACTCCAGGGTAACAGCACTCTGGCCGTCGAGCGCTACGAGGCCTGGTCTACCGGCGCGCGAACGGCGCGGCCCGGCAGCATCCCATCCACGAGTTTGCCGTCCTTCACCACGGCCTGTCCGCTAACGAGAACGTGCCTAATCCCTGCCGATGGTTTCGCCGGCTCGGCGTACGTCGCCTGGTCGAGGACTTGCGCCGGGTCGAAAACGGTGAGATCGGCGCCGGCCCCCACACGAATCCGTCCCTTGTCTCTCATCGAAGGCACGCGCCGCTCCAAGGAGCGCGCCGGATCGAGCGTCATCTTCCGCAGCGCACCCATCAGGCTCAGGGACCGAGATTCGCGCACGTACCGGCCCAGCACCCTCGAAAACGTTCCTGAAACGCGCGGGTGGCCCTTGCCGCCTTGAATCAAGCCGTCGCTTGCGATCATTGTCAGCGGACTTGCTACTGCCAGCGCCACCACATTTTCGGGGATCATGTGGATGATCGCGAGGCCGCCCCTCTTCCGGTACGCCGCGAAGGTCGCGGCCGTCAGCCGCTCGCCCGTCGCCGCCCACTCCACTTCTCCGTACCCGATCCCCAGCCGCTGCTGCCAGCCCTCGTCGAAGAGCGCCGACTCGAGCGCCGTCATCGCCGCGCTGTACGGATAACACTCCGTCGTCACGTTCATTCCCCGCTTGCGCGCCTCGCCGATCATCGCGAGCAGCTTGTCCGCAGCCCTTAGACCGCTGCTCGTAATGTGAACCACGTGCAGCGGCGCACCAGTGATGGTTGCGGCTGCCAGCGCTTCTTCGAGGCCCTCGACGCTGCTTCCCGGTTCGCGCTCCCCCATGTTCCGCAGATGAACGTGACACAGTGCTCCGTACCGTGCAGCGGCGCGGAACATCTCCAGAATCTCCCATCGCGATGCTGCCGGAGTGTACTGGATCCCCATGCCCACCGCGAGCGCCCCTCGCCGCAACCCGTGCTCAATTCGGCCGCGAATTTGCGCGATTTCCGCGTCCGTCGCGGCGCGGTGAGCGCCGTCGCCGGCCGGCAGGAATTTGAGAGGCTCGCCCAACACCTCCATTCGCGCCGCGGGGTGCCCGGCGCTCACGCCGAAGTGGATCGGCGCCTTCCCTTCCCGTTCGGCGTACCAGCGGTCGACGTCGTGGGTGCCCAGTTCCAGTTCCAGGGCTGTGGTCACGCCGTCCATCACTTTGAGACGGTAATTCTCCAGGTCCTGCCCGTGCTGGTGGACGTCGATGAAGCCGGGCGCCACCACCAGTCCCGTTGCGTCAAGGGTCGTGCGCCCCTCGAGTGCCGTCTTCGACACGGCCAACACCTTGCCATCTGAGATGCCGACGCCGGTCACCGCGTCCACACCGGATTCCGGATCCATCACCCGCCCGTTCCGGATGACCGTGTCGTACACCTTCTCCCGTCCGACGCCACAGTGATTCAAGAGGAGCGGCGAGCCCAGCGCTATCGACGCAGCGAGAACGTCGCGGCGAGACATGAAAGGATCGTTGGCCGGCGTGTGTGGCACGGTGGCGGAGAGCGGCTGTTCGGGGCTACTTTGGGTAGTCCTGCCGAGGCGGTCGTCTTCTTTCTTCATCGGGTTTCCTGGCCACCACCGATTGTACTTACCTGCCAGTCGCGGTCAATCCTCCAACCCGTTCCGGCTGGTCAAGGTTCTCCACCGGCAGCAGCCGGTTTATCGGAAGTTCTCCACTTGCGGGCATCATGCGTGCACCCTGGCGCTTCGAGGAACTTGCCCCGGGCGCCGCTCGGAAACTGCATGCGCACAGGCTGAAGCCTGGCTGAAGCCTGTGCCACCTGTGAAGCCGACCACCGGCAGGACTGCCGGGGTGGCGGGCCTAACGGCCCACTCCACGAAAGGTAGAGAGTGAGAAAACCTCGGTACAGACACCAATTTCGCAAAAGGCAGCGAAATTGGAGTCAGTCCCGGGTTTTCTCGCTGCCGCCCCCTCGGCCCGTGAGCCAAGACTGCCCAGTTTATGAGGAGACGAGACAGGCAGCTCTGTCTGTTCGCAAACTGCACTCAGGACACAGTAAGGCTTGTCCCAGTCGGTAGACAATGGTCCATCATGAAAACCTGAACTACCGCTCACGGTCACGGCTTCCGTAAATGTCTAAAAGCGATTCACCACAGAAGACACGGAGAACGCGCAGGAGGAAAGAAAGACCCCTCCCTGCGGTTGAGGCTCAGTAACGATATCTCAGTCCACCCAGACGACGGCGGCTTTGTGGATGTCGGGAAGGATACAACTCAGCCTGCCGTCCTTCCGTTCCGATCGGATCTCGCTCGCCTCATCAAGATAGGGCAAGAAATGTACGCGTTGTCCGGCATCCGCCGGGAACGAGATACGCACGCCTTTTTCCGGTATCTGCACGGCATTCTCCTTACTCTTCAGTCCCTTGAAATTAGCCAGGAACACGTGGACCTTGCCATCCACCTTGGCGATCTGCGCCGTGACAAAGGGCGAGGCAGCGATCTCCACCGCCGGTTGGTATTTGAACTCCTGAAGAGTGTCGCGAAGGATCGTGGCTTGCGTTGTGTCCGGCAGCGGATCCCCGGAGGCCGCCGCACGATCATATTGTTTCCCTAGCAATGCCCAGTACGCCCGGCCGGGACATTTCGGCATCGCTACAACACGCGGAGCAGCGGCGTTCCCGGCCGAACGGACCAGTCGCGTCACCGCGTTACCCGGACGCGCTTCCGCGCGCTCGTCCAGCTTGCCCGTCTCGCCGGTGAGAATCAGAGCCTTGCCCTGCCCGGCGAACTTTTCGAGACGCTGCATCTCCTTCTCGCTCAGGCACCGCGCATCCGGCAGCACGAGCACTTCGCCGCGGAAAGCCGGCAGGGTTCGCGGCGTCACGATTTCGAACTCGCGGTGCGATTGCAGCAACATCGCCATCGTCCCCAGGTAGGATTCCATCCATTCGCGAGCAAAGTAGTTACGCGTCGCCGGCGAGAAATAGACGCCGATCGGCCTCAAGGGGATTCGAGGGCGATAGAAGATCTTTTCGTGGGCGGCGATCCATCCGAAGATCGCCTTCCGCGTGGCCATGTCATTCGAGCCGGACATTACGTGCGTAGCCGCGTCCCAACTGTTCGTTCCGGCCGTCAACTGCGCGGCGAAGAGGTTTTTCATCGCCTCCTTCGGATCGACGCTCTTCTCTCCATCCCAGGAGTAACTCAGCATCCAGGAGGCCTTTCCTTCGGCGAACGCGCGGAAGGTGTACATGCCGGTCATGTAGTGGAGCCAGTCGAGCGGCGTCTTGGAAGCACCTATCGCCGCGCCGCCGTCAAACTCGTACTCGTGCGCGATCGCGTCGGTGACGCGGTACATCTCATAGACGTCTGAACCGACCCTGACGGCCTCCGCTTCGATCCCCGGGTAGATCTCGGGGATGGTCATACACTGTGGATTCACTTTCTTCACGTTCTCGTCGATTTCCCGCATGAACTCCGTCAGCGTGGTGATGCGGAAGTCGACCCACTTACGGAAGCCAGGGTCGGCGAAGTCGCCCACCTTGATGTCCTTCTTTGCATCGAGGCCGGTTTTCGCTTTGAAGGCGGCCACTGTATGGTCGTCAAAACTCGCCCAGGAATCCTCCCACCCGTCGAAGTGTGTCATCCAGTACGGGATGTCTACGTACACCCCATCAATTCCGGTTGCGGCAATCTGCCGCACGCGCTCCATGTACGTCTTGCGCCATTCGGACGCGTATGGGCTGATCCAGACGTCCTCGTCGCCCTTCCTGATCCAGAAGGCCGCACCGCCGGTGAACACCGCCGGCTCGCCGGTGATCTTTCGCTGCACCCAATCGGGATGATCTTTGAACATCGACCGAGGAGCCTTGTCGGCGTTGGCGGTAATGCACTCAGTTCCCGCGATGTAGACGAACGCTTTCTGGCCGGCGGCGTGCGCGGCGTCGGCAAGCTCGCGAATCGCACGCAGCTTCGCGGCCGGGTCCAGAAGGCTCTCGTAACGGCCGGTGATGTCGTTGTCCACTTCGATACCGTACACGTTGGTCCCGACGGCGCTCCGGACAATGGCGCCGGCGCGGCCAAGCGCAAGGCCGTGGCCTCCGATCCGTACGAAATGAGTCCAGTTCTGTTCCGCTCCGAAGCACCACGATGCCGAAAGAATGAGTGCCGCCAAGGTCCAAGTGTTCGTCTTCATTTCGGAAGTTCCTTTCGTCGCCGATTCTCAGTGCATCGCAGGTCGGGAGACCTGCGCCACTTCAGAAGATCATCTGCGCTATTGCGGCAGCGGAGGCGTTTCCCCGCGCGAGGCCGTCGGCGCCGAGCCCTCCTCGCGTGCTTTCGCCTGCTCGAACAGCTCCATTTCGCGCGCCGCGTTGTCCGGACGCTGCAACTCAGTATAGGCACGCGAAAGCACGAAGTGAATCCGGCTGCTTGCCGGGTTCAGCTTGGCTGCGATCTCGAGGTGTGAGGCAGCCTCCCGCGGCCGATCGTGGTCCAGCGCCAGTTTGCCAAGCTGGAAATGCGGCTCGGAAAGAGCGGGGTCCAGAGACAGTGCCGTCTCGAGCAGGCGGACAGCGCGGGCCTGCCCGACGGCGTCCGCGAAGTCGCTTTGCTCCAGGAGCGACTTTCCATACTCCTGGTACAACGCGGCACAGCGAGGAAATTTCTCCAGCCCGCTGCGGAAGGTCTTCTCCGCTTCGGGATACCTTCGAGCGGCGGAAAGTACGACGCCCAGCGCCACGACCGCCTCCGGCGCATCCGGTTTCAACTCGCTTGCGCGCGCATAGGAAATGGCGGCGTCGTCCAGGCGGTTCAGTTTGGCCTCCACGAGGCCCTTCAGCAGGTGAGCACGGTAGGAACCCGAAGCAACCTCAACGGCCTTCCTGGCTGCCTCCAGAGCGACGGGGGCGCGGTCACGACTAAGCAGCATCAGGCCAAGGTCGTAATAGTTGGATTCGCCCGCTGGATCGCGGTCGATCGCCAGGTCCATCGCCGCCACGGCTTCCTTCATCCGGTCCTGTTTGTAATGACACCAGGCAAGCAGGTTGAAAACGTCGCTGTTCTGCACGCCGCTATCCAACAAACCCCTCAGCGTCTTCTCGCTTTCCGCGTATTTACCGGCGCGATATCGAACCAGCGCCAACTCGTAACGCGTGTCGTTTCCGTGTTGGAAGGAAGGCGGCAGGGAGGCAAGCATGCTCTCCGCCTGCTGGAAATCGTCAGCTCCGGCTGCGATCCGGGCTCCCAGGAGCACTCCTTCGGAATCGATCATTTGCCGCAAAGTAGCTCGGGCCTGCTCGTGCGCTCCGGTCCGGTAATACGAACGTGCCAGCGCGGCAATTGACTTCGGGTTCCACGCGGTCAGCTCGGGCACTGAGGTCAAGCGCCCCACTGCGGTGGCGTAGTCCCCCATTTCCTCGGCCACCATCCCAAGGAGCAAAACGGCCGTCTTGTCTTCGGGATTCTTCTTCAGGACGATGTCGAGATTCTCCCTGGCCTCGGCTAGCCTGCCGAGCTGAAACTGGTTCGAAGCGAGATTGCGCCGTGTTGTCCAGTCCTCCGGGTTGACCTTCAGTGCTTTTTGTAAGAACTGACTCGACTCTTCCAGCTTGTTTTGCATCCCCAGGATGGCGCCCAGGGTTCCCAGGCAAAAGGCATCATCCGGAGACAGCGCCAAGGCCTTTCGAAGCTCGGATTCGGCGCTCTTCAGATCGCCGTTTCGGGCATCTGCCAAACCCTTCGCTGTGTGATCTTCAGCCGTCGGTTTCTGCGGTGCGGCCAGAAGGGTGTGCAGAGCGCACGACAGCGCGCAGAACGCGAGGACCGCGGCGCGGCCGGCGCCCTGTCTTCTACCACACGAAGCGTATCGCAATCTGGCCGTTCCGCGCGCGGTTTGCCTGGTACGTGATCAGACCGAAATCGCTGCTCCCGTATGAAGTGTCAGGTAACCCAAACCTCGGCGTATTCAGGAAGTTGAAGAACTCGGCCCTCAATTGGAGGTAGACGTCCTCCCGGAAGTAGAACTCCTTGAAGAGGGAGAAGTCGATGTTCTTGATCCCGTGGGTCCGCAGGTCAGAGAAGTAACGCGGCGCATTGCCTGGGACCTGGTCGCCCGGGTCCGAAAAGGCGTCGACGTTGAAGAAGTTCCCCGCACCGTCCACTACCGCCTGGACGCCGGCACCGGAGACGCTTCCCGAGACATTGGGGCGCTGATTGCCGTCCGCCAATCGACCCTCAGCCATGTGCACGCCCACAGGGTTGCCGGATTGGAAGGTGACGAAGGCGTTGGTTTTCCAGCCTCCCACCACGGCGTCGAGACCCCTGCCCATCTTGCCGCCCACCAACTTGCCTCGCCCCACCGGGAGGTCGTAGCTAACGGCGAACGCCAGCCGCTGTGGCGTATCCACGCCACTTCTCGATTTCTCGGTACTGAGGTCGGTCAGATCCTGAAGCTCGCCGGTGGTTTGCAGGTTACCCACCCACGGATTGAACCCGAGCGAATTATCGTCGGTCATTCTGGAGAAGGTGTAATTACCCGTGAAGGCCAACCCGTGCGAGTATCGCTTCTCGAACCTGATCTGCAAGGCGTTATACCTTGCGTTGGCGATGAACTGGGGATACCCGCCGAAACTGCCGGCGAACTGCGGGTATGGCCGTAAGAGATAGATGCGCTCAATCTGAGGATCGTTGTAGGGAGAGTCGGGCTCGTTGAAGATGGCGTCGGGTCCCTGGAAGAAGCCATAGAACGGATTGTCAACCAGTTCCGCCAGCCCGTCGCTTCCGTACCGCTCGCGGTTCTCCCGATTGATGAAATTCCTGTTCCGCGTGCCGTCGTAACCGTTGAACGGAAGATGCGTGCTCCGGTTCGCCGTGTAGTTGATCTCAATCAACATGTCGGACGGCAACTTGCGTTCTATGCCGATGTTCCACTGGTAGATCTCGGCGTTCCGAAGCCCGTCGTTGAGGTTGTAGCCGTTGTCGAATCCCCATTGCGCGAGCTTCCCGTACTTCGGTCCCGGCGGGCCCACAAAGCCGACGGGAAACGGATTGGACAGCGTTGCGTACTGCGTAATGCCGCCATCCTTGGAGAAATAAACTTGCACGTTCTTATACCAGGGAGTGCCGACATACTGGAAGTTAGTAGCCACGTTATATCCGTAGTAGAGACCCGCCCCGCCACGTACGACGGTATTCTCGTTGAGGCGGAAGGCAAACCCGAACCGCGGACCGAAGTTGTTCCTGTCCACGTTCGCCGTCCGCTTCTTGGAGTCGGCCAGGTAGCTGGTGCCTTTCAGCCGCCCCAGCTCCGGCACGTCTACACCCGTGTCGCCATTGTAGTCCACCACGACAAGACGGTTGAACCGCTCCGTGAACGGGCTGCTCCACTCGTACCGAAGACCGAAGTTAAGGGTCAGGCGCTGGGTGACTCTCCAGTCGTCCTGGATGAAGAACCCCGTGTCCTTGGACTTATCCGCAACAGGCGGCTGCGTTCCGACGTGCGCGTAGTTACCCCATCCGACCAGCAGTGAGGCAAGACCGTTGCCTTGCATGTAGTCGGGGTTGAACACGTCCTGCATCGTATTGGAACGCTCGAAGGCGAACTGGCCGGTGGGATAGTCGGGCTGCCAGAAGTTGGTGAACGAGTGGCGCTGCTCCCCACCGAACTTGAGATTGTGACCGCCGATAACTTTGGACAACGAGGAGGAAAACATCCACTGCGTCTGTCCCTTCACAGTGTCGACACAGCAGGATTGCCCGAGGTAGCCGTACTCTTCTGGGCCGATCTCCGGAAAGCGTTTCAGACCGAAGTAGCCGTTGAGTTCCGGCGGGAAGCCCACGCTCGCCGGATCCCGCTCGCTTGCAATCTGGTGGGAGAAGCTGCGATCGATCCCAACCCGGTTGGTCCACAGAATCGTCGGCGTGGGAGTCCAATTGTGCTCCAGCACGGCATTTTGATTGTTTCCGGTGCTGGTTGCCTCGTCGAGCAACTGGCCGTCCGCCGAAGGAGTTGAGCCACTAGAATGGCCGCGGCTGTAGCGACCACCGATGCGGGTCTTGGCGGTCGGGACGAAATCGATCTTCGTGTCGAGCTGATAACCCGGGTACGAACTCACCAGCTTTTTGGTGTAGTTGTTGCGCCCCGTCACGTCGTCGCCCGAGCCTGTCGCTTCGGGATAGAGTTGGACTATCTTTCGCGCGACCGGGTCGATCCAGTCCGTCGGGATCCTGTTCTCCGGGAACGGCGCGCGGATCCAGTTCCCGTTTTCATCTTCATGGACGTCGCGGGGATTGAAGATGGTCTGGAGAGAGCCGTCGTCATTAAAGGTCTGGGAGAAATCACCCGCCTTCTGGAGCGCGGTTGGCACGGTTGTGGTCAGCGTGAAGGGCGAATTGTCCCTGGTCTTCAAGAAGTCGAAGAAGAAGAACGCCTTCTGCTTCTTGATGGGGCCGCCAATCGAGCCTCCCCATTCGTCTTTCTCGTAATCTCCCTTCGGCTGCCCTTCCCGGTTGGAGAAGAAGTCGTTGGCGTCAAAACGCGGCCGCCGGAAGAACCACCAGCCACTCCCGTGAAACTGGTTGGTCCCGGACTTTGTGACGATGTTGACCACCGTGCCGCCGTTGTTTCCGTATTCGGCGGAGTAGTTGTTGTTCTGAACTTTGAACTCCTGGATGATCTCGACCGACGGCTGGTAGTTGACGATGGTGTTCCCACCTTCCCCACTTTCCGGCACTGTCGCCAGCGCTCCGTCCAGACGGACTTCGGCCGTCCCGTTCCGCTGGCCGTTGGACACGAAGTTGGTGCCACGAATATCATCGGCCCCGGCGCCGGGAACTTCCGTCACTCCGGGCGCGAGGAAGGTGAGGCTTGTGAGCGCCCTGTCCAGAAGCGGCATGTTCATGATGTACCGATTGGTGACCTCCGTTCCCAAGGTCGCCGTCACGGTGTTCAGAAGCGGAGATTCGGCGGTGACTTCCACTGTCTCGGTAGTCTGGCCCACCTCGAGCGTGAAGTCGAGGTCCGTCTGCTGGCTGACACGCAGGACGACATTCGGCCGCACGACAGTCTTGAAGCCGGTTAGTTCAACTTTCACGGTATAGGAGGCGGGCCTCAGGGACGCAAATAGATACCGTCCCTGTCCATCCGACGAAATGGTTTCGGATACGCCGGTGGCGTCATCGGTAACGGTTACCTTGGCGCTGGGAATGACAGCGGCCGTGCTGTCAGTGATGGTTCCTCGCAACTGGGCGGTGTAGGTGGCCTGAGCGAAGCAGAAGCCCGGGGCGAGAAAAGCGAACACGAGGATGAATCTGACCAGGATCATCCGAGTTTCCTCCTAATCCAGGCCGTGTGGGCTTGCCACTTCCAGAACTGACCCCAATCCCAGCCCACAGAGGGCACATAGGACTGTATCCCTTATAGCCGGAAAGAGCGGGTGGTGTCAAGGCACTTAACCTGTAAGACACTTAACCTGTAAGTAGCGCTCCGAACGCGCGCACGGTGGTCGCAGGTCAGGAGCTTGCCTTCCCAGGTCGGGAGACCTGCGCCACTTGTGTTACGCGGGGACGAACTGGCGGAGGAACTTATGCGTCACGCGGAAACCCTCCTTGTACTGAGGCGTGAAATCGTCGCCTTCGTAGGCCGGATAGTAGAATGCATCCTCGTGCTCGATGTTCATCGCGCCTTTGTAGCCGGCTTCCTGGAGAATCGTGAAGAATTCCGCCCAGTTCAGTTGTCCGTGACCTGGCAGGCGGTAGCGCCACCAGCTCACGTTCCTGAAGGGCTGGATGCCAACCTTGCGCAGGACGTGCCACATAATCTCGACGTCCTTCAAATGCACGTCCCAGATCTTGTCGACGAAGTCGCGGGCGCACTGCATGGGATCCATGAACTGGCGCACGAGGTGTGACGGGTCATAGAGCAGACCGACGTAGGGGGAGTCTTTGAAGGCGGTGAACAGCGCTTCATAGCCTTCCGGTCCGGTGGCGACGTTCGGTCCTTCCGGCCATGGCTCCCAAATGATCTTGACGTTGTGCTTCTGACAGAGCGGGAAGTACTTCTCGTTGTACACGCGGACGATCTCATCGATCTGTTTGTCGAAACCGATGTTGGCGTTTTTGCCGGACATGGTCGCCACATACGGGATACGCATCTTTCCGGCCAGTTCGATGCACTTCGCAAAGTCGCTGTTGCCGGCGGCACTCTTGGCGGGATCGGGATCAATGTGATTCACCACCATCATCAGAGATGACACATAGAGTCCACTCCGATCGATCTGGCCCTTCACTTCGGCGATTACGTTGTCGCCGACGTCGTGCGGGAGCTGCCCGCCGACGTTCAGTTGGAGGCTGGCAAAGCCGTCTCCTTTCGCAAACTCAATATTGGATTTTGAATACCGGCAGAGAATACCGAGCTTCGGCTTCCAGTTGGCAAACTGCCGCCGCTGGGCAAGGGCGGCCGAGGCACTGAGGGCGCCGAAGAGGGTGCGTCGAGTCAAAGTCATGGCTACCAGTGTACTGAGCGGAAGGAAAACCAGGGGACAGGTTTTCACTCTGGTTCGGTGAGGCGGAGCAATTGGCGGGCTTTGATATTCTCGAGCGCCTGCGTTTTACCGGAGGGCCAGCGGATTTCGATCCGTTTCACGAGCGAGTCGTTGCCGAGGCCAAAGTGGACGCGCCTCGTGCTGGAGGACGCGTATCCCACGGATGTTGTGACGTGGTTGTGCTGCTCGGCGCGCGACTCCGAGACGATCCGGATCTTGGCACCGATCGCGTCGCGATTGCTTCGTACACCGCGCAGCAGAAGCTGAAGCCAGTACTGTTCGGGGCGTGAAGCGTTGCGTAGCAACTCGGCGGGTTCGTTCAGCGCCGACACGACGACGTCGATGCGGCCGTCGTTGTCGAAATCAGCGAAGGCGCAGCCGCGGTGAAAGCGGGGTTTCCAGACATCCGCGGGCGATCCATCCTTACCATCGGCGAACCGGTCGCCGCCAAGATTTACGAAGACGCGGTTCGGTTGGCGGGAAGCGCGGCTCGAATACAGCTCCTCGTTGTCCATGACGTGGGAGCCGGCGACAAAGATATCTTTCCAGCCGTCGTTGTTCAAGTCGAAGACTCCCGCAGAGAACCCTCCTGACGGCAAGCTGAGAAACCCAATCTGGCTGGCATAGGTAATGTCGCGGAATGCGCCTTTGCCCATGTTAAGGAACAAAGGGAACGTCTCATTCGAAAGAGCGCTGACGAAGAGATCGGGCCGGCCGTCGTTGTTGATGTCACGGAAATCGACGCCCATGGAGGAGATCGGCGCCCCGTCCTCCGTCAGGGAGACGCCCGCCCAGACGCCGACCTCGGTGAACTTACCGTTTCCGTCGTTGTGAAACAGGAAATTCCGAACGGTGTCATTGCAGACGAATACATCGGTCCGGCCGTCGTCGTCGTAATCGGCGAAGGCCACCCCCATGCCTTTCCCGATGTGCGCGGCGATACCTGACTCGGCGGAGACGTCGGTGAACGCCCCGTCCCCGTTGTTCCGGTATAAGGTGCTCGGCAGGCCCTCGTAGTGCTTCGGATGACAGTAGGTGCGGTAGCCGGGCTTGCGGAGGCCGCAGTACGGCTCGGTTAGGGGGTCCCACTTGCAGTAGTTGACGACAAACAGGTCGAGCAGGCCGTCGTTGTTGTAGTCGAACCAACCGGCGGAGATGGACCACATTTTTTGCGGGTTGTCGCCGGCGACGCCCGCCTTCCGTGTGACATCGGTGAACGTGCCATCACCGTTGTTTCGGTAGAGGATGTTCCGGTTGACGCCGGCGATGAAGAGGTCGCTCCAGCCGTCGTTGTCATAATCGCCGATGGCGACCGCCATGCTGTAGCCTTCGCCAGAGAGGCCGGCCTTTTCGGTCACATCGCGGAATGTGCCATCCCCGTTGTTCCGATAGAGCCTGTTCCAACAGGTCCGGTCTTTCTTTGTGAGGCCGGGCACCGTGGCGCCGTTGATGAAGAAGACGTCCTCGAACCCGTCGTTGTCGAAGTCGATAATGCCGACACCGGCGGGCATCGTCTCGACCTGGTGCTTGTCGGGGGTGGCATGGTTGCCGAGGACGAAGTCGAGGCCGGATTTCGCACCGGCCGATTCGAAGACCACAGGCACGACCGTTTTCTCAGCCCCACTTAGCATAAGGAACGCCGCCGCCACGGCGATTCCAGAGAGTCCGAGGCGGCGATTCATGGGGTGGGGATCTCCACGCCGATCAGCTTCGCAGCGTCCTCGCGGCGTCCGAGGCCGTAGTAGACGCGCGCGAGCAAATGCCGGATTCGCGCCGTGTCCTCCGGATCCGCGGAGCCCGCCTTCAAAGCGGCTTCGAGATGCAGCCGCGAGGCTTCCAGATCGCCCTTCCGGTGGTACAGTTTGCCCAGCTCGAAGAGCGTCTCCCAAATAGAAGGGTCGATTTCCTTCGCACGGCGGAGTTGTTGCTCGCTCTCGGGGAGGCGGTTGAGCTTCAAGAGGAAGGCGCCGTAGCTCTCGTGGGGGCGGAAATCGGGTTTCGGCAGTTTATCGTTCCACTTCACGGCCGCCTGGTGCTCCGCGAGGGCCTTGTCGTTATCGCCCATGGCTTCGAGAGTCAGGGCGAGGTAACTGTGCGCGCGGGGGTCGCGAGGATTCAGCTTGAGCGCAACATCCAATTCCTTGCGCGCCTTCTCGAAGAAGTTCTTGAGGTAGTGAAGCCGGCCGAGAAAGAAGTGGGCGTCGGCGTCCCCCGGGTCCAGTTTGACGGCCAGGAGGAACGCCTTCTCGGCTTTGTCATTGTCCTTGAGAAGGTGGTAGCAGAGGCCGAGCAGTTTTGCGGCGCGCGGCTGGCGGGGGTCGCGCTGGAGCGATTGTTCGAACTCGACGGCGGCTTCCATGGGTTTCTGCCGGACGAAGAGATCGGAGCCGCGGCGGAAGTGGTCGTCATCGCCGCTAGTCTGGGCGCAGGCGGGCGCGCTGAGCAGGAGGGCGGAAAGGATGAGTGCGGACAGGCATCGGAAGGGATGAAATGGGGGCACACCGCCATTTCGCAACAGCAGCGGAATGAAATCAGTCCCCCATTTCATCGAATTCTGCATGATGCCACTGAATTCATCTTATAGAATCGATCGGAGGGGGGCTGAGGCTTCGTGAGAGCTTCCCAGCTTCGTTTTCGAATTCGGGGGATGGACTGCGCTGATGAGATCGCGATCCTTCGCCGCGAGATCGGTCCGGTTGCCGGCGGCGAAGATCGGCTCTCGTTCGACCTGCTGAAGGGCATCATGATCGTTGAAGACGCGGTCACCTCACCGGACGCGATTGTGGCTGCCGTTAGCCGGACGGGAATGCGTGCGGAGCCGTGGCGAAGTGAATCGGACGTCACGCGGCGCAGCTTCTGGGAAACCCGGGGCCGCACGGCTCTGACGGCAGCGAGCGGACTCGCGGTTTTGGCCGGCTTCGCCGTTCATGCGTGGCTTGCGGGCGGCATTCTGGAGATCCTGCGTCCCGAAGGGACCGCAGCGGGTGGGGCGCCTTCGCTTGCTGCCCGGACGTTGTACACGATTGCCATCGTCGCGGGCGGCTGGTACGTGTTCCCGAAGGCCTGGGCGGCATTGCGCCGGCGCCGGCCCGATATGAACCTGCTGATGACGGTCGCCGTGTTCGGCGCTATCGCGATCGGGGAATGGTTCGAAGCTGCCACGGTCTCATTCCTGTTCGGCCTCTCGCTGGCGCTGGAGTCATGGAGCGTGGCCCGGGCGCGGCGCGCGGTGGAGGCGCTGCTGGATCTCGCCCCGCCCCTCGCCCGCATTCAGATACCCGGCGGCGGGGAGCGGCAGGTACGGGCCGAGGAGGTGCCAACCGGCTCCCGTTTCTTGGTGAACCCGGGTGACCGCATTCCGTTAGACGGGCAGGTGGTCGAAGGCACGAGCGAAGTCAACCAGGCTTCCATCACCGGTGAGAGCGTGCCCGTCGCGAAAGAACCGGGCGCTGCCGTATTCGCGGGCACTGTGAACGGCAACGGCGCCCTCGAGGTCCGCTCCACGAAGCCGGCATCGGACACCGTGCTCGCCCACATCATCCGCCTGATCGAACAGGCGCAACACCGGCGAGCGGCCTCAGAGCAGTGGGTCAACCGATTCGCCGAGTACTACACGCCGGGTGTCATGGCGCTCGCAGCCGGCGTGCTCGTGATTCCGCCGATGCTGCTGAACGCACCGTGGCACGAGTGGATCTACCGGAGCCTCGTCCTGCTGGTGATTGCCTGTCCGTGTGCGCTGGTAATCTCGACGCCGGTGAGTATCGTGGCCGCTCTGGCCACGGCTGCCCGCGCCGGAGTTCTCATCAAAGGGGGCATTTACGTGGAGGCGCCCGCGCATCTCCAGGCCGTGGCGATTGACAAGACGGGGACGCTCACGAGAGGCAGGCCGGTTGTCGTGGAGGTCGTAGCTCTGGACGGGTACAGCGAAGCCCGGCTGCTCCAGATCGCCGCCGGCATTGAATCGCGCACGGATCATCCGCTGGCACAGGCGCTGGTAAGCTATGCGAAAATTCGCGAGGTCCCGCCGGCGGAGGCGACCGACGTTCAGGTCCTGCCCGGCAAAGGGATTACGGCACGGATCGGGGGCCGCTCGTTCTGGCTCGGTTCCCATCGGCATGCGGCCGAACGCGCGCTGAAGACGGCTGAGATCGGCGAGCATGAGGAACGGCTGTACGGGCTCGGCCGCACGATCGTCTTTGCCGGAGACGACGCGCGCGTGATCGGACTCATCGCATTCGCCGATGAAATAAGGCCGGGCGTCCGCGACGTAGTCCAACGCTTATACAAGGCCGGAATCAGGCACGTGGTGATGCTTACGGGGGATAACGAGCGGACGGCGGCGGCCGTTGCCACGGATGCCGGCATTACGGAGTTTCGCGCCGAACTGCTGCCGGAAGACAAGGTCGCCGCCATTGAGGAACTCGTGGTGCGTTACGGCCCGACCGCGATGGTGGGAGACGGGATCAACGACGCACCGGCGATGGCAAGATCAAGCCTGGGGATCGCGATGGGCGCGGCCGGCAATGACGCCGCGATTGAGGCGGCGGATGTCGCGCTCATGTCCGACGATCTGTCAAAGGTGCCGTGGCTTCTTGCTCACTCCAGGCGAACGTTGACGGTCATCCGGCAGAACGTTGTGGCCTCACTGCTCGTGAAAGCGGTGTTCGTGCTCTTGACATTCGCCGGCTACGCATCACTTTGGGCGGCCATCACCGCGGACATGGGCGTTTCGCTGCTCGTTATCTTCAACGCGCTTCGGCTGCTCCGGGCAAACGTCCAGAGCTAGTGACGGACGCCGAGATCCAGGCCGACTGTACTGCTTTCATCTATAATCGCCACAGCGAGGCGGCTGACATGGACACTCCGCCGGAGCTTCGCGTTGGCACGTCGGGTTGGAACTACAGCGACTGGCGCGGACGTTTCTATCCCGAGGAAGTAGCCAGCAGCGAGTACCTACGGTACTACGCCGGAGGGTTTGACACTGTCGAAGTGAACTACTCCTTCTACCACCTGCCCCGGCCCGCGACGTATCGCAAGTGGGCGGAACAGACGCCGGACGGGTTTGTGTTCGCCGTCAAGGCAAGCCGCTACATCACGCACATCAAGCGTCTGAAGGGAATTGAGAAGGAGTGGAGTACGTTCCTCGAAAACGCTGCCGCGCTCGGGAAGAAGCTTGGTCCGATCCTTCTCCAGCTCCCGCCATCGTCGCGAGCCGACCTCAGGGCGCTGAGCCGGTTTCTGAAGATGAGGCGTCCTCTACCGGAGGTGAAACTGGCGTTTGAGTTTCGCCACGCGAGCTGGTTCGACCCAGAGATCCTCGAGGCGTTGAGACAATCGCGAGCGGGGCTTGTGATCGCGAACTCCGAGCGCTATCCGCAGGCCCCATGCGTTCCGACGGCAGACTTCGTCTACCTCCGGTTTCACGGCCCCGGCCAACTCTTCGCGTCGGCGTATTCGAATGCGGACCTGGAGCCGTGGGCCCGGCGCGTACGCGACTGGCTCGCGGCAGGGCGGATCGTCTACGCGTATTTCAACAACGACTTTCACGCCCACGCAATCGCCAATGCGCGAACGCTTCTTCGGACTTCCGTGTCAGGATAGACTAAGGAGCGAGTGCCCTCGATCAATACTTTCGATTCGAAGCGCAGCAGGGCCATTTTGTTCCAGGCGGCCTTGGTGTGCGGATTCGTACTGGGAATCCTGCTGCTGGTGGAAACGATTCTTACTTACCGGCACGTCACAGGAACGCTGGTCCTCGACGAGCTAACCGACGAAGCGGGGCACTATGCTTCGCTACTGGAGAACCGGGCCCGGGACCGGTCCATCGACTCCTTCGACACATTACGGTCGGTGTTCGACGAATTGATCAGCGAGCACCCCGAGCAGATTGCGTGGTTGCGGGAATATGACCGGCATGGTGCGGTTGTCGGGGAGAGCCGTGGCGCCGACCTTACGACACTTCCTATCCCCTACCTTCAGTCCGTCCTGACTGGGATGGAGCGAAACATCCGCCAGACCCGCGACACCCCGAAGGGACCAGTCGTCGTGGTAGCGATGCCGTTTCGGTTCCGCTTCCCCGCGGAACGCCCGCTGTTTAGGGGAAACCAGCCACCCCGGCCGGGTGAACCCCGGTTCCGGGCAATCGAGGTGGCGCTTTACCTCGAGGGTGCTTCCAGCACGTTCCTCCCACTACGCCGGAACCTGGTGGTCGGGACGGCGGCGGCGATCGCGCTGGTTGCGTCGATGGTCGTGATGGGGGTACGATTCCGCGGCTATCTGCGATCGCGCGATATCGAGCAGCAGCTCTCGATTGCCCGCCAGGTCCAGCAGGAACTGCTACCGCGGGGATGCCCTGGGTGTGAGGAGATCGAGTTCGCAGCCGAATGCCAGCCGGCGTGGGAGGTAGGTGGCGATTTTTACGACGTCTATCCAGATTCCGGCGGGCGGACCGTGCTGGTTCTCGGCGACGTGTCGGGGAAAGGGCTGCCTGCCGCGCTTTTGATGGGACTTCTCCACGGCGCGGTCCGAACGGCATCGGCGATCGCTGCAACGTCCTCGCTGTCGGAGATGGTGACGCACCTCAACGGCTTCCTGTACTCGCAGACCTCCCGCGAAGTCTTTGCCAGCATGTTCGTGGGTGTGTTCGAACGGGACTCGACGACGCTTCGTTACGTCAATGCGGGGCACAACCCACCGTTGCTGTTGAGACGAGGGGACAACGGTCCGGTGCTATCGGACCGTCTGGAGACGGGCGGACCGGTGCTAGGGTTGTTGCCGCACGCGCCATTCGAGGAGGGAAAGCTAACCGTTCAGCGAGGCGACCTGCTCGTGCTGTATTCGGATGGGGTCGTCGAGACTGCCAACCAACAGGACGAAGAATTCGGAGAAGAGAGGGTGCTCACGAAAGTGAGCGCCCACTTCAGCGAACCTGTCTCCGAGATTCAGGCCGCCGTCTTGCGCGCCGTCCGGGAGCACTCGGTTTCCGCCGCGCCCCAAGACGACCTGACGGTCGTTGTGGCACGGTTCACTCCCACCGGCGGCGGCAACGGGCAGGCGGCGGCCTGAATCCGGTCTCGCTCAAACGGTCACAGCCGCTGTTGTCGCGACGCGCTGTGCGGCGGGAACAAACTCGCGCAGCATGTGGCCGGTATAATCCTGGCGCGGCCGCGCGATTTTCTGCTCCGGATCTTCAAGCATCTCCTGCCACTGGGCTAGCCAGCCCACGGTACGCGGGATGGCAAACAGCACCGTGAACATATCGGGCGTAAAGCCCAGCGCCTGATAGATGATGCCCGAGTAGAAGTCGACGTTGGGATACAGCTTGCGTTTTACGAAGTACTCGTCCTGGACGGCGATCTTTTCGAGCTCGATCGCGATGTCGAGTTTCGGATTGCGGCCGGTAACCTTGAAGACTGCTTCGGCTGCCTTCTTGATGATGTTGGCCCGCGGGTCGTAGTTCTTGTAGATGCGGTGGCCAAAGCCCATCAGCTTGCCATGGCCGGCCTTGATCCGGTCGACGTACGCGGGGACGTTGTCCACGGAGCCGATCTCGTCGAGCATCTTAAGGACTTCTTCGTTGGCCCCTCCATGGAGTGGTCCGGATAGAGCCGCGGCGGCAGCGGCGGTGGATACAAACGGGTCAGCTTGCGAGCTTCCGACGGAGCGCATCGCGTTGGCGCTGCAATTCTGCTCGTGGTCGGCGTGCAGGATGAACAGGATGTCAAGAGCTCGGGAAAGCGCCGGATTCGGCATGTACTTCAGCTCGGCCATCTTCCAGAGCATGTTCATGAAGTTCTCGGTGTAGGTGAGGGAGTTGTCCGGATATACGTAGGGGAGGCCAAGGCTGTGCCGATAGGCGTAAGCGGCAATGGTGGGCATCTTGCCGATCAGCCGGAGAATCTGGAGCTTTCGCGATTGCCTGTCGTGAATGCTCCGGGCATCGGGATAGAAGGTTGAGAGCGCCGCCACTGTGCTGACAAGCATGCCCATGGGATGGGCATCGTGGTGAAACCCATCCATGAACTTCTTGATGTTCTCGTGGATCATCGTGTGGTGGGTGATCTTGCCGGTCCACTCTTTGAGCTCGGATTCGGTAGGGAGTTCCCCGAAAAGGATCAGGTAGGCCACTTCGAGGAACGAGCAGTGCTCGGCCAGATCCTGAATCTGGTACCCGCGATAGCGCAGGATGCCTTTGTCGCCGTCGATGAAGGTGATTGCGCTCTGGCAGGAGGCGGTGTTGGTGAAAGCTGGGTCGTAGCTCATCACCCCGAAGTCTTCGGCATCCTTCTTGATTTGCCGAAGCTCGATCGCGCGCACGTTGCCCCGGTGTAGGGGAACGGTATAGGACTTCTGAGTTCGGTTGTCAATGATCGTTAAGGTCTCATTTTCCATGGAGTTAGCTCCTTGCACAGGAGTCGTCTCATCCGCGGAGCCGCTAGCTGTTAAAAAACCTGTTGCACGGGTGAGGCAGTGCGCCAGAAACAGTGCCGAATGGAGGGCGCCTCACCCTGCCTCTGCTTTATCACAATTCGTTCCAGATCTCAATATCTGATTTGTACCAGACGGAAAATATTGTCAGCCGCAAGCCGGCTTGTTATCGTAAGTAGACCACTTGGAGAGACCATGGATTCGTACAATGGAGTTCCTGTTCCTGCCGGCGGAGCGCAAATCGAAGTCAAAGACGGCAAGTTCATTGTCCCAGACAAACCGATTCTGCCCTTTATTGAAGGAGATGGCACCGGCCCTGACATCTGGAGGGCTTCCAAGACCGTATTTGATGCGGCGGTAAAGCTGGCGTACGGGGGACGGCGGCGGGTGGAGTGGTACGAGATTTTCGCCGGCGAGAAGGCGTTCAACCGCTTCAATAGCTGGCTTCCCGAGGACACCCTGGCGGCGATCCAGCGTTTTCACATCGCCATCAAGGGGCCGCTTACGACCCCGGTTGGCGGCGGAATCCGCAGCCTGAACGTCTCGCTGCGGCAACTATTGACCCTCTACGTGTGCATGCGGCCAGTCCGCTACTACCCGGGCGTCCCGTCGCCGATGAAGAACCCCGAGAAGCTGAATGTGGTGATCTTCCGGGAGAACACGGATGACGTCTATGCCGGCATCGAGTGGCGCCAGGGTACGCCTGAGGCGAAGAAAGTAATTGACTTCCTCAACAGCGAGATGGGGACCAAGATCCGCCCCGATTCCGGTGTGGGTGTGAAGCCAATGAGCGTGGGCGGCTCCAAGCGATTGATCCGGAGGGCAATTCAGTACGCGCTGCGAACCGGCAAGAAGAGCGTCACCCTGGTACACAAAGGCAATATCATGAAGTTCACCGAGGGGGCATTCCGCGACTGGGGCTACGAGCTTGTGAAAGAAGAGTTTGCAGATGCCTGCATCACCGAGGCGGAGGCCGGAAGTGGTGTTCCTGCCGGAAAGCTACTCGTGAAGGACCGCATAGCCGATTCGATGTTCCAGCAAGTGCTGCTTCGTCCGGACGAATACGAAGTGCTCGCAACGCCGAACCTGAATGGGGACTACCTTTCGGACGCTTGCGCAGCCCAGGTGGGAGGATTGGGGATGGCTCCGGGCGCCAACATCGGCGACGAGCACGGCGTGTTCGAGGCGACTCACGGGACCGCTCCAAAGTACGCGGGCCAGGATGTGATCAACCCCTCCAGCTTGATCCTTTCCGGCTCGATGATGTTCGAGTTCATGGGCTGGCAAGAGGTGTCGCAGCTCATCGAGAAGGGGATCACGGAGACGATCCGGCAGAAGCGAGTGACCTATGACCTCCACCGGCTGATGGGGGGGGCGACGAAGCTGAAGACCAGTGAATTCGCCACCGCTATCGTCGAGAACATGGCGGCCTGAAGAGGCCAGAACATCCTCGGACGGTCTCTCGCGAGGCCTGGCGCGTCTTTCGTTCGCCCTGCGGGAGCGCTATTCCCGCAACAACGGCCTCAAACGAGCCATTAGCCGTTCCGCGGCGGCCATTCGACGGCGCAATTGCTCCCGGAAAGCAGCGGTACGGGTATGGTGGATCTCCGCGGGCAAATCGCGCAGCTCGCGATTGAGAAGTTCCACCAGCAGCCCCAACTCCTCCGTGTCCAGCTCCGGCTGTAGCTTCGCAGCGGCATCCATCGTGACACCTCCCAGCGGTAGTCTCCAGCTTTAATCTACCACCGGAGTTTTGGTAGGGAAATGGGAGTGCGCGTCAGTCGACTCTGGTTTTGAGCGGAGCCCGGCGCGAAGCGCTGACTGGACGGCGGGCAGAGACCGCGCGCGAGAGTTGCGGGGTGCCGGCAACGCGCATGCTCAGATGGAAGCCAAGAACTGTGCCCGGACCTTTGATCGAGACGGCTTGGACTTTGGACGCGTCGATTCCCGTCAAGCCTCGCCCCGTGCAACCCATGGACTCGCCGTTGTTGCAGGTGATCTTCTTGCCGTTCAGATCAATCGTGAGGCCCTCGGCGCCGATAATCAGCCCGTTGGAGTTGTAGCAGGTGACGTCGTGGTCGAGCACGAGGTCCTCATAGATGGCGGTTCCGCAAAGCGGGTCACTTTCCGAATGGGCAAAGACCATCAGAGGTATGAGTACCAAAAGAATGAGCTTCATTACCGGCTCCATTTGTCCGTAATCGTCACGGATTGCTTCGATTGTAGGGGTCAAATGAAGCGGAGGCAATACTGAAAAAGGGACACGACGTTCCCATATCTTCGGATAGCAGGCTAGGAAAAGAAGCGCGCGCGTACCATCGGCCGCTCACATGCAAGCTGCTGGAAAAACGGGAAATACGCAGGGCGGCCGAGTGCCGCCCTGCGTGAACAAGGCTGGTGTCACAGCGATCGAGAGGGAGATTTTATTTGCTGACGATGCAGACGCCCGGGAGAATGCCGAAGGATACCCCGCAGTCGTTGGTTTTGCTCCAGCGGTTTTCGCCGGCCCCACGTGAAGCAAGATCATAGTTCCTAAGCTGAGTGGGAGAGGGCCAGCTACAGCTTTGTTCGGGTCCATTGCTTTGCGTCGGGTTGTCATGAACTGTGTTGTTGCTGACGGTGTTGCCGCTCGCCGACTGTCTGGTCATAATGCCATCTCCACAATTGGATAGAACGGTGTTCTGGCTGACTCGGTTGCCGGTGGTGTCCCGACCATCTAGCACCAAGCCGGCGTCAATCTCCCCGGATGAGCCGTAAGTATTATGGAACCCGTTGTACGTTAGCGTGTTGTTCGTGATTGTGTTGCCGCTCGACCCGAACATAACGGACGGCGGATCGGACAAACCGGATAGTAGGATGCCATAGGCCTCGCCGCCATTGTTGTTGTTGTGGTGGACGATATTGCGCTGTATCTTAACGCAAGATGAATTCAGTAGCCGAATGCCGTAGCGGTGCCAGCTCACATCGTTACCATCGATCAGAATAGCCCCGGGGCATGCAACATCCTTCACGAGTATCCCCGTGGCGTCGCCACGAAAGGCATCGAAGTTTGCATGAGTGCCCGTGATCGTCAACGACTCGATGCGGACCCGATCACCCTTATCCACTAGGATACCTGTATGGAAACCTTCTATTCTACCGAGACCGATGGTGTCTTTGATGGTGACGTTCTTGTGAGAGCCGACGTCAATGCCGACTGCCAAAGAGTTACCTTGGCACCCTAGCGGTGAGCCGGAGCAGAAGAGCGTCTTACCTGCTAGGTCAATGGTGACGCCGTCGGCCTGGACCTCGATTCCGGGACCGTTGCTGAAGCAGAGGTTGTCTGGCACAACGTAGACTTGCCCCGCGAAATCCGGATACAAAAAGATCTTCGGGCTATCCACACAAGGGTAGGGACGCTGCCCGGTCAGCAATGCGGGGACGAGCAAGAGCGCCGGCAGGATGCAAACTCGGGCAATCTGCCCTGGTAATGTTCTGTTCACGTTCACTTCCTCCTGACTATCGCTGTTGTTGTACCGGCCTTGTCCTGGTATTCCTGCAGGTAGGCTGATTGTATGCTCACAGGCGTAATGGAGCAATACTGACGAAGGTTGACATCGCACCATAACTTCGGTTATTACGGACAAGAAATTACTGAAATCGATCCGGCCACCGTACGATAACCGTTGTGCCGGACGCCCGGGGGGACTATGCTGTTGAGGAAAAGGAGTCAGCCATGGTCAATCGCAGAACGTTTCTGGCGGTAGCGGCCGCTGCCGGAACCGCTTCGTCCTCGCCCAAGCTGGCGGTGGACGGCGGCGCCCCGGTGCGTGAGAAGCCGCTCCGCGCCGGGTTCTATGGAACGCAATACTACGACGACAAGGAGAAGCAGGAACTGCTCGAGGTGCTGGAGACCCGGAGGCCGTTCCGGTGGTACGGCCCGGGCAACGAGCCGCCGAAGAAGGTGATGACCTTCGAGAAGGAGTTCGCGGCCCGGATGCAGACCAAGTACGCCCTTGCGGTGACGTCCGGCACCGCCGCGCTGCAATGCGCGGTGGCCGGGATGGGTATCGGTCCGGGCGACGAGGTAATCGTTCCGGCGTGGACCTGGCACTCGTGTTTCAACGCAGTGGTTCTGGCGGGGGCCTTGCCGGTGATCGCCGAGATCGACGAGACGCTCAACATCGACCCGGAGGATTTTGAGCGCAAAATCACGCCACAAACGAAAGCGGTGATGGCGGTCCACCTTCAAGGGAACCCGTGCGACATGGATCGGGTGATGGCGGTCGCCCGCAAGCATCGGATTCTCGTGCTCGAAGACTGCGCGCAGAGCGTCGGAGCGAGCTACAAAGGGAAACCGCTCGGCTCTCTCGGGGACATCTCCATCTATAGCTTGCAGCTCAACAAGACGATCACCGCGGGAGAGGGCGGCGCGGTTGTATCAAACAACCCGGAGTTGTTCGAACGGGCGGCGCGGTATCACGACCTCGGCGGCTTGCGAAATGTCCACGAGGACTGGCTTGGCGGCAAGCGGCTGGACTGGTTCATCGGCTCGGGTTACAGGGTCAACGAGTTCACGGGCGGGGTGCTGCTCGCGCAGGTCCGCAAGCTGGACACGATCGTGAACGCGGTACGCGGCAACGCGAGACGGGTCTACGACGGTATCCGCGATCTTCCGAACCTCCGTCTCCGCAAGCTGCCCGACCCGGACGGCGAACTCGGATCCAGTGTTTTCATCGAATTCAAGACGAAGGAGCAACGGGAACGGTTCCTGGCGGCGATGAAGGCCGAGAACGTGCCAGCCTCCCCGCCGGGAGGGTCGGTCATACTTCCAATCCAGCCGCACATCGAGAAGAAGATTACGGTCCATCCGAACTGGCCCTCTTTCAACACCGAACGGGGACGCGCGATCCAATACGGCGCGGCATCGTGCCCGCGCACTATCGACATCCTGAACCGCTTCGGAGGGGTGACGATGGACCCGAAGTTTACAAAGAGGGATTGCGACGACGTCATCGCAGCCATCCAGAAGGTGTATCCGGCGGTAGTGGGCGCATAACGGGGGCGCGAGCGAGGGCATGCGACAATTCGTGACGGCTGTTGTACTGGCTTTGCCATTCCTTGCGCTGGCTGTGTTCGCGAGGCGTTTCCGCCGCGAAGGCGTACTGATGTCGGCGGCGATTCTCGGGTGGGGTTTGTGGGCGCAGTTACCGGCCGAGGCGGAGGAGGCAGCGGCGCAACCGTACCTGCCACTGTCGGCGTCGTTTCTCGCTTTCGTTGCCGCCGGGCTCGCGACCGTGCTGACCGGACTCCTGCCGTGGGACCGCGTAGCGTCAAAAAGCGCGCGTCGCTTCGGGCGTGCTGGAGTAACGGCGGCGAGTGCGGGACTGATTGCCGCGGTGGCGTTCGCAGTTTCCCGCGGCATGGGACTGTATCCGACTACGGGAGGGGCGCTCGAAACCGTCTTCGGTGCGATGGGCGCGCTGCACCTGGGAATTCTCGCGGGGCTGGCGCTTGCCAGCCTGGAACTCCTGGTGGAATCTCGTCGCGAAAAGCGAAGCGCCGCCGGCTGGTGACCTAGGACCGCTAGCGGCGGGCACTCTCTTTCGCGTCCGTGGGCGGCGGTGGGATGACGTCCGTCACTTTGCCCTCGCGCAGAGTGACTACCACCACGTCATCCAGCCCCTGATAGTAGTAGGTCTCGACAAAGGACGTCCCCTCCACCCGGCTTGTCTTCATCATCGGCTTTCCAGCCGTTTCGACCAGCGTGACGCGAGCCATGCCGACCCGTATTTTGAAAGGATCGGCAGGTTTCTGCGGGGCCGAATCGCGGGGACTGGGAGGTTTCGACGTGATGATCGTCTCCGAGGTCGAGGAAGTCGAGGAGGCTGGCTCGGTGGCGGTGGCCGCGCTGGTGGCGGCGGCGCCTGAACCGGCCGCTTTGTCGAGCGTCTTGCTGACATTGCCGAATACGCTGCCGATCGACTTCGAAGCGCCCTTGGCTCCGCCGGCGGCCGCGGTTCCCATGGCTCCGGTGGTGAGGGAATGCTCGACGACGGTCTGGGCGGCGGCGGTAGCCGACGCGGCAAGGACCGCGAAAAGAAGCAGCGGGGTCACTATCGTCGATCGCATGGCGTATCCTCTTTCTCCTTCAGGCGGCGTGTTTCGCCGGGCACTTCGGTTGCAGGATGGAACGATCGGGCGTCACGAGTTCTCTGCTCTTGTAGGATATGGCTGATCGTCCGCGTGCCAGTTGACGTCGCGTTCCGAGCGGGTGGCGCCGAGTTCGGAGGCCTTGAGCAGTTTGTAAAGAGTCTTGTTCGAGGGCAGATTCTCCTCGACATAGTCCGCGCCTTCCGCCGTGATCATGAGGTTGCTGTGATCGTCCTGGCGGATGTAGTTCTTCTCCTTCAGATACCAGACGGTAAACACGAGATGCTCGCGCGGGAACCACATCATCGTTTCGAGCTCCAAGATGGAGACTCCGGGATGCTCGGGATTGGTGCGCCTCCGGCTGTATAGGAGGCAGAGGATTCCCATCCGCCGGTTGGCCTCGCCGTCGATTCCCGCCGCGAATTCCTTCAGCTCAAAAACCCGGAGCGGCTCGGCCTGGCGCGTGTGGTAGACAAGGTCGTAAGCAGCGCGGCGTTCATGGTCGCTGAGCGTCCGGTATGCCTCGTTGAGGCGAAGGAACCGCTCCGCGTCGCCCGTCTCGGGGTTGTCGGGATGGTGACGGGCCGCGAGCATACGGTAGACACGCTGTATGGTCTCGTGCTCAGCGTTCGGGCTGATCTGCATCAATTCGTAATAGTCGACGAATTCTTCTTTGCCGTTTGAACCACTCTGCACGAAATAACTCCTCCCGCCCCGGCCCGCACCGGTGCGGACTCCTCCTCTGCCGCTTCTCACTTAGTACTACCAATTCAAGGGCGTGTCAATACAACAGTGATGCGCATGAGCGTCAAGTGGTCGCACCGGAATGGGGTTCTTCGGGTGTTTTCAGCGCCTTTCGGGGAACCGGCGGCATTTGTCGCAGTACTTCCAGTACTCCACGATATTTCGCCAGATTACCAAAGACCTTCGTTTTCGGATTCGGGGCTATTCACCGCACCGATTTGGGTTTATGCTCGTAAGCGGAGGGAGGTCATGCGGCCTCTCGATGGCACTCCTGAGCGTATCGCGCAAGGGTGTTCCCAACCCTTCCGGCACGCCCGCAACGCAGCGCGCGACCGCAGTTTCAGACCCGAGTTCCTGGGAGTCATACCATGCCTTCAGAAAGATACGAAATTCGTGTACCGGTCAAACGGCTACTCATCGGACTGCTGCTGACGATTGTTCCGATCTGCCTTGCCGGTCTTTGGACCATCTCGCAAAGCGAGAGAGCTCTCGTCAATACCATCGGCACCCATTTCCGGACGATCGCCGAAGGAACCGCGACGGAAATTGCCGCATACATCCACGAACGAGTGGTCAACGTCAGCGTGATGGCGAACGAGCCAACCGTCGTCGACGCTGTCACCGCCGCAAACCTTGCCTACCAGGGGATGAGCGAAGCCGCCATAGCCGGACGGATACAGCGCATTGAAAACGAGTGGAACACGCCCGCCGCTGAGGCCACCGTGCGCGGGATGCTTACCTCGCGTGCGTCGCGAACCTTGCTGCACCACAGGGAACTCGATCCGCGGTTCCTTCGCGTCACCATCACGGACGCTCGCGGCGCCACAGTCGCAGCAACGCACAAGACACTCGATTACTTTCAGGCGGACGAGGACTTCTGGCAGGCCATCTACGCGAAGGGCCGTGGCACCGTCAACCTCACAGACATTCTGTACGACGAGGTCACCAAGTCGAATTACATCGGCATCGGGGTTCCGATCGTCGAGGAGGGTACCCAGAGGTTTGTCGGGGCGGTGGACGCCCTGGTGGACGTCACGAGCCTGTTCCCGTTCGTGAACCGTGTGCAACTCGGCCCCACATCGCGCGCGGCGCTGGTCAAGGAGGACGGAACAATTATCGCTGCTCCAGGCGTTGTGTTCTCGATGAACCTGAAGTCCGACATCTATGCCACCGTAAAGGATGCGCTGCAAACGCTGCACGGCCGTCAGACGGGCTACATGGTGGCGGACGTGAGTGGCGGGGCCCGAAAACTGATTGGGTTCGCGGACACCGGACTCAAGGCCGACTACCGGAATCTCGGCTGGGTTGTGCTGGTGAGCCAGGATTCCCTTGAAGCATTCGCACCTGTCCGGACGGTGAGCCGCTTCCTTGCATTCATGGCCCTGGTCGGCCTGGCAGTCGTCGTGTTTCTCGGCGTCTACTTCTCGCTGCACCGGCGGCCCGAGATGACCGATATCGAGGGGGCTTTGAAACGCCCTCAGCCGGCTGAACGCAAGACGGCGTGAGAAACGCGGAGGAAACGCCTCGACGTGCCGATTCGCGGTGGCGATCGACCCAGGCGGCCCAGAAGGGGAGAAGCCACAGCGACAGAGAGGCCCAAGCCACCGCGGACTCATCCGGCGGGGGCGGGCCGAAGACGTTGGCGGCATAAACCGCCGCAAGAAAACCTACGAGAGCGATGAGCCCGAAGGCGCCCTTACGATCCCGGGCGCGTGTCATGCGCGTGTAGAGCACAACTCCGGCGGTGAACATCGTCAGCTCAAGGGTCAGTGTCGCCGGAACGAAGTTCCAGAGACCCGCTCCGAACTTGTGGCCACCCGGAATCAGGGGCAGGTCGGGGCGGTGCGTGAGCCAATCCAGAAACCAGTGGCTCAGCACAACACCTCCGCAGACCAAAGCAGCGCGCATCTTGCGGGTGCGAAGCGCGTACGCCACGCCGAAGGCAACCGCCCATGCAGCGGCCATCAGAAGGCTGTGGGTGAGCGGGTAAGAGACGAATTCCAGCGGGGTGAAGGCCGTATCGCCGGGATGCACCCGCACCTGCTCCCAACCGGCGAGCAGGAAGGCTGGCCATACGAGGTCGATCCATTCGCAGGCCGCAAACAGTGTTCCGAGCGAAGTGGACGGAGCAAGCCGTTTGGCCGCAAAGCCGACCGCAAGATGGCCAAGAAACATTTGCCCAGTGTATCGCTGCGGGGTTGCATTCCATTCACGAATGATTTAAACTGAGGTTCATATTTCTTGGTAAACTACGATTAACGAATATGCGGGGCTGCCTTCTTCTTCTTATCTTGTTGCCGCTCTCTCTGGGTGCGCAGGTGACAGCGACGTTGCGGGGGCGGGTGCAGGACCCGACGGGAGCGAACGTCGGCGGAGCCGCGGTCACGATTGAGAACGCACTCACCGGGTACGCTGAGACGGCCCGGACGCCGGAGGACGGCGCCTTCTCGATCAGCAACATCCCATTCCGGGAGTACGTGCTCACGGTGACGAAAGAGGGCTTCGCCGTAAAGCGGCAAACCGTAGCCTTGCGCTCGAATCTGCCGGTGGAACTGGAAATCCGGCTGGAACTGGCGGACGTAGCGGAACGGATTGCAGTGAGCGCTTTTGAGACGGTGCAATTAGTGGATACGGAGGCGACGGGCACGCGCACCCAGTTGAACCTGGCGCAGATCGAACGGATGGCCATCCCCGTCGGCAGCCGCGCGCTCGAATCCGTGCTGTTGAGCTTCCCCGGCTTCGCCGCCGACGCCAACGGAGCGATCCATCCGCGCGGGGCACACAACCAGATGACGTATGTGATTGACGGGATGCCGATCAGCGACCAGCTCACAGGAGCGTTTGGGAACGGCATTGACAGCGCCATCGTGCAGACGATCGAGTTGCACACGGGGAACATTCCGGCTGAGTACGGGTCGAAGGTGTCCGGTGTGGCGAATATCACGACAAGGTCAGGGTTGAATTCGGGGCGGCGATTCTTCGGCAGCACGGAAGTGAGCGCGGCTCAGTTCGACCATGCCGCCAACGTGACGCAGTTCGGCGGGCAAACCGAACGGTTCGGCTACTTCGCATCGATCTCGGCGCAGAAGAGCAACCGGTTCCTGGACCAGGTATCGATCGACAACCTCCATAACGGCGGAAATGCGGAGCGAGCCTTTGCGCGGCTCGATTACCAGCACGGGCCGGCGGATTTTCTGAGGCTCAACGCGATGGTGGCCCGGTCGGGCTTCCAGCTCGCGAACTTGCGATCGCAGCACGTGAGTGGCCAGGACCAGCGCCAATTGCTGCGCGACGCCTCGATTTCGCTGGGATACATCCACGTGATCGGATCCTCGGCCACGCTTGACACGACGGCGTCCTACCGCACTTCCGTGGCGCAGCTTTTCCCGAGCGCGGGCGATACTCCGGTAACAGCGGCGCAGGCGCGACACCTCTCGAACGTCACGGTCGCGAACCGGATGAGCCTGATCCAAGGCCCTCACGAGCTTCGCTTCGGATTCGACTACCAGCACTTCCCCGTGAGCGAGAACTTCAGCTTCGGCATTACGGATGCGAGGTTCAATCCGCCGGGGTCGGACCGATTCATCCCCACTCTGGAGAATTTCGACCTGAGCCGCGGCGGTAGCCTGTTCCAGTTTTCGGACCGTGCGTCGGGAGGCCTCTATTCGGGATTCGTACAGGATAAGTTTCGCGTTGGGCCGATGCTGCTGAACCTCGGGTTCCGCTATGACCGGTATGCGTTCTTGGTGGAGGGCGGCCAGTTTCAGCCGAGGCTTGGCGCAGCCTGGAATGTGAAGAGGACCGGGACGGTGTTCCGCGCCTCGTACAATCGCATCTATCAGACACCGGTCAACGAGAATCTGCTGCTGTCGAATTCCGAGCGGTCGAGCGTGCTGGTGCCGCCTGAAGTGCGGGCGAGGCTCGGCGGGGCGCTCATTCCGATTCCGCCCGAGCGGCAGAACGTGTACGAGGCCGGCGTCCAGCAGCCGCTGTTCGGCAAGGTCAGCGTCAATGTCATGTACTTCCGGAAGGACATCCGCAATCTGCACGACAATGACAACTTTTTCAACACAGGCATCATCTTCCCGACAGCGCTGGCGAGGGCGAAGGTGCGCGGCGCGGAGGGAAGGATCGCAGTGCCGGAGTTCCGGAGGTTTTCGGGGTCGGTGAGCTTCACGCATTACAGCGTGCTGGTGACGCCACCGTTCACAGGCGGGCTTTTTCTGGGAAACACGGCGATCGATCTCCTCCGTTCAGGACCGTTCGTGATCGATCACGACCAGAAACTTGGCGTGCAGGGCGTCGTCACTTACCGGCCGCATAAGGGCATCTGGACGACGGCTTCCACTCGATATGACAGCGGCCTAGTCACGAATCCGTCGGATCCGAAAGTTGTGGCCGCGGATCCGGACTACGCGGACCTGCTACCGTACGTCGATCTCGGCGCCAATCCGCCGCGCGTGAGACCCAGGACCCTGGTGGACATGGCTGTCGGCTACGAGCGCGTCAGAGATGACCGTCGCACTTGGGAGGTGGTTCTGCAGGTGTCGAACCTGATGAACCGGACGGCGCTTTACAACTTCCAGTCGATCTTCGTGGGGACACGGCTGGTGCAACCGCGGAGCTTGGGAGTGCGGCTCAAGTGGTATTGGTAGCGGGTATCACCCGGCCCTCCAGACACATGTCCAGGAGCGCGCGCCGGGCTCCACGGAAATCGCTGCGCCGTCGCGCTTCGACGCCGCTCCCGAAATTTCCGCCGACATGAGCCGGGATCCGAGGGTGGCCGGCAACTGGACTGCACCCGGAGTCGGGCCGTCCTGACGCTGGAAACTCAAGCGCCAGCCTGCGGCGCGGGGAAGTGGTTCCAGAGAAAGGCTCACGCGGCCGAACCGCGTCGGCGACGCCGTGATCGTGCAGGGCGCCGCCGCGGCCAGCTCGGGGTCACCGATGCCGGGAAGCAGCCGCAGGGCCGGTCCGTCCTCGAGCGCCAGCATGTGTCGCAGATAGAGGACACATTCGGCGCTCGCCCAATTGTGCGGCATGTCGCCGACGTAGCCGGCGGCCATTGCGCCGCGAAGCGGTTGTTCCTCGCGCCAGCAGTAAAGCGGCGTCGCGTGGTTCAGGAAACCGGTGAATGTAAGCCGTGCCCAGTCCGTGAGGCCCGCCCAAAGGTACGCGTGGGCGACGAAGGCGGCGCCGTAGTTCCAGAGGCCGCCGTGCTGAATCCAGCCGGTTTCGGCCGGGACGTCTTCCTGCGTGCAGGCTTGCATCAGCGCAATGTGACCGCGCACGACCGGGTCGTCTTTTTCGAAGAGGATGCCGGGGTAGATGGCCTGCGAGAGCGCCCACTGCGCACTCTGCGGGCGGGGTTGCTGCCACTTGTTTTCGGCCGACCACTGCGGGTCTTCCTTCATCAGCATCGGCAAGTAGTCGAAACCGCGCGCGTGGCGGCGCATCTCCTCGCGCATGGCAGCGGAGAGAGCGCTGCGCAGCCCGTCGTGGAGCGATTTCGCCTCTTCGAAGCCTGACATCCGCAGCCGTTCCGACGCTTCCACGACGGCTTTCAGACCGGCAAGCGCCCACAGGGTGTTCGTGAACTCCGAACGCAGGCCGGCGATGCCGCCGTCGGGGAAACCGCGCGCGAGCAGACCGTAACGGCCGTTGGCGCTGCCCTCAGCTTTCGCCTTGTCGCGCAGCGCCGCGAGGAAACGGACACCACGCAGAATCTGGGGTTGCATCGCGCGAAAGTAGTCCCAGTTTCCGCTCAACTCGGCCTGCCGGACGAGTGTAAACATGGCGATGCCGGTGTCCTTCCAATGCTCGCGGCCGCCGCCGGCGAAGATGCCTCCTTCAGCGTCCTGCCGCGCCCAGGTCGCCTCCAGGCCCTGCTGCGCTTCGGCGTCGTAGCCGAGGTAGCGCGCGGCTTCGAGGATGAAATGGCCGTCGACGACCCACAGACCGCGGTACACGGTAGGACCGACCTGGAAGGTGAGTTTCCCGTTGCGCTCTTCGCGCGCCTGCTGGATGTTGCGAGCGCACGCGAGAAGGAACTCGTGGTGACGGCCGGCGAGTTTCCATCGCACGTCGCCGCCAAAGGGGCTCCAGCCTGTCCAATACGCCCGTGTCTCCATCGTGAGGCGGCTGGGGTCCTTCAGTCCGGCGACGAGTCTCTCCGCCGGTTGGCTCTCCTGCGGGAACCGAAGGAGGTGCACGACGGGTTTTCCGGGGGTGGAGACAGCGGCCGGAAGCGTGAGGATCCAGCCTGTTCCGATGTCCCGGCGGTCTAGCGGGCAGTCCGCGACGAGAAAGGGCTTCTCGGTTTGCGTCGCGAGGAACACCAGGCTGATGCTGTCTTCGACCTTGACCTGTAGTTCCTCTCTCGTCCGGACGGTGATCACGGGGCGGACATACGCCTCTTCCCCGCTCCGGGGCCGAACCTCCAGGATGATGTTGTCGACGCGGCCTTCGCCGGCCAGGTGGGTGGCGAAGGCGGTGAGTTCCAGGAGTCCGTCGGGCCTGGTGATCAGCGTGTGGACAACGGGCAGGTCCGGCGCATCGAGCCACTGGCGGCGGGCGGTGTCGGGTTCGACGCCGAGGAGTGAGAATTCGACCACGACCGGGAAGTAGTCGATCGGCTTGCCGGGACCGGGATGCCCGTAGCGCAGATCGCCGCGTTCTCCGACGAGGCTCTTGAAAGGGTCGTCGGGGAAGCAGTACGCCGTCTGCCACGAAAGGGGCGAATAACGGAAGTCGATCGGGACCGGCTGTCCCTGCACATCCGCCGATCCGGCGGGGGGACTTATAGCCTGTGAGAGACTTGCCGAGGCGAGCGCAGCGCTCGAACTTCCAAGAAACGTCCTGCGGGTGAGTGCATTCATGGAGCGATCTCAAACTGGAAAATATCCGCATCAGGAGCGGAGAGAACTCGATCGTAGTCGGCGGGCCGGATCGCGTCAAGACGATAGAGAAAGACTGTCTTCTGGCGCTGTATCCGAACCGCGTCTTCATCGGCGAATTGAAGACCGCCGCGGCCGGGCGTCGCACGCGTGATGCCGATGAGCGCGTCGATGAGGCAGCCGCGCCTGACGGGGGCGGTGATCCGCCACTCTTCCGGCTCGTTTAGCCCAAGCGCTTCGGCCCGGAAGTGCTCGATAATCCGGACGGCGAGCGCGAGGTCCGGACACAGCTCACCATGGAAGCGCAGCGCCTGGCGCAACAGGGAGTCGCGCATGGCTTCGCGGGAGGATGGCTGTCCGATCTGCGCGTTGCTGGCGGAGAAGATGATGTCTCGACTGCAGAAATACGGCTTGAGGTCGATGACTTTGGTGCCGTCAAGGAAGTCGAGCAGATCGACGTCGATCGTCCCATCGCGCACACGGAGAATCTCGGCCGCGGTCAGGCCAATCGGGTTTGGCCGCGCCGGAGAGCGAACGGCGAAGACGCCGTGGAGTCCCTCCGGACCGGAGTCCGAGACACCCCGTGGCGTGACCTGGAGGAGCTCGCGCTCCGCCTGATCCAGCCAGGCGAAGACCCAGATGTGAGAGTGCTTCTCCAGACGGTGCAGCCCATCCCGGAATTCGGGGAACACCTCGACGCTGGCCGGAGCGCCGAACGGCGGCATCGCCTTACGTTCACGGACTTGAGAGCGAACCACTCCGATTGGCCGCAAGTTCATCGATTCCTCCGGGAGCCGGCACCGTGCTGGCGCGCGCTGTGCATTATAATTGCGACGTTATGAAATATCGCCACCGCGTACTGGCGCTCCTGTTTCTGCTCTCCATCATTACCTACATCGACCGGGTCTGCATTTCGGTCGCCGGGCCGAGGATGCAGCAGGACCTGGATATCTCACCGGAGCGCTGGGGTTGGGTGGTCGGCGCCTTCACCCTTTCGTACGCAGTGTTCGAGATTCCGACCGGGGCCATGGGCGATCGCATCGGACCGCGCGCCGTGTTGACGCGGATCGTTTTGTGGTGGTCCGTGTTCACCACACTGACGGGCACCGTGTCCAATTACCTCCTGCTCCTGCTCACTCGTTTTCTGTTCGGCGCGGGCGAGGCGGGGGCCTACCCGAACAGTTCGGCCAGCATTTCCAGATGGTTTCCGACCGAAGAGCGGGCGCGCGCGCAGGGCGTCGTATGGATGGCCAGCCGCATTGGAGGGGCGGTCTCGCCGTTGCTTGTCGTGCCGATTCAACGGTTGTACGGTTGGCGGGTTTCGTTCTGGGTTTTCGGCTTTCTCGGTGTCATCTGGGCTGCGGTCTGGTACTTCTGGTATCGGGACCATCCGTCCGACAAGCCGGGCCTGACCGCGGCGGAAATGAAGGAGATCGGCGCAGCGCCGAAGGGCGCGCACCATGGCCTTCCATGGCGACAAGTGCTCAGGAGGGGCAACCTCTGGTACATCATGCTGATGTACCATACCTACTGCTGGGGCGCCTATTTCTATCTTTCCTGGCTTCATACCTACTTGCAGAAGGGACGCGGATTCACCGAGGGGGCGATGGCCGTCTGGTCGACGCTTCCATTTATCGTCGGGGCTTGCGGAAACCTCGCGGGAGGCGCGACCAGCGACTTACTAGTCCGGCGCTATGGGCTGAAGGTGGGCCGGCGAACGATCGGTTCACTCGGTTTGGCGCTGTCGGCGCTGTTCATGCTGCTGACGGCGATGACTGGGAGCAAGACGGCGGCGGCGATCTTCCTCGCGCTCGGGTACGGCAGCATGGACTGCATGTTGCCGGTGTCGTGGGCGGTCTGCCTGGACGTCGGAAAGAAATATGCGGGAGCGGTGACCGGAGCGATGAACATGGCGGGACAATTCGGCTCATTCCTGTCGGCGGTCGTGTTCGGCTATATCGTCAAGATATGGGGAAGCTACGATCTCCCGCTGTTCCCGATGTCGGCAATGCTATTCATCAGCGCGCTGCTGTTTCTGAAGATCGATCCGACGCGCCAGTTAGTGCCTGAGGCGCCGCAGGTTCCGGCGCCGGAACCTGGACGTGTTTGAGATTCTGGAACACACGGCGGATATCGGCTTCCGCGCCTGGGGCCCGAACAGGGAGGAGTTGTTTGCCAACGCTGCGCTCGCTCTCGAGTCCGTGGCCATCGAGATCGAGAATGTCGAGGCGTGCGAAGTGTATCCGGTCGCGGCCTCGGGCGAAGACGACGAATCGTTGCTGGTAAACTGGTTGAGCGAGGTTTTGTATTACCTGGACGGGAGGCGCGTAGTCATGCGCCGGTTCGAGATCGAGCGACTGGAACCGTTCCAGGTCCGGGGCCGGGCGTGGGGAGAGTCTCGCGATCCCGAGCGTCATCCCGCGAAACTGGTCATCAAGGGCGTCACCTACCACCAACTGAGAATCACACAGGACCAGACGGGCTGGAGCGCCGAAGTCTACCTGGACATCTGATCATGAGCGGCAGGATTCCGATTGAGGCCACAGACGCGGTGCGTCACCGCATTCCACGCGACGAGCGCCGGGGCATGCGAACGGACGTCGTGGTGTACGCGAGCAAGCAGATCCTCGATCAGATCAGCAAGGATCTCTCGCTCGAACAGGCGATGAATGTCGCCACACTGCCGGGCATCGTGGGCCCGAGCCTGGCGATGCCGGACATTCACCAAGGTTACGGATTCCCGATCGGCGGGGTGGCAGCGACCGATTACCGGACGGGCGTCGTGTCGCCGGGCGGTGTCGGTTTCGACATCAACTGCGGTGTGCGGCTCGTGCGGACGTCACTGACGGAGGGTGAGGTGCGGCCGAAAATCCGGGAGCTGATGAACCAGGCGTTCCGGGACGTCCCCTGCGGCACCGGCGGCGCCGGTCACATCAAGATCGGCGAGAAGCAACTGAACGACGTGCTCGCGAAGGGCACGCGCTGGATGGTGGAGAACGGCTTCGGCGAGGACAGCGATGCCGAATATTCGGAAGAAGGCGGCCGGCTCGAAGGCGCGGATCCCGAGTGCGTTTCCGCCCGCGCCAAGGAACGCGGGCTGCCGCAACTCGGAACGCTCGGCAGCGGAAACCATTTTCTGGAGGTCCAGTTCGTCGAGAAGGTCCACGACGAGGCAGCGGCCAGGGCGATGGGGATCGAACAAGGGCAGGTCGTCGTTCTGATCCACTGCGGCTCCCGCGGGCTCGGACATCAGGTGTGCACAGACTACCTGGCGGAGATGGGCGCCGCGATGAAGCGCTACAACATCACACTTCCCGATCGGCAACTGGCCTGCGTGCCGATCCAGTCTCCGGAGGGGCAGTCATACCTGGGAGCAATGCGGGCGGCCGCGAATTTCGCTTGGGCGAACCGGCAGGCGATCCTGCACTTCCTGCGAGGATCGATTTGGCAAGTATTTGGAAAGGGGACCCGAATCGGCCTGATCTATGACGTTTGCCACAACATCGCGAAGCGGGAGCGCCACGTGGTCGACGGGGAGAAACGGGAGGTGCTCGTGCATCGGAAGGGCGCGACCCGGGCCTTTCCGCCGGGCCACCGGGAGATCCCGGCTTCCTACCGGAACATCGGACAGCCGGTGTTGATTCCTGGGAGCATGGGGACGGCCTCCTGGGTTCTGGTGGGCGCCGAGGGCGCGATGGCGGAGACGTTCGGCAGCGTCTGTCACGGTGCGGGAAGGCTGATGAGCCGCACCGCCGCCCGAAAAGGCAGAAACGCCAAAGAGGTCCTGCAAGCGCTCGAGAAACAGGGCATTGTGGCGCGCAGCGAGACGCGCGACGGCATCATCGAGGAGATTCCGGAAGCCTACAAGGACGTGGACGAGGTGATCGAGGTGGTCCACGCGGCCGGGCTTGCGCGCAAAGTGGCGCGGCTGCGGCCGATGGGAGTAATCAAAGGCTGAGGTGCCTGCGCCCTTCGGGTGATCGCGCTTCGCGCGCCCACGCATCCAGTGCGCCCATCATCACGAAGACCCACGCAGCGAGCCCGAGGCGCTGCATGGGGTAGTCCACGAGCGCGTGTGCAAACACGATCAGGATCCCGACTCCCCAGAGAGAACGGAAGGCCGGCCGAACGGCCCAGAATGCGACCGACAGCATCAGCAGCAGGAACGGAACGCCACCTTCGGCCAGCCACTCCGCCCAGTCGTTATGGGCGTGATTGACGGAGAGGCCGATATCGAAGATGGCATAGGCGGGATAGGCTGTCGGAAACGTTCCCAGGCCGAAACCGAGCCCCGGGCGTTCCCGCGCCATGTCGAGGGTGGAGAGCAGAATTTCCCGGCGGTGGACGTACGGATCCGGCTGCTGGAGCCGTTCCCACACGACACGCCAGCCGAATACGGTCGTAAAGACAGCCGCGAACACAGGGAGCAAGACGAGCGCCATCGAGGCGCGCCGCAGCGGCAGGAATCGCCGGACCGACGCCAGAACGCCGAGCACGACGACTTCCAACGTGACGAGAATCGCTCCGGACCGGGATGTTGACGCAATCACGGAGGCGTACATGACGCCCGCGATTAAGGCGAAAAGGACCGTACGATGCCGGTCCCGGAGACATTCGACAAACGCGAGCGGTAGCAGGAGTTCAATAAACGCTGCGTAGTTGTTGTGGTAAACGAACGGACCCAGCACCTTGTCGGTATAACCGCTGGGAAAGAGCCAGAAGACACGGCCGGCGGATGTATAGAGCTGGACGACCGAGAGGATCGAGACCCCAAATCCAAAATACAGCAGCGCCCGGAGAAAACGCGCTCGTGTTTCCGCGGCGGCGAGCATCTGAGAGGAGAGGAAGAACAGGGCAAGCGCCGCCGCCCAGTAAAGCAAAGCCTCCCAGGTGTCGTGCGGGTACACCGTGGTCCCGAGAGCAAGCTGCAGGAGCCCCCAGAAGGCCGTGGCGACGAATACGGCGTGCGGGAAGCCGAAGCGCACGGGGAAGGGACGCAGCAGGAGGCGCCAGAGCCAGCCCGCAGCCAGGAGAAAGACGCTCGCTTGAAGGGCACTGAGCGCCCACCGTTCCCGGATCCAGATCGTGAGAATGGCGAAGAAGAGGAGGGTGACGAGGGCAACGGCGGTACTACGGATGAGTCCTTCAGGCTCCACGCGCAAGTGCCATCTTACCCGAGGGGAGCCGTGGCCGGCGCGCCACCGTGGGAGGCGCCGCGACGCCTCAATACGCGCCCTGGCGTGAGAAGACTGCTCTCAGCGTTCTTGCCAGAATGTGCAGGTCAAGCCAGAGAGACCAGTTCCGGATGTAGTAGCTGTCCAGAGCTTCCTGGACTTTCAGGTCGCCGTTGCTCCGTGCGGAGACCTGCCAGAGGCCGGTAATGCCTGGAGTGACGCGGCAGCGCAACTCACGAAACTTCCCACCGAACTTCCCGAGATGGTATTCCGGAAACGGCCGCGGGCCGACGAGGCTCATCTCCCCGCGGAGGACGTTCCAGAACTGAGGCAGTTCATCGAGGCTGGTGCGGCGCAGGAAGTGTCCGATGCCGGGCAGAATGCGCGGATCGTTCTTGAGCTTCAAGTAGCGGCCCCACTCGTCCCGCGCGTCGGGATCCGCGTCCAGGTACTCGAGCAACCGCATTTCCGCGTCCGGGAACATGGTGCGGAGTTTCAGCACGCGAATCGGACATCCCGCTTCTCCCTGGCGCTGCTGGGCGTAAAAGGCAGGGCCGGGGCTCACTCGCTTGATCCACACGACCGCAAGAGCGAGAACCGGAAGGGAGAGGACGCCGAAGAGAAGTGAGAGCGTGAGATCGAGTCCCCGCTTCAGCCAGCGGTTCACCGGGAGGAGCAGGTTCTGCCGGATCTCGAGGCCCAGCACTCCGCCGAGGTCGCGCGGGAACACCCACAGGCTGGCCATTCCAAACAGGTCGGGGATGACGATCAGGTGCGGGAAGACAGCGCCCATCTCTTCAAGCACGGAGATCAGTTCCTGCCGTTCGGCGCCGGGCATGGCAACCAGGGCGTGGCGAACGCGAAGAGAGGCCGAAATCGCGGGCGCCTCCGACAGGGGCCCGGAAACCACGACGCCTGCGTGCGGTTCCTGCGCCCCATGGTCGTCCAGGAAAGCGACCGGCTTCAGACCGAGCGAAGGTTGTTCCAGCAGTCTCGAGCAAAGCAAACGCCCGGTTTCACCCGCGCCAAGGATAACGACCGGAACACCCCACCAGGACCTGGCGGCACAGCGCCACCGCACCAGCGCCCGGCTGAGGGGTACCAGCACGGTGGAGCAGAGCCAGGAAAACACGAAGACCCCTCGGGAGTACACACCGACGTCCTTCAGCATGAAAATCGACGCCGATGCGGCTAGGTAGACCACCGTCGTTGAAAGCACCGTGCGCCGGAGTTCCTCGACCGTCCCGAGGCCTGCCGCGGGATACAGTCCCATGGAGGCGTAGACAAGGGGAAAGACAAACAGCGCCGGCCAGAGGACGAAGTACGGAGTGGCGGTGACTCCGGGGTTCACGAATGACCAGGAAATGAAGCCGAGGCACCCTCCGGCGGCCAGCGAAATGACATCGGAAACCGCCAGCAGACTTGCTGTGGCGACAGGCCGCGCTCTCGCAATGGGCGCCGCGCAATCGACCCGCACACGTTCTTCGAAGATCTCGGCTAAAGCCGCCATCGTTCGGATGTCCTGACTCACTCAGTCGGCGGCTGCCGCCGGTTCAAGGATGCGCCCAGAAGCCCGGAGCTCCGATTCGATCCACCGGTAAGTCGGCCCGAGACCTTCCCGAAGAGGCGTCGAAGGCTCCCAGCCGAGTACTTCCCGCAGCCTGGCGTTATCGCTGTTGCGGCCGGGCACACCCTGCGGCATGGCATAGTTGTGACGCATGCGGATCCGTTTGCCGGCGATCCTCGCCACAAGCTCCACGAGTCCGTTGACCGTGACCAGTTCGTCCGTCCCAAGGTTGAGCGGATCGGTGTGATTCGAACGCATCAGGCGGTGGATGCCCTCCACGCAGTCGTCGACATACATGAACGATCGCGTCTGCTCGCCGTCACCCCAGACTTCGATCTCGTCACCGTCGTGGGCCAGCGCGATTTTGCGGCTGATGGCGGCCGGCGCCTTTTCCTTCCCGCCTTCGTAGGTACCGAGGGGACCATAGACGTTGTGGAAGCGCACCACCCGGGTCTCCAGGCCGTAGTCGTGGTGGTAATACTGGCACAGTTTCTCGGTAAAGAGCTTCTCCCAGCCGTAACCCTCCTCCGCATCCGCCGGGTATGCGTCTTCCTCCTTGAGGGGGGTCACGTCCGGTGTTCGTTGACGGTATTGCGGATAGATGCATGCCGACGATGAGAACAAAAACCGGTTCACGCCGTGGACCCGTGCGGCTTCGAGCATGTGTACGTTGATCATGGTGTTATTGCGCGCGATGCCGGCGTGGAACGCGGTGATGTAGCCGATACCGCCCATGTCCGCAGCTAACTGGTAGACTTCACCGACGCCGCGGGCGGCCAGCAGGCAGTTGTCGAACCTGCGCAGGTCGAGCAACTCGAATTCGTGGGCGGCGCTGGGCTCGAACTCGGGGTGTTTGATGTCCACACCGCGGACCCGGTAGCCCTTGCCGACCAGGTACTTCACCAAGTGGTGGCCGATGAACCCTCCCGCTCCCGTTACCAAGACGTCCGTTGCCATATTTGCTCTCCGAGGTAATCCATCGACCGGGAATCGGGTGAACCTTAGCCCTAGAGAGGAAATCGACGTAGACCGGACAACTCGAGAGTGAAAAAGGCGAGAAAGCGGGGATTGTGGCGCAGGTAGCGCCGCCAGAGACGACGGGGCTCGCTCGCCAGGCGAAACAGCCATTCGAGGCCGGCCCGCTGCATCCATCGCGGTGCCTGCGGCTTCACTCCGGCGAGGAAATCGAATGCGGCCCCGACGCCGACCATGACGGCCCGCACACATCCGCGGTGTTGTGCCATCCATCGCTCCTGCTTCGGAGTGCTGATGCCGACGAAGACGATTCGAGCTCCCGAATCGCCGATCTCGCAGACAATCCTTGCGTCTTCTTCACTGGTGAGAGGACGGAAGGGAGGCGACCATGCGTAAGCGATCCGTAGCGCCGGGTATCGTTGCCGCAACTTTGCGAGCAGCCGCTCGAGCACCTCCGGGCTGCCCCCATAAAAGCCGACTGGAACGCGGGCGCTTTCGGCGGCCGCGAGGACGTGCGGCATGAGGTCAGGACCGTAAACGCGCGTGGCATCCCGTTCGCCCAGAAGCCGCAGTCCCCAGACGAGCGGCATGCCGTCGGCCGTTACGAGGTCGGCGGAATTCATCACCTTGCGGAAGGCCGGCGAGTCGTATGCTTCCATCACGTTGTTGACCGTCGCCACACACACATAGCGGGACTGTGCCAGGCGCGCCCAGCCGATGACCCGCTCCACCACACTGCCGTAGCTGGTGGCATCCACTCTCATTCCAAGCATGTGGCGGAAACCCGGCACCGGCCGGTCCAGTGCCTCAATTGCCGGACATCGCTCGCTCATAGATCTCGACGAGACCGCGATAGTGCTTCTCCGCGGTGTAAAGGGCCTCGAACTCGGCCCGCGCCTCCGTACGCATACGTGCCAGTACGGCAGGATGCGAAAACGCCCATTGCAGGTTCGCCGCAAGATCCTCGGAGTCGCCCGGCCGGAAGTGCAGGCCGGTTCGGCCGTGATCGATCAGCGTGCTCATGCTTCCGTGGCCGGCGGCGATCACGGGGAGGCCGCTCGCAAACGCCTCGACGATCGCCATCGGGAGCCCTTCGTAGCATTCCGACGGCAACACCAGGAAAGCAGCGTCTCGCATCAAAGCGAGGATCTCGGCGGACGAGCAGGGACCGAGATATTCGATTCCCACGCTCTTTCGGCTTTGGGAAGCCGCCTGCGCCGCCAGAGGGCCCTCTCCGGCAATCTTCAGCGTGGTCTTGCCGCCGAGTTTCTGCCACGCGTCCAGCAGTACGGAGAGGCCCTTCTCGGCTGACAGGCGCCCTGCGAAGAGGGCATAGCCGCCGGCGCCGGTCCCGGAACCCGGGTCGTTGTGAAGGAAATTCGGATGCACCACGACTTTCGAGGCGGGCAAACCGCAATCCAAGAACTTCCTCCGCGCGAACTCAGTCAGGGCGATATAGATGTCCACCTCGGCGCTCCACGTGCCGATCAATCGGTGAAACCCGGACACCGCAGCGGCAACCGCGCTGGCGGCGCGTGAGTTGTGGTAGCAGCCTCTCACTGCGCCGTGCCATGACACGGATTTCCCGGCACAGTCCTCACATACGCGGCCCTCGTGAAAAAGGAGTCCGTTCACACAAAACAGCCTGTAGTTGTGCAGCGTCTGGACCACCGGAACACCCTCGTCTCGGGCGGTGTAGTAGGCCGCCGGCGAGATCAGCGGGAAGGTGTTCATAAAGTGGGCCACATTCGGGCGGCCGGCGCGCATCGTGGCTCGCAGGCGGAGACGGACATCGCGATTCCACAACGCCGCTTTTGCCAGTGCCGGGCGGCTCATCGAAGCGGTCGCGTCGTTGTGGGCGGTGAAGCGCGTCACGCGGTTCCCTCGGGCCTCCAGCAGCGAGCCAGTAGCCTCGTAAACTGCGTCCTCGCCCCCTGGATGGCGGTAGTAATTATGAGCGACGAGAACGTGCAGCATCCAACACCGACTGGAACAGCGTTTCAAAGCGTCGAGCCGCGCGCTCGGCGTCGAATTTGCGTGCCCTCCGCTCGCCCCAATCACGGCAACGCGCGGCAAGCGCCCGGTCGCCGAGCATGCGGTCGATTGCATCCGCGAGCCGTCCAGGGTCCCCGGCTTCGACCAACTGCCCGCAATCCTGCACCCCGAAGATCTCCCGGGGACCGCCTGCGTCACTGTCGAACGCCACCACTGGGACACTCAGAGTCATCGCCTCCAAAAGAACCATCCCGACCCCTTCCACTCTTGAGCTAAGCACGAACACGGTAGCGCGCCTGAAAACCGGATAGGGATTCGCCAGGTGACCCGGCAGTGATACGCGCCCTCGCAGGCCGAGCTCGATCCCAAGGCTCTCGAGCCGGGCCCGCTCCGGTCCCTCTCCGAGTACCACGAGACGGGTTCCGCGCCTGCAGCTCGCGGATTTGGCGAAGGCTCTAAGCAGCAGGTCGAAGCCTTTGTCCGGCACCAGCCGGCCACAGGCCACGATAGCGCCTTCATCGGGAAAGTTCGTGGCCCACGGGGGCGCCGGTTCAAGGCTCTGCGTTCGGATCCGCTCGATGTCGAGGGGATTGGGCAGTACGGCGAGCCGGTCCGCGAGCGACGGAGATTCGGATTCAAGGTCTCGCCGGACCCCTTCGGAAACACACACCAGACGGGACGCCCGTGGGTACAGAATCCGCGACGCCAAGACGTGCCATCCACCCGCCTGTTTCCGCAATCTGCTCCAGGGTCCATGGATCCACCCCACCACCGGCTTGCGCGCGACCGCGCCGGCGATCGCGGCGAGATAGACGGGGCTTCCCTCCTGGGTGGCAAAAATCAGATCGCTCCGCCGAGCCGCTCGGACCAGGCGGTGGAGCGTGCGGGCGGCATCTAGCTTGCGGGGGACACGGCCAATCCGGCCGAAACATGGCGCGAGACCGGCCGGCATCTCATCGAGCAGGTCGTCCCCATCGCTCATGTAGTGCAAATCAACCGAGAAGCGGGACTGGTCGAGATGCCGGAAAAGCGCCGCTTGAACCCGCTCGGCGCCCGCCGGACTCAGATCTCTGCCGATGCACAGAAGCTGGAGTTTCCGAGTCATCAAGCAATAACCGGCGACCACCGGCCTTCAGTCGCGCACATCATCCGGATCGCCCAGCTATCGTAAACACGGACGGCCGCGAGTCCGAATCCGAAGAGTGACCAGAACCAGACGCCCCCCATCGGCCCCTCAAGGAACACGTCGAAGCTGGCGTTGACGATGAACGCAACCCAATAGCCCCCAAGGGCCACGAACATCGCCGACCAATGAAAGTGCCGGGCGCGCGCGGCACGAAAGTGCCTACGCAACACCTGTATGAGCCAAACGCCCTGGAGCAGGAGCCAGAGAGCAAGCCCGATAACGCCGCCTCGGGCCAGGACAGTCATGTGGACGTTGTGCGGGCTGCGCAGCAGGCCGCTTTGGCTGCGAAAACCGTCTGCGGTCGTCAAGTTGATTCCGAAACCTTTCCCGTTCCAGAAGTGTTCGCCGAAGATCGTGTAGTCGACGATCCGCCCCCACCACATCAGCCGCCACTGTTTCGTTCCTTCCGTGTTTCCCGGGTTATCCGAAAGGCTTGTCACGACACTCGCGTAATTGATCGCCAGTTGGCGTAGGGAGATCTCGCGGTCCTGGTGCAGCCTGACATCCGGATCGATGAAGAGCGTCAATCCCAACAGCAGCGTCACCGGGAGAAGGAAGCGGACGGCGAGCGAACGGGCCCTTGGAGAGAGAAGAAGCACGAATGCAGTCGCAGCAAGGTAGCTGACGGCAGCGCCTCGGTTTCCGCTGGCACACGTCAAAACCGAGGCGAACACGCAGATAAACCAAAGGATTCCCCGAGCCGGAAGCAACCCCACCAGGAACAACGCGCTCGCACCGGCAAGGTGGACTGCGATGTCGCCAGTCTTGTTCGACAATACCGGCACATTGGTATCTGGGAGTGTCGGTAGAACAATACCGGCGATCTGAACCAGCAACGCAACGACGGTCAAGTAGGGGTACACCCAGGCGAACCGGCGGAAGGCCTTCACCATCGGCCGCAGCATCTGGACGCCGCGCGAGGCGACGGCCAGCACCAGGATCGCGAACAGCCCGTAACCCCAGAGAACGCCGTCGCGAAGTGCGTCTATCCCGTACTCAGACAGGTACGGAAGCGTCCTTACCGCACCCCAGGCCATGAACAGGTACAGAGGCAGTGTTGACCGGTGGAACACGACCGCACGCAGGAGTGCACCGGGCTCACAGGCTACGCAGAGGACGCCCAAGCACATGAGAAGCTCGGCCGCGTACAGGGGCGGAACCGAGAGGTACGCAAAGCCCTTGCCCAGAACGGCATAGCCGAGCAAAGACAACCCGAGCACACACATCCAAAACCGGGCGGGCGCGCTCCCCGATGTGGGGGGCACGGTCATCGGGAAGGCGGCGGTCATCCGTCTGTCCCTCCCCGCGCCCCGGCATATCCTATCGCGTAAACGTTGCTCGTGTACGCCGCCGCCGGCCGGTGGCCACAGAGGAAGAAGAACAGGCGGTGCAATAGGTTTCCGAGACCCATTCGAAGAGTCCCAAGGGGATGGCCCGCCCGGTAGGGGACGATGGAACACTCCGCCAGACCGGCCGCCCCGAGTAGTTGCAGGAGAGAGCTCGGAGTGAAGCTCCGCACGTGCGTCAAATCGAGATAGCGGCTGTAGCCGCCGAGCAAGTTGGCGGCGTTCGGCGTCCGGCAGAGGAAGATTCCACCTGGACGAAGCGCATCCCGGACAGCCTCCACCCATCGGAGACAGTCGTCCTCTCCCGCCACGTGCTCGAGAACGTCCGTGCAGAGGATTGCGGAGAACTCGCCGCGGTGGCGGAGCAGGAACGCCAGACCATCCTCGCAATGCGTCTCAACCACCGGCAACGCCCGCCGCGCGACGGCCAACTGCGATGGAGATACGTCGACCCCCACCGGAACAAGTCCCGGTCGCAGGGAAAACCAGTAGAGCAGGCGACCGCTGCCGCATCCAAGATCCAGCACGCGGCTGCCCGCCGGCAGCCCGGCCAGGTAAGACCCAAACGTGCGATCCATCTGCCGCCGATGACTCCACGACAGCACCCGCGGATCGACGGTGGAGTTCAGGCGCGCATAGTGATCGCAGTACCGCTCAAGCAGCAAATGATGGAGACGCGACATGTTTTGACTCTTCACGCACCTGGAAAAGAACCAGGAACGGGACAACGCAGCTTCCTAAACTGACCAGACCCGCGGTGGCGCAGGCTCCATACAGGCCCCAACGCGGAATGGCGTAGGCCGAACAGAAGGCGGCCACGGCCGTCAACGCCAGATAGGGTACGGGAAATAGCGCGAATCTCCTCGTGGCGGTGATGCCGTAGCCGAGGACGCTGCCGACATATCCGACCGCCGCTACCGCCATCAGCCATATGAGGACCGGCGATTCCGCGGCGTACTCGGCCCCATAGAGGAGCGCCAGGACTTGCCGCCCCGCCAGAAGGGCGGCGCCAACGCCGACGGCTCCCATCAAACTCGCCAGTCCGGCCAACTTGGCCAGCGCGCCGCGGAACTGCCGGACGCGCCCGGCGGCGTGATGGCCGGCCAGTCGTGGGCTTGCCGACTGGCAAACGGCATCCACCACCGTGGAACCGGCAACCTGGATGTAAGCGATCGCGGCGAAGATGCCAAGCTCCCGTTCGCCCATCGAGCGCTCGACGAAGTACCTGGGCAAGTTGCGATTCAAGCCGATCAGCATCATCACAAAGCCGAGCGGGAGCGTTTCGCGTGCGAGCCTCCACAAACCGGCGATCCGCCAGGTTGGTCGCAACGCCGCCGCCGCAGCTTGCCATCCGAGGGGTACGCCCCGCCTCCCTGAAGCGGGGATCACGCGAGCCGCCGCGGGCATGTCGTAAGCCACCAGCAGAACCAGCGAAACTGCGGCCAACGCCAGGGCTCCCCAGAACACGCTGCCGGTAGCTTGCACCGTCACACCCAAAGCGAGAAGCGTGCCGGCGCCCCGGAGGATCATCGACCGCGCAATCAGGTCCATCCGTTCATTCCGTTGGAGCACTCCATAGATGAGGTCGCTCACGGATTCGACCGCTTTCCCCAGACCTACGGCCAGCACCGCCCACTGGGTCTCCTCGCGGTAGCCCGCGGCGACCACCACCGCGGCAATCGTAGCCAATCCGGCTGCCGTCGCAATCAGGCGCAAACCGAGATACTCTTCGAGGGAGAAAGTCCCGGTGACATCGGTGGCCAGAGCCGCCCGCAACTGCAAACCGGTCAACAGAACCACTGGCGAGGTCACCGCCACTCCCAGCGCGAACTGCCCGACCGTTTCGGGAGAACAGAGCTTCGCCAGAGCAACGAGCATTGCCCATTGGCACCCGGCGTACACAACGTTGCCGGCCAACGCCCAGGCGACGTTCCGTTTCATCTATAGCTCGCCAGCGGCTCTACGAAAAACGGACACCGCGCGCTCGACGCTCATTTGGGAGCTGCGGCCAGATCGCTCACCGGCGAGCCGAGGTTGCCGTAGTAGCTCCACCCGGCCCCGGACTGATACCACCAGAAGTCATTCAGAGAGTTGCGGCCGGCGACGAAGAAGCGGTTTCCGGCCGCCGCGACGGATGCGCGGTTAAGCGTCCCCGCGGTCCAAATCCATCCCTGCCAGCCTCCGGAAGGTCCTTCCCGGAACGGCTGGACATAGACGAGGCCGGTCGGACTGGTTATGGCAGCGTAGACAGCGCCACCCGCCGCCGCAAGATCCGGATCGCTTCCCAGCGTGCCGCTCCCTTTGATCCAGGGCTCCCACAGATCGCCCGAAAGACGGGCGATCCAGATCGCGTTGTCAGTTCCTTTGACAGAGACGTAAGCCGCGCCGTCGGAGCCAATGACGATCGCCGGCTTCCCAGCCGCCGCGCCTCCGCCCGAGACCCAGCCCTGGAAGCCGGCCCCTGGAACATAACGCCCGCTTCGAACACCGCCTGCGGCCGAGCGCCCGACAACATAGACCGTCCCGTCGGCGGCTACGGCCGCGGCGGGATCCGACGCGAAACCACTTCCCAGCGCGATCCAACCCTGAAAGCCGGACGAGGGCAGATACTGGTTCAGGCGGATGTTGTAACTCGCATCGCGTGCCACCACATAGGCCTCGCCTCCCTCCGCAACCGCCAACGCAGGGTTGCCAGCAGCCGGGCCGCCCGCCTTGATCCATCCTTTCCATGTGAGCGTCGCCGCCTGGAAGATGTTCATCCAGACGTCGTCAATGTTATTGCGGCCGGCCGCGTAGGTGTCGCCGTAACTATTCTGGGCAGCCGCCGGGTCGCCGACAATCACTCCGCCGGCGCTGTAGCGCGCCGCTGAACCGAAGACATTGAGCACGGTTGCTCCGCTGGGCGCCCGGTAGACTGCCGTCGGCGCGGCCGCGGCGATCTTTGCCACGAATGCACTTGTCCCGCCGGCGGGCGTTGGCTGGAACGAGTTCTTCAACGGAAAGTTCGCGGATAGCGTCTGACCCGCGATATAGATAGCGCCGGCCGGGTCGAGCGACACCCCGTTGGCCGCGTCGTTGTCATTCCCCCCGAAATACGTCGACTCCATAAGTCCGTTGCCCTGCGGGCTCAACTTGGCCACGAATGCGTCGTAGCCGCCCGCAGGGCGATCCTGGACCGCGCCGACGATCGGAAAGTCTGTCGACGACGTGTAGCCGGTCACCGTGGCCGCCCCAGTCGAATCCACGGCAAGTCCGGTCGGGTAGTCGATTCCGACACCGCCCAGGTACGTGCTGTACTGAAGCGCCGTCCCTGCCACGTTCAACCTGGCGACGAAGCCGTCCCACGTTCCTCCCGCGAAGTACGCCTGAAGGGGGCTGACGGTTGGAAAGTTCGTGGAACTCGTCACACCGGCAACGTAGGCGCTGCCGCCGACATCCACTCGAATGCCTGTTCCGAGTTCGTTGGAACCCACGGAGCCACCACTTCCGCCGAGATAGGTGGAGTACGCGAGCGCCTTTCCATCGGAGCTCAGTTTCGCTACGAACGCATCCTGTCCGCCGCCGCTCACCGCCTGGATCGCGTTCGCTACCGGGAAGTTTGGCGAGTCGGAGCCGCCGGTGACATACACCGCACCCGCGCTGTCAATGGCTAGCGCCTTGGCCGCGTCGTCTCCGGAGCCACCAAGATAGGTGCTCCACAGGAGCGCTGAGCCGTCGGACTTGAGTTTCGCGATGAATGCGTCCTGACGCCCTGCGTTTGTCGTCTGGAAACCGCCGATAGCCGGGAAGTTAGTCGAGTAGGTGTCGCCAGCGACGTAAACGCCGCCGCTGGTATCGACCCCGATACCATATGCGCTGTCGTGGCCAGCGCCGCCGAGATAGGTGCTGAAGACGAGTGCGTTTCCGGTTGCATTCAGCTTCGCGATGAACGCATCGCGCCCTCCGCCAAGGACCCGCTGCCTGCCGCCGGACGTAGTGGGGAAGTTCGGAGAATTTGTCCAACCGGTAACGTACGCGCTGCCGCTTCCATCCGTTGCGATGGCGAAACCGCGGTCGTCCCAACCTCCCCCAAGATAAGTGCAGTAGGCCAAGCTTGCGCCGGATGGGTTCAGTTTGGCGACGAATACATCTACGCCGCCCCCACTCTGTCCTTGCAGTGCGCTGGCGGCCGGGAAATTGAGCGAGTCCGTCTGCCCGGTCACATAGATATTGCCGGAGGCGTCGACCGCGACCGCTTTCGCGCTGTCCAATCCGCTGCCGTCAAGATAGGTGCTGAACGCAAGAAGGGGATCGATCACGAGAGGAAGATTGCGGTCGTAGTCGCCGATCTCAAATCCCACCGTCAACTCATTCAGCAGCCTGTAAGCCGCACGCACGGTTACCCGGCGGCCGCTGATCGTCTGGCACGCTTCCGGGCGGTGTTCACGCAGCTCCCCGAAATGAGTGGAGATCACAAGTTCACCGAGCCTGTCCACCCGAATGCTGGTGACACCCTCGTAACGCCAAACGATGCGGCGAGGATCGGCGCCCGCCGAGACGTGGAACTCGGACTTCAAGCGGCCGCCATCGCCACGATAGACAACGCTGGTTCCGGGGTAGAGCAGCCGGTAACGGACGCCCGCGAACGTAGGGACGTCCGTGGTCCAATGCCCCGGGTCCGCTCCACGCATGTAGTTGAACTTGCCTGGCAGGTGATCGACTCCCTCGATCGACGGCGATGCATTCGCTCCGACGAACGACAGACGAACTTCGGCGCCGGAGAAATCGAAGGCAACACTCTCCGGCGCGAAGCCGACGGACGCTCCGGCCGCGCTGGTCATAAAACGCATCGACTGGTCCATCTGCCCTTGGTTGGGGACGAAGAGCAGCGGCAGGCGTCCGAGAACCTGGGGCTTTCCACTGGCCCTAACCGCCGGATTTCCGGTGAAAATCAATGGGACGGCGATGGCGATCACGACAATGAGGCCTGCAAGCCAGGCGGATCCGAAAAATCCGTGTTTCCTCCCTCGGGTGTTCGTCGTAGTCATCACAGAACCTCCTGCTTAACTTCTTCGGTCGAAGACCGGAGGTTCTTTAGTTGCCGGCGGCCTCGCTCCTCAAGCCACGCGGCCGCGTCCCCGGGCGTGATGATGTCGCGCCGGAGAATGGCCCGCACCAGATCACGACTGAGGACAGTGTGGATCTGCTCCGGAACGACCACGCCTGAGTTCTGGCCGGGCATTTTCAGCAGGAAAGGTACGCGATGGTCCTCCCTGCCGTCCAACCTCCGGGAATTGCGGTTCCAGTGGTCGGAACTGAGCAGAATCGCAGTCGAATCCCAAACGCCGGAACGCTCCATCGCGCGGCGCAGGTCGAACAGAATCTTGTCGAGCAATTCCAGGCTGTCCCAGTAGCCGGCAACCGGCGCGTTGTGAAGCGTGAATCCCTGCGTTCTCCGGTCGTAGGCGTGAGGAGAGTGAGGAACCGGCAGGTGAAGGTAGACGAGGTCATGCCGGCGATCCACAGCTTCCCTGACGGCTCTGGATAGCACCTCACGAACCGTTTGCACGTGTTTGAGCGTCGCCCGGGACTGCCCCCACGGCGCGAACTGGGTGGTCTCGAACAGGCTGATTGCCTGGTTGGGCAGAATCTCGGAAAGGCGCTCTCCCATGGAATTGTGCTGGGCACTCATCTCCCACCACCAACAGGAGGTCAAGTCGCCGCAGAGCGCGCGACAATACGGCAAAGACCAGCCGATCACCGCGGCATTCATTCCCAACTTCCGAACGTCGGAGAACACGTTGGGCTCGCGGCTCCACCGTCCTGAAGGAGTCCCCCCGCCGAATTCCAAGAGAAGATCTCCGGCGTTCAAGACCTTGACCTTCGATACCGGCCGGCCAATCGTAAGCGCGGGGATGGAACACACCGTCCGCGAGGCCGGAGGCCAGGCTGTCGGAACATAGACCGCGCGTCGTCGGAAAGCGTCCAATTCGGGAAGCCGCAG
>DATIFQ010000042.1:0-12365 GCA_035455185.1 Bryobacteraceae bacterium | reverse complement strand
ATCGACTGCGCGGTCTGTGCCTGCTGGTCCGTCTGGCCCGCCGGTGCGGATTGGCTTGCCGCCAGGCCGCCCGCCATCGCCGTCATCTTGAGGAATCCGCGCCGTCCCGTTGCCGTCGGGTCGCTCATATCGCCTCCCAATTGGAAGAGATTACTCCACTTCCGCTGTGACTGGCTCCGGTGACGGTAAAAGCACAGCGCATCTGAGACGCAACGGCGACTCCACCGCTTGTCACCGAATGATCAGTGACTCCAGCTTCTCCCGCGGGACGGCGAATTCGGGCCGGAACTCTTCGCTCGTCGCATACCGTAGTAGTCGATCGAACAGGCTGACGGCTTCGGGATACGCCTCATCGAGGTTTTCTCGCAATCGAAGCGTCGTGATCAGCAGCTTTCCTTTGCCCGCCGTTGCCTCCAGAATGTAGCCGAACCGGGATAGGTTCTTCGTCTTGCTGAGGAACGCGCTGGTCGTGCGAATCCCGCCGGCTACTGGCGTCAGGTCGCGCGGCCAGCCGTCGAGGGCAAGCGGCCATGCTCCCTCCACAAGGTTGTAGAACTGGAGGTCGGCGAAACCTTCGTGGGGGAAGCCCTGAAGTGCAGGGTGCTCGCGAATTAGCGTTCCCAAGGCTCCGCCGGATGCGGGGAAGAACGTACCTTCGCCCGCACGGTCGAACTGGGTCCGGTCCGCCATCAGCCAGACTTTGCCGCCGGATTCGAGGAAACGGACCGCGTCTTCCGTCAGCGCCGAAGTGATGAGCAGCGAATCCGGAGAAATCGATTCAGTCGATTCGTTGATGAACGGATACAGCCGCGAGATGTTCGCCCAGCGGACGGTGGAGACAACCGGGACCGGCGCGCGGCTGAGCAGCGAATTCCGAGCGAAGGCCCAGAAGCTCCAGCGATTGGTGAAAATCGAGGAACCGTTCGCAAGTTCCACCGTCAGATCCAGTTTCCGGGCCGCTGACGCGGGGAGGGGTGGGAGCGACAGGCGCGCAACGCGAGCCACCTCGCCGAGCGCCACGTTCACTCCGGCTACGTCCCCGCCGCCGACGCGGCGCGCGCCGTCCGTCAGGCTCCAGCGCAACGTACCGTTCTGGATCGGTTTCTCACTGTAGTTGGAGACGAAGACGTCGAAGGACTTGCCGCGCTCACTCCACATGGTGCGGTCATGGACATCCGCGCCGATCAAGACCAGCACCGCGCTGTTCAGCCGCGCCCCTTCGGACGGTTCCACACCCTTGGGCCGCCAGAAGTAATCGAACCATCCCTCCTCCCACGAATCGCCCTCGCCGGTCCCGCCTGGGTAGTCGACGATCAGCCAGTAATGGTAGCCGGTGACATCGGGGTCGAGCCGCACGCGTTCGATCTGGTACTTTCTCCCGGCCTGCTGCAGTCTCTGCGAGTTACGGAGATAGAGCAGATAGAGGTCGGCCAATCCGTTCCGCTCCACCCATCGCTTCTTCTCTTCCAGCCACGTGGGCACGACGGCCCCGGTGAACTTCGGGATCAGCGAGATGTCCGGCAGTGAGCAATAGTACTTTCCGAACTCATGCCGCACCGTAGGGACATCTTTGGCGGCGCCCGTGAAAATGCTCGCCATGTCGGTCGGATCGAGCATCAGGCCGTCGTTCGACAGGATCAACCGGTCAGGGTCGATCGACTTCGCCAGCCGGTAAAACTCCTCTACGGTTTCGCGAAATTCCTTTCGTTCGGCGTCGCTCTTGAGCCAGTTCAGGTTCAACTCGTTTCCGAGCGCCAGTGACAGAAATGAGGGGTGGTTCCGGTGGACACGCAGAGTGCGTTCCAGTTCCGCTCGAAGGAACTCCTTGTGCGGGAGGAAGTGCATCGTATAGGCCACCGGCAACTCGGCCATGACCAGCACGCCGGCTTCGTCGGCGGCGTCGAAGAATTCCCGGGCGGGCGTCATCGAATGAAATCGGACGGCATTGAACCCGAACGCCTTCGCCTTGCGCAGCCGTTCGAGATACACCGCCTTGGAGGCTGGCGGAACGCCGTTAATCACCTCGATATTGTCGTCACCGTAGCCGCGTAGATAGAGCGGCTTTCCGTTGAGCAGGAGGATCCGGCCGCGCGTCCGAATCTCCCGCATCCCAAAGCGTTCTTGAACGAGGTCGAGTTCGCGGTTGTTTTCGATCAACCGGATCGAGGCTGTATGGAGGTAAGGATCTTCCGGGGACCACAGTCGGGCGTCCGGCATGGGCAGCACGATTTCCGCCGACGCGCCCGTGGCCTCCGCGACGCCGCGATATTGCCCGGAAGTCACCTCCACTCGCACAGGAGGACGCCTTTCTGTCCCCCGCTGCCCGAAGGACACTCGGAATGTCGCCTGCCGCTTCTCAACGTCGGGTTTTATGGCGACTTCGTCGATCCACACCGGCTCAGTCGCTTCCAGATGGATGGCGCCGTAGATGCCGCCCCAGTTGCCGATGTAGTTCAACATTCCTATCGGGTACGCGGCTTGCTGGTCGTGCGGAGAGTCGGACACGTTCGGGCCGGGATTGGCGACACGCATGACGATCGTGTTCTCCGAACCGGGCCGGACGTGATCGGTAACATCGAACGAAAACGGCGTGGTGAAGCCGCTGTGCTCTCCCGCCTTCGCTCCGTTCACGAAGAGCGTCGTGTGCCGAAGCGCCCCGCCAAGGTGCAGGCGCACCACCTTTCCCTGCCACGCGGAGGGAATCGCGACGGTGCGGCGGTACCATGCCGCGCCGGCGTAGTGGTTACGCAGGATGCCCGAGCGCTCACCAACACCCTGCGCCTGCCACGCACCGGGAACCCTGGTCGTGGAGGCGAATTCTCCCCCGCCGGCGTACCATTGCTGCTTTTCTCCGGAATCCTGAGGGTCGAGGCGGAACTGCCACGACCCATTGAGGTCGATACGGGGCCGTTCAGCGGCACGGCAAAAGACCGCTGCCGCGAACGTCAGGGCGACCATCAATACCGGACGGCCATTCGAGAGCATCACGCCGAGACTCTACCACGCGAGCGGACTGTGGTGCGTATAATCGCGTGTGCCGGTATGAGATACCTCATTGCGCTGTTGCTAGTCTTCCGCGCCCTCGCGGCGGCTGCTTCGGACCCGCTTGCCTCGCAGGTCACCATCTATCGCGACGACTACGGGGTTCCCCACGTTGTCGGCGAAACCGAGGAGGCCGCTTTCTTCGGGTACGGCTACGCCCAGGCGCAGGACCACCTGGAACGCATGATGCTCCAGTATCGCGACGCACAAGGCCGCCGCGCCGAAGTGCAGGGCTTCGAGGCCTTGGGCGACGGCTACCTCCACTTCATTCCGTACGAATACCGTTGGGATGGCGATTACCTGCAACGCCTGCTCAGGACCAAGAAGGGCGTCGTTGAAAACCGCGGGAAGATCGAGCGTCCGGTATACGCGATCCTCGACGGATTCGCGCGCGGTGTCAACACGTACATCCGGGAGAACCGCGCACGCATCCCGGCATGGATCGATGAGATCACGGCCGAGGATGTCGAGGCGCTCGAGCGGAGCCAATATTTCCGCTTCTACAGCATCCACGACGCGCTCATCAAACTGCCCGGGGCTACGTACGACTTGCCTCGCCTTGGATCGAACCAGTGGGCGATCGCTCCGGGGAAGTCGGCTGACGGACGCGTGATTCACCTGGAGCACACGCACATGCCGTGGGCCAATCGCTTCCAGAACTACGAAGGGCACCTGATCGTGCGAGGCAAGCTCAACACCGCCGGCATCAGTTGGTTCGGCAGCCCCGTTTTCCTCGACGGCTTCAATGACCGGATCACATGGTCAGCCACGTACAACGAGCCGAACATCGCCGACATATACGAGGAGAAACTGAACCCCGACAATCCACTCCAGTACCTCTACGACGGCGCTTGGCGCGAGATGCGCGTGGAGCAGGAGTCCTTCCGCGTCAAGGGCGCGAACGGCATCGAGACGGTCACCCTGCCGCTCTACTATACGCACCACGGTCCGGTCGTGAAGGTAGACCGCACCGCACGGCGCGCATGGTCAGTGCGCCTGCCGAACTTTGAGAACGTAACCTATACGGCTGCGCTGCTCGGGCTAATGAAAGCCCGCGACCTCGAGCAGTTCAAGACGGTTGTGCGGCGGCAGTGGATGCCGCGCTGGAACCTGCTCTATTCCGATGCCCGGGACATCTACTGGGTTCACAACGGCAACGTGGCGCAGCGTCCGGACGGTTACGACTGGAGGAAGCCTGTACCGGGATGGATCAGCGCCACCGAGTGGGGCCCCTACCTGCCGTTCGAGAGTTACCCGCAGATTTTGAATCCGGCGTCGGGCTTCCTCCAGAATTGCAACAATCCTCCGTGGGTGGTGACACGGAACTCGGGACTGAAGCCCCTCGATCCCGCGCCGTATTACCTGAGGAGCCAGCCGTCGGCCGACGCGGGCGAGGAGGCGTTGAACACGCGCGGGGAGCGGATCTTCCAGGTGCTTTCGCAAAACCGCAAGTTCAGCGTGCGAGAGATGATCGACCTCGGGTTCGACACGTATGTGCTGGCTGCCGAGGTCGTCGTTCCACTGCTCGAGCGGGCGTACAAGGCGGCGCCGCCCTCGGATAGTCGCGCCCGGCGCGCGGTCGATCTACTCGCCGCGTGGGACCGGCGTTCTGGCACGGATTCCGCCGCGTACACCTACATGCACTTCTGGGGCAAGGCTTACCAGGATCTCTTCACGGGAGCGAAGTTCTCGCGGTTCAACTCGTTCGAACGGAATAGAATCGATACCGCGTCCGCGGAAGAACAGAAGATGGCGCGCGCTGCGCTCGAAGAAGCCATATCCCGGATCGAAAAGCGGTACGGGCGCAGCGAGGTTCCCTGGGGCGAAATCAACTTCGTGGTTCGCGGCGGGAAGTTCCCGCTCGGCGGCACGGAGATGTACGGCGTCCTGCATCCGGACGAAGGACCCGAGCAGGAGAACGGCGAGATCCATTGCGACGACGGCTGGGGGCATCTGATGGTCGTGGTCGAAGGCCAACCGAAAGAAGTCTGGACGCTGCTGCCGTATGGGCAGTCGGAGGATCCTTCCTCCCCTCACTATAACGATCAGGCGAAACTGCACAGCCGCCGGCAGGCGAAGCGATTCCGATTCACGGCGTCCGAGATTCTCGCCAACACGAAATCCGTATGGGGCGATCCCGAGCGGCTGAAGCGGCTCGCGGCGGAGGAGGGGCGATGAGACTTCTCCCTGTTCTTCCGTTACTCCTGCTGGTCTCCGCTGTGGGCGCCGAGCGAACCGCCAGCCTGAAGGTGCGCATCTGGTGGGGTCACGGCGTAGCGCAGGCTCAGCACTACTGGGTGAAGCCGGAGCCTGCCGACGACAGGCTGAAGATCCGAAATATCACCGGCGTCTCGCTTGAAGCGGGGGAGGTCGAAAAGGAAGGTGCGTGGGAAACGAGTGCGGGCGGCAGTGACATCGACGGCGTCGAGTTCGAGTTGGAATACGACAGCACGCTGGACAAGCCGATCGACAACCTGCACATTATCTGGTCCGACCTGATCGCCGCGGCAGACGCTGACACGGCGCGGCGTCTGAGTCGCGATCCGGCGCTGCGCGTGAATCCACAGAAAATCACGGTGCGGATGAATCCGGAGGGAACACGCGGCTTCAGCGTCACCGTTGAGCAACTGCTGGCAGAGGGAGCTCTGTGGATTCCGTCGCACGGAATCTACTTCACCGCCGGAGAACAGCTGCGCTCGTTCGAAGAGCACCGGAAGACGCTGCAGAACGGAAAGCACCGCCGGGTGCTTGATGAGATCCGTAGCGAACCCGAGGCGACCTATCACAAGTACACGGCGCTCTGGGAGGATATGGGCCATCCAGCTTACACCAATCCGCAGCAGCGGGGGCCGGGGCACATTGTGGGACTGACGTGGGACAGCGCGATCGCAAAGTTTGGCATCGATCGCGGCGCCGGCGTCTGGAACGACTACGGCAACCCGGACAAGTTCCAGTTCTGGTTCGACTTTGCTGACCTGACCAAAGGGATCACACCGTATTGGAAAGGACAGAGCCTCAAAGATGGTCTGCCGGTGATCACCACCGTCCTCGAGCGCGAGGGCGTCAGGTACGAGATTGAGCAGTTCGCCTATCCCCTGAACGGTCCGCCGGCCGGGAGGCGGGGCGATATCCCGATGGTCCTGTTCCAGAAAGTGCGGCTTACGGACCTCACCGGGGAACCACGCGAAATCCCTGTCAGAATGGCCCACCGGCGGCAGTTTCCCTCCCACGTTAACTCCGCCATCGAGATGGAGCGCCAAGGAACCACGGCGCTGTTCCGCGAAGCGGGCTACCGCCGTGCGCTGTTCTCCGTTGAGGCGCCAGAGGGAGAACTCTATTGGAGTGGGACGCGCGATTACCAACGCGAGCAGAAGCGCATCGACGCGACGCTGATCCTGATGCTTCCGGCGAAAGGCTCTCGGGAGTTTGTCGTGAAGTTGCCGTCGCCACCGGTCGAGCCGGAGGATACCGCAAAACTGACCGGACTGGACTTCGCAGCCGCACGCGCAAGCACCTTGAAGTTTTGGTCTGACTACGTGGCGCGAGGCGCGCAATTCCTCGTGCCCGAGAAGGTTGTGAACGACCTGTTCCGCGCCAGTCTCTGGCATGCCCTCCGGTTGCCCCGGCGCCACGGCGGGGAAGGCGAGGACGTTCACATCGACCTGCCGTACTCGAACTTCGCGTACAGCCAGACGGGGACGCCTTGGCCGGTAAATCAGGCGGTCTACGTGGATTACATGCTTTACGACCTCCGCGGTTACCACGGAATCTCCGCCGAGGAACTGCTGGCTCAGTTCCGCAACAACCAGGAGCGCGACGGCCACGTCAACGGTTATGCGAACTGGCTGGTCTACACGCCGTCGATGCTCTACTCCGTGGCGCAGAACTATCTGCTCTCTGCGGATCGCGGCGCGTTCGACCGGCTCCTGCCCTTCAGCCTGAAGGCGCTGGACTGGTGCCTGGCGCATCAGCGAGAAGCGGAACGTCTGCCGGCTCGCGTGAGAGGACTGGCTCACGGCCCACTGAACGACGGGACCGGCGACGGCTTCTGGGCGTTCAACCAAGCCTATATGTACGCTGGGCTGGACATCTTCGGAAAGGCTCTGGAGAGAGCAGGACACCTTCGCGCGAACGAGGCGAGACGGGCTGCATCGGAGATCCGCGAGTCGATCGACCGGGCGTTTCACGCGGCCAGCGTGCGTTCGCCACTCGTCCAGTTACGCGACCATACGTGGATTCCGTATGTCCCCGCTGAGGCGGGCACATACCGGCGTCTGATGGACGTGTGGTATCCCACCGACATCGACACGGGGGCGGTCCACATGATCCGTCTGAGGGCAGTGGACCGGGACGGCGATCTCGCAAACTGGCTCCTCAACGACCACGAGGACAACCTGTACTTCAGGAGTTGGGGCGCGGCTAACGAACCGGTGTACGACCAGCAAGCGACCGCACACCTCTGGCGCGACGATCCGGCGGCGGTGGTGCGCGCATTCTACAGTTACATGGCAAGCGCATTCAGCCACTCGGCGCTCGAACCGGTGGAACACCGCTGGACCCACGGACAATACTTCGGCCCGCCGTCCACCGACGGAGCATGGTTTGAGCTCTTCCGAAACATGCTTGTTCACGAACGGGACGACGGCTCGCTGGCGCTGGCGATGGCTGCTCCTAGGGCGTGGTTTGAGAACGGCAAAAAGATCGAACTTCGCGGCGCGCCGACCTGGTTTGGCCCGCTGACGATGACAATCGAATGCCGGAGCGCGTCGGGGACCATCTCAGCCGACGTCGAGACTCCGTCACGCTCGCGGCCGCGGGCGCTGCTGCTCCGGTTGCGTCATCCGGAAGGGAAGCCGATGCTCTCGGTCACGGTGAACGGCCAGGACTGGAAGGACTTCCAGCCGGAGAAGGACCTTGTCCGGATCACCGATCCATCCGCGACAAAGTACACAGTGATCGCGCGCTACTGACGAACCCCAAACCGAGATGGAAGCCGCGCCCGCAGCGAGCGGCGTTAGAACCGCGACCGTGAGCGAGCGGCTGGCAGTAAACTCCTTCTGCACTAATACTTTTGCACTACCGCTACCGGTGACTCAAGTCACATCAGCCGCATGCCGCCCGCCGCTATACTGGCTCCCGAAACTGGGTCTGAAGCTCGCTTTTGTTGGCGTAGGAGTTGTGAACCGATATGGCGCAGAGCAACATCCAGGGTTCGACCGCAAGAACGGGCTGGGCATCCCGCCTGACCCGCGTCGCAATGTGGACACTGCTCGTCGAGACCGTCACCGGACTGGCGATTCGTTTCGCACCTTTCCATCCCGCCGTCGAGTGGAGTGTTCTGGTACATACCGCGCTCGGAGCGCTGACCCTCATACCACTCGCCTGGTACTGCGCCCGCCACTGGTCGGACTACCGCCGCCAGGCCGTCTCCGACGTCGTCTTCCTCGGCTACGTTGCCGTCGCGGCGCTACTCGTGTGTGCGCTGTCGGGCGCTGTCGTGACGGTGCAGGCGTTGTTCGGTACGCGGTCCTCGGTGCTCTGGCGGAACATTCACTTGATCTCGACGTTCGCGGTCCTTGCAGCCGCGCTCCCGCATCTTGCCATCTCCCTCTACCGGCGGTGGCTGGCTGCGTCGCCGGCGGCGTCCCGGACGCTGCTCGTCTACGGGGGTGGCGGGCTAGCGGTGGCGCTTGCTGGAATCGTCGCGTTGCCGTTCCTCTATTCCGGCACCCGGTACGTGAACAAGTTCCCTTCGGACTATCACTTCCTGTACGGCAAAGACAGGCCGTTCGCGCCCAGTCTTGCCCGTACCGTCACCAATGGTCCGTTTGACGCCCGCTCGCTCGCCGGCTCCGAATCCTGTGGCACGTCCGGCTGTCACGACGAGATCCTTGCCGAATGGAAACCGAGCGCCCACCGCTACGCGGCCATGGACACCGTGTTTCAGGGCATCCAGAAGGTGATGGCTCAGCAGAACGGCCCGGAGTCCACACGGTACTGCGCCGGATGCCACGATCCGATCTCTCTGTTCTCGGGTTCGAAGAACATCTTTACCGAAAAACTTACGAACGCGCAGGGTTATCACGAAGGCGTCTCGTGCCTCGCGTGCCATGCCATCCGGAAGACCGACATCCAGGGCAACGCGAACTATGTCGTAATCCAACCGCGGGAGTATCTCTGGCAGTGGGCGACAACCGGGCCGGCTCGCGTAGCCAGGGATTTTCTGATTCGCAGCTATCCCGAGGAACACAACAAGCTCAGCAAGCGTCTGTTCAAGGCCCCTGAGTATTGCGCCGCGTGCCACAAGCAGTTCATTGACCAGGAAGTGAATCGGGTCGGCTGGGTGCAACTGCAGAACCAGTACGACAATTGGGCGGCGAGCCACTGGAACCGGAAAGGCGACACAAAAAAGACCGTTGAATGCCGGGAGTGCCACATGCCGCTGGTCCCTTCCAAGGACCCTGCGGCCGGCGACGCATTGGACTACAACCGCACCGAGCGTGACGGAAAGCATCGCAGCCACCGCTTTCTGGCAGCCAACAACCTGATGCCGGCGCTGTTGAAACTCGAAGGCTGGCAGCGGCACACCCAACTCACCGAGCAATGGTTGAAAGGAAAACTGCCCGTGCCGGAGATTCGCGACAAATGGGCCGAGGGGGCGATCGTGACCATTCGCCTCGAGCACCCGGCTGAGGTCGCTCCGGGCGAAAAGATACCCATCCGCGTCATTCTCACGTCGAACAAAGTAGGCCACGACTTCCCGACCGGTCCGCTGGATATGATCCAGAGCTGGCTCGAGATTCAGGTCACTGACGATAACGGTGGGGTCCTGTTCGCCTCCGGCCGGCGCGACCAGAAGAATTTCATCGAGCCCGGAACGTTCCTGTTCAAGGCGGAGCCGGTCGATCAGTACGGCAACCTGATCGATCGCCACAACCTCTGGGAGATGGTGGGTGTCCGCTACCGTCGCTCCTTGTTCCCGGGTTATTCCGACACGGTGGAGTACGTCGCCATGTGCCCGTCCGGAGTCGCCTCCGGGAAGTCCGCCAGTCCTTCCGATTCCTGGCGCCGGCGACAGGACTTCCTCGTGCCGGAGCAACAGAGACCCGGCTCAGTGCACATCCACGCCGTTCTGCAATATCGCAAGATCGATCAATTCCTGCTCAACTACGTGCTCGGAGAGCATACAGGCATCACCGCGCCGGCAGTGGACTTGGTAGAAGCCCGCGGGACCGTACGGATCGGCGCCCCCCCAAAGCCACACGCGGCCCAGCTCGCCAGTAATTTGGGCGGGAGGTGAACGCCGTGGTCCCGAACCCTCAACCACCTCCGGCTCCCGGGGCCGGCGGAACGCCGGCAGCGAAACGACGCCCTGTGCGGCGTCTCCGCCGCCTGGCCTGGACCGCGGGAATCTCACTCGCTTTGGCGGTCGCGTGTGTCTGGATCGGTTTCGCACTGTACCAAACCAGCCTTCCGCCATCGTACGAAGCTGGCGAGGACAATCCGGACGTGACCCGGAAATACGCGCAACCTTACGAAAACGCTGCGAAACAGGCCACCCGGCAGGCGCCCTCACCGGTCGCAAAACAGGACGACGGCCTGATCAAGGTTGATCGCCCCCTTCCGAGCGGCGCTCCTGCGCCCCGCTTCGCGGACGTGACAGCCGAGGCGGGACTCGCTTCGTTCGTGGCGTTCTCTGGCACTCGGACTTCTCAGCTTCCGGAGGACATGGGCTCAGGCCTCGCCTGGGGCGACTTCGACAACGACGGCTTCGATGATCTGTTCCTGGTCAGTGCGGGCGGTGCTCTGAACCTACCTCCGGAAGCCCACGCCCGGTCGGAACTCTATCGCAATCTCGGCAACGGGACGTTTTCCCGCGTGACCGACTTTCCCGACCTCCGAATCCTCGGCATGGGTGCGGCTTGGGCCGACTGCAACAACGATGGTTGGCTCGATCTCGTCGTCAGCGGCTACGACACTCTTCTGCTCTTCCGGAATGAGCACGGACGATTTATCCGCGACGGCCGCTTTCCAAACCCGAAGGGTTTCTGGACCGGCGTCTCCTGGGGCGACTACGACCGCGACGGCTGGCCGGACCTCTACGTCTGTGGCTATGTTCAATACAAGCCGCAGCCTGGCACCGGAGGATTGACGCGGCAGTTCGGCCTCGAAGTGCCGTATACGCTTAACCCTTCCTCCTTTGAGCCTGCCCGAAACCTCCTGTTCCATAACGTTCACGGCTCGTTCACGGAAGTCGCCGCGAAACTGGGGGTTGATAATCCCGATGGTCGCAGCTTGAGCGCGCTCTGGCAGGATTTCGACGACGACGGATGGCCGGACCTGTACGTGGCAAACGATATCTCGGAGAGCAAGCTCTTCCTCAATCGGAAGGGCACTTTCGTGGACGCGGGCAAACAGGCATGGGTCTCCGAATACCGCGGTTCCATGGGACTCGCCGCCGGGGACTGGGATGGTGACGGGGACGACGACCTCTTCATCAGCCACTGGGTCGCACAGGGATACGCGCTCTATAACTCGCTTCTGCGCGACCAGAGCCGCGCAAAGGTTCCGGAGTCGGAACAGCAGCCGCAACTTCATTTCATGGACGTAGCAGAGACGTACGGTATCGGCAACATCTCTCTTCGGTACATCGGATGGGGCGCTGAGTTCGTCGATTTCGACAGCGACGGCTGGCTTGATCTTGCAGTCGCCAATGGGAGCACCTTTGAAACACAGGGCCAGCCCAGGAAGCTCGTGCCGATGGAGGCGTTCCTATTCTGGAACAACCATGGCAAGTTCTTTTTCGATCTGGCCCCATGGAACACATCACTCTCCGTGGCGCACGTCAGTCGCGGGCTTGCGGTCTCCGATTACGACCACGACGGAGCCGCGGATATCGCCATCATGAATCTCGACGGAGGCGTTCGTCTCCTCCGCAACCGCATTCCGCAGGGCAACTGGATCGAGTTCCGCCTCCACAGCAGAACTGTTGGCGGCGCCCTCGGGCGAGGCGAGGGAGCGAGGCTGATCGCCGAGGCGGGCGGACGGACGTTTCGCCGCTCTGTGACCACGGCGAGCTACCTGTCGCAATCAAGCCGCACCGTTCACCTCGGCCTCGGCCAAGCCCCTCGGGTTGATGCCCTGGAGGTCCGGTGGCCAGACGGCTCGATGCAGCACTTCGCTGGCCTCGCGCCAAACCAGATCTGGGACCTCACGCAGGGCAAGGGGGAGGCGTTGCCCTGGAACCCGGGTGCCGGTGGAGAACTCTTGAGCCGCACGCAGTCCCCGCAACACAACGTGGGCTCGAAACAGGCGGAAATCCA
>DATIFQ010000041.1:0-2491 GCA_035455185.1 Bryobacteraceae bacterium | reverse complement strand
AGCAGGCCGCAAGCGTCGCGATAATGGCGATACGGGTCATATACCTCCTATTTCAATGTCGCTCGGTCCGCTTCCCTGAAAGTGGGGCAGGGCCGTGCCCTGCGGCGGCCTCTCAGCGAAGGGGGCGCGCGGTCGCGGGCTCCAAGGGGTCTGAAACTGGCGCTGAGGGATCGAAATAGGCGAAAGTACGAGAGGACCGGGCGCGGCAAGCTATAGTCGCATAGGATTTGGAGCCATAGTGCCCGTCTCTCAGCCTGACTTCGATTGCGGCGATCCATGGTTTGGTGGCGGGCAGTCGCCGGTAGAGCGGCGCCTGGCCCGACCCCGGTGGAGAGTTTGAGTATGATCGCGGATCGAGCCGAGCGTCTGGTCCGAATCCAGAAAAGGAAGAGACCACCGCATGCGCAAGAGCAAGGCATCGATCTACGAGCGATTGACGAATGGGAAGCTGAACCGGCAACAACGCAAGGAACTGAAGCGACGGCTGTACTCGGAGGACCCGGGCTTGGAGGTGGTGCATCGCAACGTGGCCGGAATCGATGTGGGCAATGGCAGTCACTATGTGGCCGTGGCGCCGGGCCGTGACCCGCAACCCGTGCGGGAGTTCGGCAGTTGGACAGCGGCGCTGCATGCGATGGCGGATTGGCTGAAATCGCTGGGGATCGAGCACGTGGTGATGCAGTCGACGGGGGTGTATTGGATCGGGGTGTATGAGGTATTGGAGGCGCGGGGATTCCGGGTGTGTCTGACGAATGCGCGGGAGACCAAGAACCTGCCGGGGCGGAAGAGCGACGTGCAGGAGAGCCAGTGGCTGATGAAGCTGCATACCTACGGGCTGTTGCGCAATTCGTTCCGGCCCGCGGAGCAGATCCGACGGTTGCGGACGATCTGGCGGTTGCGGGATCGGCACGTGCACGAGGCAAGTCGGGAGATCCAGCATATGCAGAAAGCCCTGACTACGATGAACGTGCAGTTGGCCAACACGATCAGCGACCTGAGTGGGCTGACGGGGCAGGCGATTGTGCGCGCGATCCTGGGCGGAGAGCGGGACCCCTACCGGCTGGCGGAGCTGCGAGATCCACACATCCAAGCGAGCCGGGAAGAAATCGCGCGCAGTTTGGAAGGGAGGTGGCAGGAGGAGGTCCTGTTTGAGCTGCAGCAGGCCGTGGACCGGTATGACTTCTGCTACCGGCAGATCCGGGACTGCGACGCGCGCTTGCAGCAGTACCTGGCGGAAATACCGAGCCACGAGCGAAGCACCCAAGCGGCGGAAGCAAGCGCGAGCACAACGGCCAGCGATGCGAACGGTAAGTGCAAGAAGAAGAAAGCGGGACGCAAGAGGCGGCAGAACGAGCCTGACTTCGACCTGGAAACAGAGCTGACCCGCATCTGCGGGGTGCGGCTGACGGCCATTGAAGGCGTGGATGTGACCACGGTTCAAACCTGGGTGGCGGAACTGGGCGTGGATGTTTCGGCTTGGCCCAGCGAAGACCACCTGGTGAGTTGGCTGAACCTGTCACCGAAACGGCAGATTAGCGGTGGCAAGCTCATCAAACACGAACACAGCCACGCGAAGAATCGAGTGGCGAACGCGCTCCGCATGGCGGCCACGGCGCTGTTCCGAAGCGACAGTTACCTGGGAGCGCGGTTCCGCTCGTTGCGGGGGCGTCTGGGCCCGGGCAAGGCGGTGAAGGCGATGGCGGCGCACCTGGCGCGGCTCATGTATCGCATGCTGAAGCATGGGCAGGCGTGGGTGGACCGGGGAGCGGCGGAGCACGAACAGCGGCGACAACAGCGCGAGCAATTCGCCTTGGAACGGAAGGCGTCAGCACTCGGCTTTCGCCTCGTCCCTGCGGCATAGTCCAGAGCCGGACAAATTGTGGAAGAGAAGGTGCTGCGCGCAGCGGGCGCGCCGTGGTGGCCGAGGATTCGTGCGCGCGCAGAACCATTGGACACCCCCGTTGCCCCCTCGAGGGGGCGCAGAAGCGCCGCGACCTCGCTTCGCTTCGGCGCGCGTCGCACTTGATTACCGCGCAAAAAGCGCGCGGCAAGGTAAACCCACAAAACAGAATCAACAACATCCGGAGGAGTTTCTGGAGAGAGGCCGCCTCTTCCCCCTAAAAACTAAAACCGGCGGCCCTGGGATCTGGTTGTCCAGTTCCCGGAACCGCCGGTTCGCGCCACTTCAACTGCATTTCTCTGTTGCAACAGCCGTGCCAAAGTCTAAACTGTTGATTCGGCGTAAGTGGCTGTGTTTAGAGGAACGTAGCCTGTAATTGTTGCATTCTTCACCCTTTCGAAATTACATCACAAATGCGCTTTTTACCCGGCGGCCTGCCGTTCCCGCCGCTCCCAGCCCGGTTTGAACAGGGGCAGATAATTCTCCTGCTGATAGGGGTGCTTCAGGATTTCCTCTATATTGAGGTCCGTGCCCAGGCCCGGACGCTCCGGGATCTCGATGTAGCCATTCACCACCTCAACGGGGTGCGTT
>DATIFQ010000040.1:0-11450 GCA_035455185.1 Bryobacteraceae bacterium | reverse complement strand
GGTGCGCGCTACATCGTGTCGGTGTTCTCCGGCAAAGCGGCGCACGTGGCCCAGGGTTTCTACGGGGGGTCGGTGGTGCTTGGCTCGGGATTCGTGATCTTCGCGGTGCCGCAGTTGCTGGGCGCCTTCGGATGGCGCGGGGCGTTTCTCAGCTCGACGCTTGTGGCGGTGGCAGTCTTGGTCTGGTGGGTAATCGCTGCACCACGGCCGGAGCATATCGTGCGTCCGGCAGGCAAGTTCGGCGAGATGGTCCGTAGCCCGGAACTGTGGTTGCTGGGCCTGGTGCAGATGGCGTCGTTCGGGTTAGTGATCGTGGTCGGAGCCTGGATCACAGTTCTGCTGAAGGCGGATTTTCAAATGCCGATCAAGCCGGCGGGGCTGATGGGTTCGCTGGTCCTACTGCTGGGCATCGGGAGCCGGCCTGCGGGCGGGTGGCTGCTCCGGAGGATGAGGATGACGGCTCTGGTGCGCGGCGCCCTGCTGATGAACGCGGTGGCCTGTGCCGCCCTGGCTTGGGGGCAGTCCCTGGCGCTGACGTTCATTGCGATTCTGGCGCTGGGAGCCGGCTGTGGACTGCCCTATGCGGGCGTCTTCAACCGGGCGGCTGCGCTGTTTCCCGGCCGCGCCGGCGCGGCGATGGGGCTGGTGAACATGATCGGCATCCTCATGATTCTTGTAGGCGCCCCAGCGGTAGGTTACCTTGCAGACTGGACGGGGGAGTTCCGCTCGAGCTTCCTCGCGCTGGGCGGTTTTTCGTTGCTGGCGGTCGCAGCCACGTTCGGATTCGAGAAAACCCATGAACCTGACACAACTGTTTGACCTCTCGTTCCAGGGGCGCAGGGAAGCGGTAGCGCTGGAGTTTGGCGGACGTACGTACACATTTGGAGAGATCGACGACCGTAGTAATCGCATGGCGGCCTTGTTTGGCGAGCGCGGCCTCGAGGCCGGCGACCGGCTGTGCGTCTACCTGTCGAACTGTTTGGAGCTGATCGATATCTACCTGGGCTGCGTCAAGTCGGGCGTGATCTTCGTCCCCATCAACATCCTGTACCGGGAGCGAGAGATTCTCCACATCCTCACGGACGCTGAGCCGAAGGCGGTGATCGCTGCCCACGAGATGCCCGGCTCGGTACCGTTTTGGCCGGTCTCCGGTCTCCAGACACCCGAGCGGGCCGAGCGCCCGGAGATCCCGCTTGACGGCGACGCGCCGGCAGCGATCGTCTATACCTCAGGGACGACGGGGGCGTCGAAGGGCGCTATCCTGACGCACAACAACTTCGCGGCGAACGCGCTCAATCTGATCACCTGCTGGGGAATCACTGCGGGCGACCGGTTTCTTTTGGCGCTGCCGCTGTTTCACGTGCACGCTCTGGGCAACGGGCTGCATTGCTGGCTGATCGGGGGATGCCGCATGCGTCTGCTGGAGCGTTTCGAGCATCAAAAGGCGTCCGCGGAGTTCCTCGACTTCCGCCCGACTCTGTTTTTCGGAGTGCCCACGGTGTACGTGCGCCTGCTCGACTTGGCGCCCGAAACGGCCCGGCAGATCGGAGCATTCATGCGGCTGTTCGTCTCTGGATCGGCTCCGCTGCCGGCGCAGGTGTTGGAGGAGTTCCGCGAGAAGTTCGGCCATACGATTCTTGAACGCTACGGAATGACCGAAACGCTCATGAACATCTCCAACCCGTACGCTGGTGAGCGGCGCGCGGGAACGGTGGGACTGCCGCTGCCGGGCGTGTCGGCACGCATTGTCGAAGGCGAGCTCCAGTTGCGCGGGCCCAATGTGTTCGCCGGTTACTGGCGGCGGGAGGAAGCCACTCGGGCAGCCTTCGACGCCGGCTGGTTTAAGACCGGCGACATGGCGGAGCGTTCGACCGACGGCTACTACACGCTGCTGGGCAGGAAGAGCGACCTCATCATCTCGGGCGGTTTCAATATCTACCCGCGCGAGATCGAAGAGTTCCTGCTCGAGCAGGAAGAAGTGGCCGAGGCGGCAGTGGTGGGTGTGCCGGACCGACTGCGGGGAGAAGTCCCGGTGGCTTATGTCGTTCCGCGGCGGCCATTCGACGCGGCCATCCTCGAAGCGCGCTGCCGTGAGAGTCTGGCGTCCTTTAAGATTCCGCGGGCGTTCATAAGCGTGGAGAAACTACCCCGGACCGCGCTGGGTAAGATCCAGAAACACATGTTGCCGAAGTGGGGCGAATAAGTAACCGGCCAGTGAGCCTAGCTTCCGCAAGTTTAGCCAGCGGAAAAGGAGTGACCAATGTTTCTCTGCCACGTGGCTTTTATTTTGGCTGCTCTGCTTCAACCCACGTCCGTCGGTAAGTACGAAGTTTCTGAAATTTCGCTGAAGACAGACGAGATGTTCTCGAATCCTTTCACGGAAGCCAGTGCGACGGCTGTATTTCGGTCACCCTCCGGACGCAGGGTCGGTGTCCCCGGCTTCTACTTCGGTGGCACGACGTGGATGGTCCGCTTCGCGCCGGACGAAGCGGGCCAGTGGTCCTGGCAAGCGAAACTCTCCGGCAAGCGAGGCGCTGTGAACCGATCGGGCGTATTTCGGTGCGTTCCGTCCGACCGCCGTGGCTTCGTCCGCATTTCCAAACGCAATCCGTATCGTTTTGAGTTCGAGGACGGCACGCCCTTCTATCCCATCGGCGTCCAGACCTGCGGCTACTTTCGGGTCGGTTTTGATGGTCCGAACTCCGACGGGTCCTGGAAGACAGTTCCCGCCGAAATGTGGTCGAAGGAGTTCCAAGGCACGACGAATCTCATCCGATGGCAGCTAGGCGCAGGCACGAAAGCGGGCTGCGCGCTCACGCTGATTCCGGTCGGCGGCCAACCGGACCGCTACGATACCGAAATCGCCGGCAAGATGGACGAACTACTGGCTGTCCAACGCGCACACGGAATGTCGCACATCATGATCCCCTTCCAGGACATGAGCCTTTGGGGAAAGGACGTGACCGCCTTTGGCACGGTCGATGACGTGGTGAACTACAAGTCGCTCAAAGCAGCCAACCTCCCGCTGCAAGAGGCCTACCTCCGTTACATCGTCGCTCGCTTCGGTGCTTTCGTCGATATCTGGGAGCTCTTCAACGAGGACTCGTACGCCCCCAACGATTACCTGGCGCGACTGGCGGTGGTGATCCGCGAAGCCGATCCCTACAAACACCCCATCACGACCAATTACACGCGCTCTTCAGAGAAGTGGAACGAAATCGTCACCTGGCACGGATACATGAGTATCTCCGCCACGGAAACCGACGCGTGGCTCGCGGACAAGATCGGAAGGCTGAAATCGTACGGCAAGCCAGTGCTGAACACCGAGTTCGGCAACAAGGGCGTGTTATCGAACGTTGATCCGGTCAAGTGGCGAATCGCGGCCTGGACCGCGTTCATGAATGAGTCCAACATCCTGTACTGGGGAATGTCCGGAAGAAAAACGGAGCCCGGCCAGCCGCGCGGGAATTCGAACGCCTATCTTGGCCCTGATACCCGGCGGCAACTCCGCGTCCTGAACGAATTTATTCGCGATCTGCCGCTCGACCTTCGCCCCGTAGAGTGCACGTACAGCCAGCAGAACGACCTGCGCATTTTCGCTCTGGGTAACGAAAAGACCACCGTTCTGTATGTTCATCACTTCGCGGATCACAGCCGCCCGTACAAGCTCGACCAGAGGATCTACGTTCACACTGGAGCAGGCCGCTTCCGCGTGACTAGGATGAACCCCGAAGACGGCCGGGTTATCCGGAGCGGGAGCGCCGTGACGCAACAACAGTACCTCTTTTTCGAGATGCCTCCGCTGACGATTGATTTGGCCTGCCGAGTCGAACGCGAGGAGTGAGTCGGGCTTAATCCCGTTCCCCTACCCCGCCGCTGCCGCGCTGCCGACCGGCTGCGAAATCGCTTGGCCGTTATGTACCAGCGAGAAGGTCGTGTGGACAGGCCGGCTGACGCTGTCGCACATTGGGGAGTGGGAGGTAGCGAATTTCAGGAATTTGGCGATCGCCTCGCGGCTTCCTCCAGCCTTCACGTGGATCTTGCCCCTGACGTTCTGGTATGCCGGTGTGACGTTGTCGTCCAGATCAGCGAAGCCCTGTAGGTCTATGTCGCCTTCGAAGTCGACCTTGAAGGCGTCGAGGGGAAGCCCGCGTGCCGCCGCGTGATACGAACTGGTCACCGAGACGCAGTTGGCCATCCCGTGCAATAGCGTCTCCGCGGGCGACGGGCCGGCATCGGAACTGAGAAGCTGCGTGGGCTCATCACCCGTGTAACCCATCGGGCCTTCGCTTGGGTGCCGGATCAGCGGATCCCCTTCAGCTTTCCTCCTACGTCCACCCATAGTCCGAATGATCGGCGGCGCGGAACGAACACCTCTTCAGCCGTCGCAGCGGCACCCGACGCCTCGCACGCTCACCAGGTATTGTAGACGCGCCGGACCCAACTCCACTTGGTTCCGGCTGACCAGATGGCCTTTGCGATGCGAGAATGCCGCCAGGAGCTTGAACTCCAACGAAGTCGCTCACGGGTTTTCCGAGTCGTCGTAACTCACACCGGTTGACGTCCACCTCGACGTCGGTGGGCAAACGTGTTGGTGCTACTATCGTCCAGAGCGCAAGAGTGCTCCAGATATGCCCCAGAGTTCCTATCGCCGGGCGGTGATCGCCCCGCTGTTCGCAATTCTTTTGTCGGTATCCTACCGAAGCTCGGGTGTCGACCGGCTGGAAGGGACCATCCTCGATGACGAAACCGGCCAGCCAGTTGCAGCAGCGCTGCTGCTTTCCGATGGAGAAGGAAAGCCGATCGAGATTGAAGGCCCGCATTCCCATGTTCAGTACCTGGGCAAGCGCAGATGTTACGTGAACGGGTCGTTCGTATTGAATTCCCGCCCCAATCGCCTGGTGGTTGAGGTGAGGCGCGGAATCGAGACTCTCCCGATCGAAACCGCGATGGACCTGACTCAGCACGGAAGTCAGCCACTGACTTTCCGCCTGCGGCGTTGGATCGATATGCGTAAAGAAGGCTATGTGAGTGGCGACACGCATGTTCATTTCCTGTCACAGTCTGAGGCGCACTCACAGATGCGGGCGGAAGACCTGAATGTCCTGAACCTGCTCGTCAGTGATTTCACTAACGACAGAGAGAAATTCACCGGCGACCTCGATCCGGTGTCGACACCCGGCAACGTTGTATACGTGGGTCAGGAATCGCGAGACTGGCAAAACGGGCACGTCATTCTGCTGGGCATCAAGCGGATTGTGGAGCCCTTCGCGCCATATGGAGGCAAGTTTCAGGACCGCAACGAACCTAACCTCGTGATGTCCAGGATTCTCCGAGATGCGCGCCGGCAAGGGGGCACAACCACCTGGGCCCATTTCTGCAACCTGCCCGGGGCCGAGTCTCCCATCGCCATTGTTCATGGGTTGGTGGATGCCATCGACCTGATTACGTATGACGACCCAACGCAGCTTCCCAGTCATTGGGGGCCTTGGACGAACTCCGGGATGTCTCAGGCGGAGTTTACCGTCATGCGTTCCATGGATCTCTATTACCAGTACCTGAATTCCGGCTTTCAAGTTCCGATTGGCGCCGGCACAGATAAGATGGGCGACTACATACCGGTGGGTAGTAACCGGCTCTATGCACGACCCGTGGGCGAAGCGGATTACAAGGGGTGGTTGGCCGGGCTGAAGGCAGGAAATGGATTCGTCACCAACGGGCCAATGCTAACTTTTGAGGTGGATGGTCGCAGTTCCGGCGACACTGTTTCATTTAAGGGCAGCCACAGAGTCCGGGTACGAGCGACGGCGAAGTCCATCCTGCCTTTTCAAAGTCTCGAAATCGTGGTGAATGGAGAGACGGCGGCCGTCAAGTCCCTTCCCAATCAGTACCGTCCCACTTCGGATGGGGTGTACTCCCTGGAGTTGGAAGGAACGATCGACCTGGATCGAAGCAGTTGGCTCGCCGCCCGAGTAGCCGAGAGTCCCGGCAGCAGAAATCGCATCCTGCCTCGAGGGTTGACGGTGTTCGCTCATACAAATCCGATCTACTTCCTGCGCGATGGAGTCAAGGTTCGAGAACGTTCTTCTGTCCACTACTTACAGAAATACGTTAAAGGGACGATTCACTGGCTGAACACCGGCGCCCGGTTTCGTAACCCCGCCGAGAAGGAAGAAGCGCTGCGCCTCGCCGAGGAGGCTCGCCAAGCTTATGCGCGGTTGGAGAAGTGACGCGAGAAAGCGGTGCTGGCGGGAAGGACGGGACAACCTACTAGTCGAACGAACACATTCCACCCCCTGTTCACTACAACACCGGCAACTGCCACGGTGCTCGCGCCTGCCGGCTAAGGAGTCGGCTGGCCTCCCGGTCGTTCTCGATCTCCTCCTTTTGCGCATTCCAGACCAACTTACGCCCCGTCTTGAACGCGATGTTCCCAAGGTGGGGAACGGTGGTCGAGCAATGGCCGATATCCACCGGTGAAGCCAGCGGTTTCAGGCCGCGAATCGCGTCGATGAAATTGGCCGCGTGAAGGGGAGTGGCGTCGACAGTATTCTTCGCCCGGCGCTCCATGCGGAAGTCGGTACTGGAGCCTTTCTTGAGGTCCGGGAAGATCTCATAACCGATCCTGTCGCAGAACAGTGCCCCGTTCGTGCCATAAAAAGCAATTCCATGCGGGCGGTCCAGCGGGCCATGCGCATTGTAATACCGCATGCCTGCGCTTCTGCCCCCAAGCCCGTGTCCGCTGATCATGCACATCTCATAGCTCAGCACGAAGCCCGCGTATTCGTAGGTTACCTGCAACACATCGGGCACCTCGCCCGCATCCCGCAGCGCAAAACGGCCGCCCGAGGCTGAGACCGTTCGCGGGCTGTCGACCCCCATGATCTGATGCACCGTGTCAAAACGATGCGTTCCGTAGTCGGTGATCATTCCGCCGGAGTAGTCCCAGAAGTAGCGATACGTGCCGAGATGTCGTAGCGGGTTGTAGGGGACCTTGGGTGCTGCACCGCAATACATGTCCCAGTCGAGATCCGCCGGTGGCTCGCCGTCGGCCGCACGGCCGATTCCGTCAGGCGACAGGTTGAAATAGTTCCAGATGCGCACGAAGTGAACCGCCCCAAGCTGGCCGCTGCGAATGATTTCGGAAACCTCCCGGAAATGTTCCGCCGAGCGCTGCTGCGTCCCTGCTTGCACCAGCCGGTTGGCGCGATGTGCCGCGTCAACCATGGCCCTCCCCTCGCGAACGTTGTGTGCCAGCGGTTTCTCCACGTAGACGTGCTTGCCCGCATGGCAGGCGAAGATCGTCGCCAGTGCGTGCCAGTGATCGGGAGTGGCGACGAGCACCGCATCGAGTTCTTTGTGCTCCAGCAGGCGCCGGAAATCCTGGTACGCCTTTGCTTCGGGGCCTGCCCACTCCCGGGCGCGCTCGGCGTTGGCCAGGTAGACGTCGGCGACGGCGGTAAACTCCACCTTCGGCGTTTTCTTCATCAGGCCGGCGACGAATCGGCCTCTGCCCCCGCATCCGATCAGCCCGACGTTCACCCGTTCGTTGGACCCGCGCACCCGCCCGGCCGTGACAGCGGAACCGGCGGCAAATAACCATCGGCGGCGGTTCATTTCACCCCTCCCGTTTTGGAAATCATACTCCACAGCTCGTGCCCGCCCTTCGCCGTTCAAAGGCCCATCCGCTCGCGCGCATACCGTAAGCAGGCGGCAACATTGTCTGCTTCCCGATTGGCCTGAATCTCCGGCGGGACCGTTCCAGGACGCGGGATCCGCTTGGCTGCCTGCGCACGCACTGTTCGCAGCATGGCCGGCAGGCGCTGCGGGGAGGTGTCCGCGAAGGTTGCCCAATACTTCTCGGTCAGGCACGGTATGCGAAGCGGATCTCGGGTGATCATCTCGAGCGTCATCTTTGTCCCCGGGCGCGCCCGCCGGATGATCTCGGCGATCCGCGGCATATCGAGCATGCCTTCCCCAAATGGAACCTCCGCGAGCAGAAACCCCTCGGAGTACTCCTCGACGGCCATGTCTTTCAAGTGCGTGGAAAGGGCGTACGGGCTGAGGCGCTCCACAAATTCCATCGGCTCGTCGAGCAGGGCGATGTTGTTTCCCGTGTCCAGACACACGCCGATGTATTCGCTCGAGTACTCTTTCAGCAAAGCGAGGAGTTCCTCGAGAGTCCAATCCTTGTGGTTTTCGATCGCCACCGGCATCCTGTGCTTCTCGGCCAGCGGCAACGTCCGGGCGATGGCTTTTCGCGAACCCGCCGCAAACTGTTTCCATTCGTCGAGCCTGGAAAACATTTCGTAGCGCCGCCCGCCCAAACACGCAACACGGGCGCAACGCGCTCCCACTTCCCCGGCCGCAATGAGCGTTCGTTCGAAAGTCTCCGCATCCTCGCCGCGAGGCAGGCCAGCCATGACCTCTATGTACATGCCGTGCTGCTCGGCCCTCCGCCGCAACCCGGCGAGGTGCTCCGGCGAGGTTGATGACAGCGGCGCCTGAACCCCCCCCGCGCCGAGCGAGCGGCAAAATTCCAGGAACTCGAGCGTGTCCTTTGGCCGCTGGGCCGAAAAACAGGTGGCCGCTATACCCATCCGCGACAGAGCGGGCGCAGCGTGGGCGGTCAGGAGCGTCGCCGGCAAGGCAAGCGCATCGCGCCGTGTCATCATGGCTTCACAACGTATCACGTCCGTGTGGCATCGGGGCTCCCGCGCCGGCCCGGGCGGCGCGCCACGAAGAAACAGGTCACAACTTCACGATCTGGTGCTTCTTGACCCATTCCGGGTCAATGTCGACGCCGAATCCCGGACCGGTAGGGACCTTGATCTTCCCGCCAACTACTTTTAAGGGGGAGGTCTTGCATTCGAACCGTACGTTCGTTTGCAGCCCTTTGAATTCGTGATGCTCGCCGGCGTTCGGGACAGCGGACACAAACTGAATGTTGTAGACGTATCCCAGTCCGCCGCCGGACATGTGCGGGGTGATGCTTTTCCCAAACGCAGCCGCAATGCGCGCAACTTTCATCGACCGAATCAATCCCCCGAAGTAGTAGTTATCGGGTTGCACAATGTCGATGCCATCGTTGGCGATAAGCCAGCGAAACCCATAGAAACTGTTATCCTGCTCGCCGTTGGCAACCGGTATTGCCAGCGCATCGGCAACCTGTTTGATCTCCTCAATGTGGTCGAACATCACAGGCTCTTCGAAATATCTGTACTTATGCTCTTCCAGTAATTTGCCGACGCGGATGGCTTCCGGCACCGAGTAGAAGCTGTTCGAGTCGGCATAAAGCGCCATGTCGTCCCCAAACGTCTTGCGCACGAGCGGAATCATCCTCTCGGTCCTCCCGGGAGGACCAACGGCATCCATGTCTGTGGTCATGAACATGAGCCCGCCCACCTTAATCTTGAGCGCGCGCGCTTCCGGATACTCGGCGACGGCCTTTTTGATGAGTTCGATCGATTCTTCTACCGGCTTCTCGCGCCATTCGGTGGCTACGTACACGGCAACTTCGGGATTATGGATTTCGCCGATCAGCTCACCGACGGGTTTCTTGGCGATGCGGCCGAGCATATCGAGGATTGCAAACTCGATCGTAGCCAGGGGCAGGCCGAGAGCGATGCCGTTGTATCGGAAGTTGAAGCCATAGATGTAGACCCTCTCGAGGATTCGGTCCAGTTCACGTGCGTCCTTTCCAAGAAAGAACGGTTGCAGGTTGTGGAGAAAAATGGGAAACAGCGTGCGCATGCCGCTGTGACCGACGGAGATGCCTTCGGCTCCGTCACGAGAACGCACCCTGCACAGGAAGCTGTTGTTCAGACGAAGCAATTCGACCGTTTCGATGATGACCGGCGCGGAAAAGAACTGCTTCTTCAGCACGGGTTGCTTCAGTACGTCGTCGAGTTTGCCATAGCGGGAATTCAGTGCCGGGGAAGCCGAACCGGGCGACGCGGGCCCAGAGCTTGCCGAGCGGACGCAGGACAAGGTTAATGGTAGGGAAGCCAAGCCTCCGCCAAGGGCGGCTGAGGTGAATTCACGACGACTAACTGTCATTGGTTGGATCTCCTGGTTTCAATCGTTACGGTGCCTTCAATCACTCAAGGATAGTGCCGGCCATCAGATTTGCATGACAATACAAATTTCCGTTTTCGATGCTTGGCCTCAGCGGAATTATACTCCTGCCTCCGCCCGAATCTGGCAACCAGACGCTCCATCAAGCCAAGGGACAGCTACTGTGTCAACTTGACGACCCCGTCGTCGGGCACCGTTCCCGAAAACACGGCGAAGTCGCCGGCCACCTTCCGGTCGAAACCGGGCGTGACCGGTCGAATCTGCTGCTCCGCTTCATCCACATACAGTTCAAGAGGCGAACCAGGCACTGCTTTCACCCTGAATTCGAATTTGGGACCCGCGGTGACTTCGTCGGCGCCGCGGAACCAGACCAGCCTCGGGCCTTTGTGTTCTGGCTCGATCAATAGAACCAGCGGATCGTCGTTGGTCAGTTGTACCGGAACCTCCGCCAGCTCCGTGGCGCTCCGGGCCGGACCGGCGTAACGATTGTTCCGCAGGTCAACGATGCGGTACCGCAGACCGTCCTTCAGACCCAACTGGGAGGGCGACAGGATGCGGAGCTTTTCCTCCCGAACTCCCTTCCCGCCTTGCACGCCCATGACGGCCAACACGCGGCCGTCGCGCGCGAAGCCGTTCACGATCGAGCCCGGCTGCGTCATTTCAAGCTCACCTCCCACGTCGAAGCTGGAGAATTTTTCTGCTCCGTTCACGCCGAAGAATCGCCAGATGCCCCAGAATTCCCGCGCGAGCGCGGTTTCCGTAGCCTCCGAAGTCCTCCACTCCTCCACATCCTTGGGCATGGCGCCGCGCCCGAGGCGGAACGGGATCGCGAACGTCGTCATCAGGTTGATCATCGACCGCGTGTCCTGCTGCGGCCGCCACATCGCGAGCGACTGAACGCCCTGACCCCAGCCGTTCCAGGTGGTCACGATCGTCTCCTCACGCATCTTTAGCGGATCGTCGTTCTCACCGTTCAATCGGATGTCGAACCAGGGAACCATCCCCGAAAACAGCAACATGTTGGCATTGAGCAACATGACACCCTGGCCGTCCGTATGGCGTGCAACCACCCGGCGCGCACGCCTGGCGAAGTCGTGATAGCCGTCGGTCGCGAAGCTGCCGAGATAACCTCCGCAGCCGTGCCGGGAGTTCCAGCAGTACCGGATGTTGATCCAGTGATCAATGTAGAGACCGTCAAAGTCGAACTCGGCGAGCAATCGGTCCCACTGCTTCTCGAGATGGTTCCTCCAGCCCTCGGCGTTATAGCACATGAGCGTCGTCTCGTTGGCGTATTCGATGCTCTTTGAAGCCATCCACTCAGCTGCATGTTCCTGGTAGCCGGGCGCTGTGAAATTGAAGTCGGTGAAGGTCAC
>DATIFQ010000039.1:0-3467 GCA_035455185.1 Bryobacteraceae bacterium | reverse complement strand
CATCCCGCGGTACTCGTTCTCCGCCATCTGGAGCGTGCCGTTGCCGATCGTTTCCGCCGAGTGGAGCGTCGCCGCGATCTCCGGCAGAAGCTCGAACCGCCAATAGAAGTTTGCGTGGTCGTAGTTTTCGTCCGGCGCTGTTGCCAGTTGCTTCTCGAAGCCCGGATCGGTGAACTCCGCCGCCGGCGGCTGGCCGCCTGCGATCCGGAACAAGTGTGACGGGTTCGATCCGCGATATACGCGGAAGCTTGCCGTCTCGGGCCCCAATCGCAGCCCCGTCAGGCGCACGCGATTCGTATTCGTCCCCGGTGGAATCACCGCCCTCGCCAGAAACGAGAGCGGGCTCTCGTCTCCCTCCGCCCCGAGCGCGCTCACCGCGTAATAGAGCGTCTGGTCGCCCGCCAGCGCTCCGCCTGTGTCGAACACGTCCGGGGAGAGGCTCAGCATCGGAATGTTTCCGCCCCCGGGGCTTGGCCGTGACGGAGCCACAAACCCGGCCGATAGCCACACCTTCATTTGCCCATCGGAGGTTTCGTCGGCGCGCTCTGTGATCTCGAACTGCGGTTCTCCCTCAGCGTCGAGGACGCTCCCAATCAGCGGACGCGGGATTCCGACCTCAAAGCCCGGCTGCCGTCTCCCTCCGGCGCCCGTAGCGCCTCCGACTTCGTCGGTGTACAACGCATCGTCGTGAATCTGCGCCACGATGACCGCCGTACCGAAGTTGTCCCCCGGCGAGATGCTCCTGATCCGGAAGGGCTGCCGCTGGAATCCCTCTTTGAGGTACGTCAGCGCGATGATGTCGCCCGGCTTCAATTGCACTCCGCGGACGCTGGTCTCGAATTCGACGTACGTATTTCCTCGTACGGACTTATCGAGTTGAATCTGAATGGCTCTTGCCGCCTGGTGGAAGTTTGGTATTCCGAGCGCCTGGAGCGGAACACTGATCTCCTGCCCCGCCCTCAGAGCGTCGTCCACATCCACTAGCGACAGGCTGTCTTGCTGGTACTCGTTGAGAGCATCCTGGAACTCAACGCTGAATCGGTTGGGAGTGTCAGCCGTGCTGCGTGTCCATAACCGGATCGCCGGTTCCCCGTTTTCTCTCCGCAGAATCCCTGGGAAACCCGATGTGCCGTCTCCGAATTCATAGCAGGGCCATCCGCCGTTCAGGGGTTCGCTACTGTTGCTGCCCTGCGGCTTAACCGGCTGCTGGAGCGCGATGTTGTTCTCCGCATTGAGCTGCAAACGCCCGTCCATTCCCAGCGTCAGGTACAGCCGGCTTCCGTTGCGGATTCCTCGGATCAGTTCGGCGGCGCTGCGCCGCTTCCGCACAACGAGATTCGACTGAAATCGTGGCATCTGGAGCGGGCCTCCGTACAGGTCCGCGCCATCGATCATCTGTGCGCAGAATTCGGCGGTCCGCGCGAAGCTTCTGGTGTCAATCTCTTCCAGGCTCCACCCGCTCCGTCGCAGGATGTCCAGAATCACCCAAGCCGGGTTATTGCTGAACTCCTCCCCTAGATACTCTCCCGCCGTGCTATACGTCGCCAGCCGCAAACCTTGCAGCAACACCTGAACGCGTGGCAGCGACCGTCCGTCGTTGATTCGGTTCGGCGTCACCAGCGACAGTACCGCCATACTCCCGTATGGATCCCCGGCCGCGCTTCCGTTCTGATCCCCGAAGTCCGGGTTGAAGGCGCCGGTACGGCTCCCCTGACTGACAATCGAATACCAGCCCGTGGCCGTCATATCCGCGCCCTGCCGTCCAAGCGGGATCTCGATGTCGTTGACCAGTACCTTCAGCGCTCCCTCGATCTCGCCCATCCCGAGAAGCACCTCGAGGTGCGTCAGGTTGCCGTCGTTCCGTGCGAACACCACCGGCGGCGCGTACCACGCGGTGCCATACACGAGCGGTACGAAATCGTTGTAGCGTCCCTCGTTCTCCGCGACCGGTGAAACGTGATGCCCCTTCTCCCCGTAACTCCGGACCAACGTCGTCGAAGGCACGAATTCGATGCCTCCGAACCTTCGCGTCGTGTGTCCGGCCGTGTCCACGTCGAACATTCCTCGCTGCGCGCAGCTCGCCCTTGTATAGTTGCAGGATGAATAAGCGCTGCCGCCGTTGAGGTTACCCTCACCGCCCGCCACGTCGGCGGAGTATCCGCAGCGGAAGAAGGGCGAGTATTTTCCCTGGGAGCCGCCGGTCGCCGCCCCTGCCCTTTGCTCGACCGTCGATGGGAATTTCCACGGGCACCTCTTTTGAATCCGTACCTCAGGCAGCAACAGCCGCTGGAGGTTCATCCGGTTCGATACCGTCAGCCGCATCGTGCTCTCGGTGATCTCGTCCGGTGGGTTCGCCACGCCGCGGAAGATCACTGCCTTCTCCGACGCAGGCTGGCCGTGCTTGAGGTCGAAAAACAGGAACCAGACGGTGACCCGGGCCCCCTTCCATCCGCCGCCTCGCTCGATCTGCGAGCAGTGCGAATCCGCGTTGCCCAGCGTGATCGACACCCGGGAAACCCCGTCGATTGCATCGTCGGCTTCGGCGCGGATCTCGAACAGGTTATGCCGGAGAATGCGTGGCTCATAGAGCACGCCGTCCACCGCCACACGGTGAGTGCTCCACCGTTCGATCGCTCCGGACACCGTCCGGCACTCGACCAGAAACAGCGGCGTCTCGGTGATGCTCAGTTCTTTCAATTCGGATATCGTCGCCACAGACTGACCCCAATTTCGCCGTCGGAAAATGGGGGACTGACCACCATTTCGCTGTTGTTGCGAAATGGCTGTCTGTCCCCATTTTCCTTGTTCCCGTTCTCCCGTCCTCGCTCTCTCTTCCCCTTTCCCCTTCACCACATCCCCGCCACGATTCGCACCGCGCACGAGTACTCCCCCGGCCCATCGGCCCTCAGCGTCAGCACATCGTCGCCGAACCGGGAGCGCTCGTAGACGCCGCTGCGCGTCGTCGTCCGGCGGTATGCGGACGGCGCCGGTTGGCACTCGGCCTGAAATCCGTATAGTTCCACCGCTGCCCCTGGTCCGAGTTCGAACCCGAATGCCGTCGCCTCGGTGGGGCTCTCCAGCCGCACTGAGTGAACCACCCTCTGCCACAACGGACCCGCCGTCGCACGCGTGTCTGCGGACACCGTCCCGTCCGTCGAGTACAGAACCACCGGCGTCGAGACGCCGGCCCGCACGTAGACGCTGAAGCAGTACTGAAACCACGCCGGCCCATCCACACTCTGCTCGATCCTCTGTGCCGCAGCGCCTGTGTTCACCGCCCGCGTCGCCCTCGCGGTACCGGCTGGATCCGAAAAGCCCGCTGCGAGGCAGGTTGTCCGTAGGATCGAGAAAAGTAAACTCTCCAAGGCGTCCTTCCGTCGACTGAAACAGGGACTCGATGGCGTTTCGCTCTGCCTCACTCAAGCCGGTCAGGCTTATCCGCCACTCAACGAGTTCGTGCGCCCCAT
>DATIFQ010000038.1:0-3581 GCA_035455185.1 Bryobacteraceae bacterium | reverse complement strand
CGAGCCACTGTCCGCTCCGACACCTCGAAGCTGTCATCGATCATCTGAAATCGTCGTTTTTTGAACTTTAGCCGAAGTGCGAGCAATATCATCGCGCCGAAGGCGCGGATCATCCGTCCCCATCATCATTCCCAGAAGCTTGCCGAAATGATAAAGTTCATGCCCGAGGCGGGAATGGGACCCCACCGTTGCACCGGCAGGGTCCCGGCTTGGCAACCCTCAACGGGTCACCGCAGCAAGCTGGTTCTAAGCTGACATGATTGGCTGCCGTTGTCCAGCCCCCCGCCCTGCGACGGCATGGCGGTTCACGGTGAAGTGGTTCTGCGTCAACGGGTTTGTCGCGGCGAGGGGTGTTACGCCGTGTTCTGCATTTGTGAACACTGCGACCGCGGACAGCGTTATTGCAGTCCCCAGTGCCGCGACGCCGCCCGGCTCCAACAACGACGGCGCGCCAACCGCCGGCATCAGCAGAGTCCCGAAGGCCGACAGGATCATCGGGACCGGCAGCAGGAGTACCGGCGCCGCCGGTGCCGGGCGCGCGTGACGGATCAATCTTCCGCTTCGGTCCTTTCTCCGGCAGTATTGCCATGTGGGAACGCGCAGGCAACATCGAGAGCTGGATCGACCTCAGAGTGGTACCCCAAAGCCTCGGTCCCGATGCTGTGCTGCGTCGTTTGCGGCCGCCCTGGCTACTGGGTGGACCCGTTCCCACGCATTCCACGATCCCGGTGGTAGAAACCCATGATCAGTCCCGAAACCCGCGCTGAGATTCGCCGTTACTTTTTTGCCGAGCATTGGAAAATCGGCACCATTGCCCACGAGTTGAGCGTTCACCCCGATGCCGTGCGTAACGCCATTGAATCGGATCGCTTCCGCCGCGGTCCGGCGCTCCACGCCTCTATCCTCGATCCATACCTGGAGTTCGTCCGCCAGACCCTGGACCAACATCCCCGCTTGCGGGCCACGCGCCTGTACCAGATGATCCGCGACCGCGGTTATACCGGCAGCATCATCCAACTCCGGCGTACCGTGGCCCGACTGCGTCCGCCGGCACGCGAAGCCTTCCTGCGCCTGCAAACCTTTCCCGCCGACCAGGCCCAAGTCGACTGGGCCCACTTCGGTCAGGTCGCCGTAGGCCGCGCGCGACGCAAGTTGTCCTGCTTCGTGATGACGCTGTCCTACTCACGGGCATTGTATCTGGAGTTCTTCTTCGATCAGACCATGGAGAACTTTCTGCGAGGCCACGTGCATGCCTTCCAAGATTGGGGCGGGCAGCCTCGGGTGATTCTCTACGACAATCTTCGCAGTGCCGTGCTGGAACGCCGCAGCGACCAGATTCATTTCCATCCCCGGCTGATGGAGTTGTGCGCGCATTATCACTTTGTCGCGCGCCCCTGCCAGGTCCGCGCCGGAAATCAAAAAGGCCGCGTGGAACGAGCCATTCGCTATGTGCGCGATTCCTTCTGGGCGGGCCGCCCCTTCACCACGCTGGCCGAAAGCAACCGGCAGGCACTGCTCTGGCGCGATCAGATCGCACATCAACGCCCCTGGCCGGGAGATGACAGCCGCACGGTCGAGCAGGTCTTCGCCGAAGAACGCCCGCGCTTGCTGCCTCACCCGCTGCATCCCTTCAGCACGGATCTGATTGTCGGGGTGCGATCGGGCAAAACCATCTACGTCCGCTTCGATCTCAACGATTACTCCATCCCGCCGGAAGCGGTGGGGCGCTCGCTGACCCTGGTGGCCTCCGACACATTGGTGCGGATTCTGGACGGCACCGCGGAAATCGCTCGTCATGCACGCTCCTATGATCGGCATCAACTGGTGTTGAACCCGGCTCATGCACAGGCTTTGCGCCAGGCCAAGCGCAAAGCCTTCGATGCCACGCCGGGCGGCCGTCTGGCGCTGGCGGTGCCGGAGAGTGAAAAGCTGCTGGATCAAGCGTTCGCGCAGGGAGAATCGGCCGGCAGTCAAACGGCGCAACTCCTCAAACTGCTGGACCTGTACGGGTCAGCCGCGTTGCGGCGTGCCGTCTCGGAAGCTCTGGAGCGGAATACGCCGCGCGCTTCTTCGGTGGCTTTCCTGCTGCGCAAGCAGCAGCGTTCCGCCAAGTCCACCGCGCCGATGGCGGTCGATCTGAGCCGTCACCCCGAAGCCCAATCCATCGACGTTCGCCCCCACGATTTGGAGACCTACGATGAGCTCGCCCGCAAACATGACGACAAGCCCAAGGAATAGTCTGGCGGGGCAACTCCAGCAGATTGGCTTGCGCGCCCTGCCGGCGGAGCTGGATGACTTTCTGGCGCGGGCCACCAAAGCACGCTGGTCGCCGCGTATGCTGCTGGAGCAGTTGGCGCAAGCCGAAATCGCGGACCGTTCCCGCCGCAGCCTGGAACGGCGGCTCCGCTTTTCCGGCATCAAGAGCTTCAAACCCATGGCCGATTTCGAGTGGACGTGGCCCACCAAAATCGAACGCGAAGTCATCGAGCGCGCCCTCACTCTGGACTTCCTGCCGGAGGGCCGAAACCTGGTCCTGGTGGGCCGCAACGGGTTGGGCAAAACCATGATTGCGCAAAATATCTGCCACGCCGCCGTGTTGGCCGGCAGTTCCGTCTTCTTCCGCTCCGCCCCGGCGCTGCTGGAGGACTTGCACCGGCAAGCCCCGGAAGGGCGGCACCGTAGACTGCGCAGCTATGCCAACGTGGGTTTGTTGTGCATCGATGAGGTTGGCTATCTTTCATTCGACGACAAAGCCGCCGACTTACTCTACGAAGTTATCAACCGCCGCTATGAACGGAAAAGCCTGATTGTAACGACCAACCGGCCATTCAAGGAATGGAACGAAGTCTTTCCGAATGCCACCTGTATCGCCACGCTGCTGGATCGGTTGCTGCACCATGCCGACGTGACCGTCATCGAAGGCGACAGTTACCGGGTTCGGGAGAGTGAACAGGAAACCGCGGCCCGGCGGAGGAAGAAATGACTCCCGCCGCGGACCTGTTGAACCCGGACTCCAATTCCGCACTCTATGCCGCCACGGTGCTCAACCTTTACGTGGATCTCCCGGATACCCCGTTACGCGCCAGCATCCAGGACCAACGACTCGCGCAACGCCTGTTCGAGGCCCATGTTCCCCTTTCCTTGGTGGAAGCCGCACTGCTGTTGGCTTCCCTGCGCCGCCTCTGCCGGCCCTCGGAACTGCCGCCCCTACCACGAGTAAGATCGCTTGCCTACTTTCAGCCCGTCATTGAGGAGCTTCAGGCGAACCCGGTCCCCAAGGGCTACCTCGGATACCTGCGCCTCAAGCTCCGAAGCATCGTGGACAAGGCCGATCCGGCTCAAGTCCAAAAAACGACGTTTTCAGAGGATCGCTAACAGACGGCGGCATGAGTGCGCGTTTCGAGATGGCCAGGAGGCATAGCTGATCTCCAGCGTTCGGATTAATCTACTGTTGATCACACAGAGATTACCGATCTCGGCAACAATCGCGAAGCAACCCCATTTCCCCTTTTTACGAAGGCTTGACGAAACTAGATAAGAGGTTCAAGATATCTGTTATATGGGCCGTTGGGCGCTTATCG
>DATIFQ010000037.1:0-4741 GCA_035455185.1 Bryobacteraceae bacterium | reverse complement strand
ACCGGGGGGAATCTCGAGCGCGAGGCTCAGCTCCCCGCTGCGCATGCGCCGGTCCAGCTCGGCATAGTCGAAGATGGGCGCTCGCTCGATGAAATAGCGGGAGCCGGCGAGGTTCAGCACATAGTCGCGGCTGGTGCTGCTCTGGTCCCGGTCGAGCACGGCAAAGGACAGGTTCTCGACATCCATGTTGATGCCGTAGCCCACGACGAACATCAACAGGACGCTGCCGAGCAGCGCCAGCGTGGCGCGGATCGGATCACGGCGCAGTCCGAGCGCCTCGACACGGGTGTAGCTGAACAGGCGGCGAAGATCGAAGCCCCGCCTCTTCTCCCAGGCCCTCGCAGCGGGTGCCGGAAGAGCGGAAAACGCAGGGGCCTGAGACGGTCCCATGTCCGCGGCCAACGGCGTCTCCTTCATCTTGTCCTGCGCCACAACCTCCTCCAGATAGCTGACGAACGCATCATCCAAGGTGTTCGCCCCGCGCTGCTCCGTCAGCGCGGCAGGTGAACCGGTGACGAGCACCCGGCCCGCATGCATCAGCGAGATACGGTCGCAGCGCTCGGCCTCGTTCATGAAATGGGTGGAGATGAAAATGGTCACTTTGTCCCGACGGGCGAGGTCAATCATGATCTGCCAGAAGGCATCGCGGGCGATCGGGTCGACGCCGGAGGTGGGTTCATCGAGGATCAACATCTCCGGCCGATGGATCATCGCCACCGCCAGGGACAGGCGCTGGCGGTGGCCCAGCGGCAAGGCCTCGGGTAGCGCGTCAATCACATCGGCCAGATCGAAGCGTGCAGCCACTGCCTCGACCCGGCCGCTGATCTCCTCTGCGGGCACATGGAACAGTCTGGCGTGCAGCGCCAGATTCTGGCGCACCGTCAGCTCTGAGTAGAGCGAGAAGGATTGCGACATATAGCCGACGCGCTGCCTGGTTGCGAGGTTGTTCGGGTCCACCGCCTGACTGAACAGCCAGGCCTTGCCCTCGCTGGCCGGCAGCAGGCCGGTCAGCATCTTCATGGTCGTGGTCTTGCCGCAGCCATTCGAGCCGAGAAAACCGAAGATTTCGCCGCGCTCGATGCGAAAGGTGACATGATCGACTGCGACGAAGTCGCCGAAGCGCATCGTCAGGTCCTTCGCCTCGATCGCAATATCGCCGTCGTCGCCTGTGCGGGGCGGGATCACCACTGCCCGATGGCCGCGTCGCTCTTCCTCCGGGAGCAGCGCGATAAAGGCTTCTTCGAGGGAGGTGGTGCCGCTGCGCGCGAGCAGTTCTTGTGGAGTGCCGGTGGCCAGCACGCGGCCGGCGTCCATTGCCACCAGCCAGTCGAACCGCGCGGCCTCCTCCATATAAGCGGTCGACATGAGCACGCTCATGCCGGGCCGGCCGGCGCGGATGCGCGCGACCAGATCCCAGAATTGCCGGCGCGACAGAGGATCGACTCCGGTGGTCGGCTCGTCGAGAATCAACAGATCCGGATCGTGTATGAGCGCGCAGCAGAGCCCGAGTTTTTGTTTCATGCCACCGGAAAGCTTTCCGGCCGGCCGATCGCGGAACGGCCTCAGGCCGGTGCTGTCGAGGAGGTCCTCGATGCGGCGCGCCCGCTCGGTCTCGTGGTGGCCGAAGAGGCGGCCAAAGAAGTCGATATTCTCGAACACCGACAGCGTCGGATAGAGATTCTTCCCCAGACCCTGCGGCATGTAAGCGATCCGCGGACAGACTGCGCGGCGATGTTGCGCCTCGGCCATGTCCCCGCCGAGCACTTGGATCCGCCCTTCCTGGATCGCGCGGGCCCCCGAGATCAATGCGAACAGGCTCGATTTCCCCACGCCGTCAGGTCCGATCAGTCCGACCATTTTCCCCGCCGGCAGATCGAGGCTGATCGCGTCCAGGGCGAGCCGCTTCCCGTAGCGCAGGCTGACGTTGGAGATACGTACGACCGTCTCCTCCGCTGCCATCGCCATGGTGGCCGGCTGATCGTGGGGCATTACGGCAACTTCACTTGCAGGGTGCTGGGCCACTCGACGTTCGGATCAAGACGCACATAGGCCATCCCCGGCAAGCCGGTCTTGACCTGATGGATATGTTTCCTGAGAAGCGCAGGGTCGATCTGCGCCTTCACCCGGAACATGAGCTTCTCTCGCTCGCTGGCGGTCTCCACGGTCTTCGGCGTGAACTGAGCGGCGTCGGCCACGAAGGACACCTTCGCAGGGATCACGTACTGGGGGACAGCATCGAGCACCAGGCGCACCTCGGATCCGATCGCGAGCTTCCCGGCAGCAGCCGTGGGAAGAAAAAAGGTCATGTAGACATCGGCCAGATCGAGGAGGTTAAGCACCTTGCCCCCGGCACTGAGCACCTCGCTGGGCTGGGCGACGCGATGCTGCACACGGCCGTCCCGGGGTGTTCTCAGTTCGCTGTCGTTGATGTCCGCCTGCAGTCGTTCGATCGTCGCCCGCGCCGCTTCAACCACGGAATTAGCTTCGAGCACCTGGGATCGGGCCGTCGCGATCGCGGCGTCTGCCGCCGCCACCTGCGCCTTGGCCGCGCTGACCGCCGCCTGCGCGCCACGGACAGTGGCGCGAGCGTCGTCCACTTCCTGGAGGGCAATTGCCTGCTCGGCTACTAGCGGTTCGGAGCGCTTCAGAAGCTGTTGCGCCAGCCTTAGCTCGGATTCTCGCTGGGCCACCACAGCCAGGGCCGCAGATTTCTCGGCCTCGCGCTGCGCCACCAGACTGTGGGCCCGTTCCACCGCACTCTGCGCCTGGCGCAACTGGGCCTCGGCCTCCCGGCGTTGGGATTCGAGCACCTCGGTGTCCATCCGCGCGACGATCTGCCCGGCGGTGACAAAGTCACCCTCATTCACGAGAATGTCCTTGATGCGGCCCGGAGTCTTGGCGGCGACGTCGATCTCCACCGCCTCGATACGGCCGTTGCCGCTGGCAAAGCCCTTACCCAGTTGTTTTGGTTGGAAATAGTGCCAGGCAAGAAAGACGAGACCCGCCGCCACCGCAACGAATCCGATCCTCACGAGCCATGTTTTGTTCACCTTGATCATTCCGGTATCCGGTGACTGATGCCGCGTCGGCAGTGACGTATGGGCTTGTCACACGAGGCGAACGGTGCGCCGACGTCCCCGAGGCTGAACCGGATATCGATCCAGAAGATCATCCGCTCCATCTTCTGCACGTTGACGACACACTCCGGTGAGCGGGCACCGCACCGGGGCGAGACGAGGCTGCCCGTTGAGCAACAACTGATATCGAAGAATTCCCACGATTCAACGCTTTCTGTCAAATGACCGACCCGACATATCCGGTGGCGCCGATGAGTGCGATCTTTACTTTTCCGCTCTCTCAAGACCTTCAGAGCGTCTTGTGCGTCCCGTCGCAAAACGGCGGGTTTTTGGTCTGTTTGCACTGGCAGAGCGCGACTTGTTTCTTTTCCGTCAGCGAAAACTCGACCGGCGTGATCCCGGTTCCTTTATGCGACCCGTCGCAAAACGGTTGATTCTTCGAGCGTCCGCATTGACACCAATGGTAGGTGCCCGGGTCCAGTGTGAGCACCGCCGGCTGCTTAGCTGCAATGATTGGTTTTTCCATGAGCTGCTCTCCTCTTCGTTGACATCGTTGCTGTTGGCTCACGTCCTCTGCTTCTTGGCGAACGTACGAATGTGCGAAACTCTTGCCATGTACAAAGCGCTATATTTCGCTCTTAAGAGAGGTGATAGTGCGGGTGGCTTGTGGAGAAAGGCCACAGTCTTCCGCTGGAACCATGGCAGGAAGGGACAGATGACTATCAAGCGGTAGAGCTCCAAAAGATTCCGTTCCGGAGCACAATCTACAATCCCCCATGGACTTTTAAGAGTTTGCTAGATGTGCAGCGGCTTGATCGGCGACACGACTGCCGCCGGATTGCTCTTCCACAGCGACTCGTCAGCATCGACGTAGAGTTCCACTTCGTTGCCGTCCGGATCGCGGAGATACAGACTCTGGCTCACGGTGTGGTCGCTCATGCCGTCGATCGTCACGCCGGCTCGTTCCAGTTCCTTCTTCGCCGCGCGCAATTCATCGAGGCTATCGCCGACCTTGATCCCGATATGATAGAGCCCGCGCCTGCGGCCTTGCGGCGGACCGGGCGCATCGCCGACCTGGATCAGGAGCAGCTCATGATGCGTGCGGCCGGACGTGAGGGCCGCCGCTGCGCCGTTGAAAATCTTCCCGACCTCTTGGAATCCCAGCAGATCCCGATAGAACGACAGCGACCGTTCCAGATCCTTCACATAGAACACGACGTGGCCGAGATAGTGCGCTTTCATGGGTTCACCTCCCGAACGTGATACCGGCCTTCTGGACTTCCTGGTAGGGGAGCAGCCAGACGAGCGACTCGTCGGACAGATCGCCGACCTGAATCCGGTTGCCCCAGGGATCGCGAAAATCACAGCGGAAGCCGGGGTGCAGCTTCAGCTTGTACTTCTTCGTCAGTTTCTTTCTGACTTCTTTGATCTGCTGCGCGTCACGGACCATCAAGCCGAAATGTTTCACACGATCCGGCTGCAGTTTCTCGACTTCGAAGATCGCCATGAATTGATGCTCGCCGAGCTTGCACCAGGCGGCTCCTTCGCCGCCGCGGAGCATCTTTAAGCCAAACACATCTGAATAGAATTTCACGGCCTTTCTGGCATCCGTGACCTCGATCACTACATGGTTACAGCCATAGACTTGGACCGCCATAATGAAG
>DATIFQ010000036.1:0-64888 GCA_035455185.1 Bryobacteraceae bacterium | reverse complement strand
TACCGGCGTCTCAGGCAAAATGCCATGACCGAGGTTAAAGATGTGTCCTGGGCGGGTCCCGGTGCGTTTCAGCAGTTCGTGGACCTTTGCCTTGAGCTCGGGCAGCGGTGCGAACAGCGCCGCCGGGTCGAGGTTGCCCTGAATCGCCGAGCGGTAACTGATGTCCATCCATGCCTGGTCGATGTTGATGCGCCAGTCGACTCCCATCACGTCGCCGCCGGCCGCGTGCAATTCGCGGAAAAAGCCCGCCGCGCCCGTCCCGAAGTGAATCACCGGAACGCCGCTGGAGCGAATGCGCTCGATCAGCGCCCGGGAATAGGGCGCCACGAAGCGGACATAGTCGTCCGGGCCAAGCGCGCCGACCCAACTGTCGAAAACCTGGATGGATCGCGCGCCAGAGGCCACTTGCATGAGGGCGAACGGCCCAAGAACGTCCACCAGTTTTCCCATCAGCCGCCGCCATAGCGTCTCATTGGAGTACATCATCTGCTTGGTTCGCAGAAAAGTCCGCGAGGCGCCGCCTTCGATCGCGTAGCTGGCGAGCGTGAATGGCGCGCCGACGAAGCCGACCACTGGCACCTTGCCACCTAGCGACTTGACGACAGTCTGGATTGCCTCGCCGACGTAGCCGAGTTCGTCGGTATTGGAGATGGAGAGCGTATCCACGTCCTGCGAGGTCCGGACAGGGTTTTCGATTACCGGCCCCTCACCCGCCGCAAACCGCAGCTTCATCCCCATGGGTTCAACTGGCAGAAGTAGATCGGCAAAAATGATAGCGGCGTCCACGTCAAGAATCTCAACCGGCTGAAGGGTGACGGTGGCTGCAAGGTCCGGTCTCTTGCAGATATCCAGGATCCCGTATTTCGCTCGGATATCCCGGTATTGTTTCATGTATCGACCTGCCTGCCGCATGAACCACACCGGGCGCACGTCCGTCGGCCGGCGGCGGCAAGCATCGAGAAAGCGGCTGTTCATTGAAGCCACGCGCATGCCAGTTCCGATCTGTCTTCGCATGTGAACGCGCGAAGTCCCTGAGGTTTATGTTTGGCCGCCCATCCGCGGCCGAGAATGAAGAATGGTTTCGTCCAGGCCTCGCTATCGAGTGACTTCTTCGCGATTACCGAGACAGACAGCATCCCCGGGGCGGGGTATCCGCTCCGTGGATCCATGATGTGGCTGTAAACTTTGCCCTCCGCCTCGAAAAACTTCTCATAGTCTCCCGACGTGGACATGGACTCGTCTTTGAGGTAGGCCTCTTCAATCGTTTCGTTCCATTCACGGGGGTGGCGGATTTTCACCTTCCAGCCCTTGTCGCCGGGTGGTGTCCCGAGGCCATAAATCGTGCTTCCGCCGGCGGACACGAGTGCCGACGTGATCTTGAACTCCCTGATGCGGGCGACCATACGATCCACGGCATAACCTTTGCCGATCCCACCCGGATCCAGTTCGACGCCGCGGCGCCGAAAGTGGACCGTCTGGTTCTCCCGGTCGAGCTCGATGTTTCTGTACCCCACGACGGGGAGCACCGCTGCGATTTCCTCCTTCATTGGCAGCCGCCCTGTGCCCTTATAGAAGCCCCAAACCCGCATCAGGGGACCGACGCTGACGTCAAACGCCCCCTCACTCGCGCGGCTATAGGAAAGGCACGCCTCCAGCAACTCGAACAACTCCGGGCTCACCCGGACCGGCCGTTCGGCGGCGCTCCGGTTCACCTCACTCCATTCACTTTGAGGGCGGTAGTTGGACAGCATCCGGTCCAACCTTCGCACTTCGTCAAACGCCGCCTGAGACGCGGACTGTAACTGCTCCTGGTCATCGCCGTACAGAACCACCGTGTAGGTGGCCCCCATCGCATCGGCGGTGTCCTCGAGCCGAAGTAACTCCTCCCCGCAAAGAAGCGCGGGAAACAATAACAAAAGTACCACAAAATGTTTCATTTTTATGGTTCTTTTTCGTCCGAAACCTCCGGTTGCGGGCGGCCTCTCCTCGTACGCCTGAGCAGCTTCTCAAGGCGCCGGCTGTCCGATACAAAGGCATCCGCCTCGAAGCGAAGGTCCGGGACGCGAAACAGCCGGAGCCGGGCGGCAAGCTTCCGGCGCAGGAACCCCCGGGCGCCGTCCAGTGCTGTCATCGCTTGCTGGCGTGCCTGTTCCCCGCCTCCGAGATGGACCCGAATCTGGGCACGGCGCATGTCTGGGGTGATCAGGACCTCGGTGATATCGATACCGCCTAATCGCGGATCGGCCATCTCGTAGCCGATGATCTCAGCCAATTCTTCCCGGATCGCTTCGGAGACACGCTGCGTTCGGTGCTCATCCATACCGCTTCACTCCAGCCACTCGACCGTCGCCCCCACAAGAGCGGCCCCGAGCAGAGACGACGCCTCCCGCTCGACCGATTGCAGCACCCGCTCTGCATGCGCGTGCTCGCCCGAGACGGTGACGGCGGCCACGACCGCCCTCTGCCACAGGTCCTGGCAATCGATTTCGGCGACCGCAACGTTGTACCTGTGCCGGAGGCGGTCCTTCAACCCCTGCACTACATGACGCTTATCTTTCAGGGAATGGGCGTGTTCAAGCCTCATCTCGAGGGTGAGAACACCGATCGTCGCCATATTGGGCGCCCGGAGTGGGGACCATGGTGATACGTTCCGCTAGTTCCTGTCCCCGGTCTATGCCAATGCTTCTGCTGCCACCTGCTCGGTTACGAAGGCTTCAATTACGTCGCCAGGCTTGACGTCGCCGAAGTTTTCAAGCGACACGCCACACTCCATCCCGGACTTGACCTCACTGACGTCGTTCTTGAATCGCCGCAGGGAACCGACTCGGCCGGTGTGAACGACCACATTATCGCGAAGCACCCGGACTTCGCTGTCCCGAGTGACCGTCCCGTCGATAACTTGGCAGCCGGCCACAATACCGACCTTCGTAATGCGGAAGACTTCCTTGACCTCCGCGCGCCCCCGGAAGACCTCGCGGAAGACGGGCTCCAGCATGCCGGTCATGGCCCTCTTCATCTCGTCTACAAGGTCGTAAATGATGGTGTGAAGCCGTATGTCGACTTTCTCGTTTTCAGCCAACTGCGCGGCGTTTCGCTCCGGCCGGACATTGAAGCCGATGATAACGGCATTCGAGGCGGAAGCCAGCAGCACGTCGGTTTCGGTGATCGCGCCAACGCTGGCGTGCAACACCCGGACTCGCACTTTGTCGGTGGAGAGCTTTTGCAGCGTGTCGGTGAGGACCTCTGCGGTTCCACCGACATCCGTCTTCAGAATGATCGGAAGTTCCTTCACCTCTCCCGCCCTGATCTGCTCGTGGAGTTGGTCGAGAGTGACACGGCTGGACCGCGCCATCGCCTGTTCGCGGGCCTTTGCCTCCCGGTAGATTACAATCTGTTTGGCCTTGGCAGTGTCCGTGACCATCTGGAACGTGTCGCCGACCTCGGGCAGGGACTCGAGGCCGATCACCTCCACCGGCATCGAGGGCTCCGCTGACTTCACCGGCTCGCCGCGGTCGTCGAACATCGCACGGACCTTGCCGAAGACTGACCCGCAAATGAAATAGTCACCCACCGAAAGCGTGCCGTTCCGGACTAGGACGGTCGCCACCGGACCGCGTCCGCGATCCAGTTGCGCTTCCAGTACCGAACCCACGGCCGGCCGGGCAGGATTGGCCTTCAGATCCTGTATGTCGGCCACCAGAAGGATCATTTCCAGCAGCAAATCGAGGTTCTGCTTTGTCTTTGCCGACACGGGCACGACAACCGTCTCGCCGCCCCACTCCTCTGCCAGGAGCCCACGGTCAGCGAGTTGTTGTTTGATTCTCTCGGGTTGCGCGTCCGGTCTGTCGATCTTGTTGATTGCGACGATGATCGGTACGCCGGCAGCCCGTGCATGGTCGATCGCCTCGAGAGTTTGCGGCATCACGCCGTCATCGGCGGCGACAACCAGCACGACAATGTCGGTTACCTTGGCGCCGCGGGCGCGCATCCGCGTGAAAGCTTCATGGCCTGGAGTATCGATGAAAACGATCTTTCGGCCGTTCTTCTCGATGTGGTAGGCGCCGATGTGCTGGGTGATGCCTCCCGCCTCTCGCTCGGCCACGTTGGTCAGCCGGATGGCATCCAACAACGAGGTCTTGCCGTGATCGACGTGCCCCATCACCGTCACCACCGGCGGCCGCTTCAGCAGATCCTGCTCCGCCTCGGCCTGCCCGACCTCCTGCACCGCCTCCTCCTCGTAGCTAAGCCGTGTTGAGGTCGCACCGAACGCCTTCACAAGTTCCTCGGCCAGTTGAAGGTCCAGGGTCTGATTGATGGTCGCGAAGATTTTCCGCTCCACCAGTTTCTTGATCACCAAGTTTGCCTTCAGCCCAAGCTTTTCAGACAGCTCTTTTACCGTGATGCCTTCGGCGACGGTGATCTGCCGGTTCAATGAAGGCAGAACGACCGGCACGTCGCGTCGCGACGGACGAAGTGTTCTTTCTTCGCGTTCGCGCTCCCGCTCCCGTTCCGCCGGAGTACGAGCACGGCGGTCACCCGGGCGGCGCTGTTCTGTTGGTACGGGTGGCGGCGGTTCCAGCCTCGCTGAAGTCGGATGAAGCGGGCGGCCTCTGGCCACCCTGCCTGGGGCTCCCGGTGATGGTCTGGTCATCAGCGCCTGGCCCGGCCGGATGGGTCCCCGATAGATCGGCTGGCCCGGAACCGGCGCCGTCGCAGGGCGACCCGGTCGCGGCTGCGGTTGTCCTGGAACCGCTTTGATCTGGGTTTGGGCAAGCCGAGCCACCAGATCGGGGCGCGGTGGCACGACGGGACGCGCAGCCGGCTGTCCTGCCAGAGTCGCCTTGGCCTGGGACCGCGGCGTGTGAGTGACAGTTGCCGCTTGGGGCAGGGGCGCCTGTGGCTCGGCGGGCATCTCGGCGGACGGAACGGATGACTTTACAATCTCCGGTTTTACGGGAAAGGGCTGCCGCGGCCCGGTCAAGATCTGCCCCGGACGGGGAGCCACCGGCAGCGGTTTCGCCGCCACGACTGCCGGCCGGCCGGGTCCGCTCGCTACCACCGGCGTTGGGGGCGCGGGGGGCGTCGGAATTGCATCCGGCGCAACCGCAGCCGGCTGAGCGGAATGGCCGCTACCCGCAAGCGGCGGACGCAATCTTTGGGGCGCCGTTCTCGGTGCGAACGGCGATTCTTTGAGAGGTCCGGCGTCCGGCGGCGGGACAGCGGTGGGCGCCAGGCTCTCAACGGGCGCAACCGTCGTTGGTTGTGTTTCCGTCGGGGTATCCGTGCGAGCTGTGGTTTGCTCGATGGCTTCTACGGACGGGCCGGTTTCCGGCGCCATCTCCCTTGGGGTAATCTCGGGTTCTGCCTCGACCGGTTCCTCTACGAGCAGGCCGAAGTACCTGCGCAACTTGTTGGCGATATCGTCCTCGAGTGAGCTGGAATGCGTCTTCTTCTCCGTGATCCCGAACTGAGGGAGCAGATCAAGCAGCTTGTTGGGCTTTACTTCCAGCTCCCGCGCCAACTCGTTGATTCGGATCTTACTCATAAAACAAATCTCGCGGGCAGCGTCCGTTTACACAAAACCTGCCCATGGAAAAACCCCCTTCGCGGTACTCCGACAAGCCACCTGCAACCGGGCACACTACTAATGCAGTACTACTCCACGTTCTTTATCGTATCAGATTCCCCGTCACCCGACCCATTTTCCCGTGGTTTCGACTCATCTTTGGACTCACCTTCGGGTGCGGAAACCCTGCTGTCAGTTGACTCCCCCTCCGACGCGGCTGCATCAGGCATCTGCGAATCCCCCTGCGTCGCAACTGCATCGGACTGTTCGCTCCCAGCGGGTATCGCTTCGGCCGCCGGCTCTGCTTGTCCCTCGGGGACTTCGCCGGGCGGCATCGATTCAATCGCCGCCGTCACCGCCGCAACAGCTTCCGGTGATCCCGCCATCGCCTCTTCGTATTGTCCGTAGTAGTTGTTGACGGCGACCTGGATCTTTTCCACCATCTTGGGCCCGATGCCAGGGATCTCTTCGAGTTCCTCCGGCGTCATGGACCCGAGCTTTTCGACGGTCGACACCCCTGCCTCAAGCAACTTTTCGACGGTCTTCTCCGTGAGGCCCTGGTCGATAAGAACTGAGACCGGGGCGCCAGGGACGACCAGAGCCGCCATTTGCGACTCAACTTCCTGACGCTTCTCCTCTTCGCTCTTGATGTCGATCCGCCAGCCCAGCAGTTTGGCGCACAGGCGGACGTTCTGGCCCTTTTTCCCAATGGCCAGCGATAACTGGGAATCGTCGACAATCACTTCCATGTGTTTATCGCCAGCCTCGATCACCGTGACCCTCGATATCTTCGCCGGGCTGAGAGCGTGAGTGGCGAATACCACCGGATCGTCGGAGTATTCGATGATGTCGATTTTCTCGCCGCGCAGTTCGCGGATGATCGACTGCACTCGCATGCCCTTCATCCCGACGCAGGCCCCAACGCAATCGACGTCCCGGTCACGGCTCCAGACGGCGATCTTGGTGCGTTCACCTGCTTCCCGTGCGCAGCCCTTGATCACAACCGTGTTGTCGTAGATTTCCGGGACTTCCTGTTCGAAGAGCCGCATCACCAACTCTGGCGCCGCCCGGGAGACAATCAGGCCGGCGTTCTTCCCTGCCTTTTCGACGCTCCGGATCACGCAGCGGAAGCGCTCCCCCACGCTGAAGCTCTCCAGCTTAGACTGTTCTTTCTTCGGTAAGCGAGCTTCGGTCTTACCGAGGTCCACCACGAGATCCAGTCCCTCAACCCGCTTTACCGTGCAATTGACCAGTTCGCCGACCCGTCCTGAGTACTCCTGGTAGATCGTCTCGCGCTCCGCCTCCCGCACCTTTTGCAGGATGACCTGCTTGGCGGTCTGGGCGGAGATCCGGCCCAGCAGGTCGGTCGGTTTGGAAACCCGCACTTCCGTACCCAGTTCGGCGGCTGGATCAATCCGGCGCGCCTGCTCCACAGTGACTTCCTTTACCGGATCCTCAACGTTTTCGACCACCTTGAAGACGGCGAAGATCTGAATCGACCCCGCCCGCTGATCGAAATCCGCAACGAGTTCCTCCTCGGTCCGGAAATGCTTCCGCGCCGCAGCAAGCATCGCGTCTTTGACCGCGTCCAGCACGATCTGCGGATCGATGCCCTTCTCCTTGCTCAGAATCTCAATAGACTGGTAGATCGTTCCCAAAACGAAACCTCTGCTTCTTCCTGAATGTCAGGAGATTACCACTCGAACTTCAGATTCGCCCTCTGGACCTGCTGGAGGCCAATGCGGACCTGCTTCCCCGGAGCAGGCTCGATCGTGACAACGCCATCGGCGACGCCCGCCAATGTCCCCTCCCAAACCTTCCGGTTTTCAACCGGCTCACGAAGCACAATCTTCGCCTTCTTGCCCTGGAACCGCTCAAAGTCCCTTGCGCCGGTAAGCTTCCGTTCCACCCCCGGCGAACTGACTTCCAGCGTATAACGCCCCCCGGGCACCACATCCTCGACGTCCAGTACGGCGCCGACCTGCTGCGAAATCGATTCGCAATCGGCATGCGTAACGCCGGATGGTTTGTCAATGAAGATCCTCAGCCTGCGGCCGTTGCCGGCCCCCGCCATCTCGACATCGACGATCTCGATCCCTTCCGAGTCTCCGACGCGCCGGGCGATCTCCCGGACCTTATCGATCACCGTTTCGTGCATGTCTCGTGCTTCGTGTCCAACAAAAAAGTGGGCTTTCGCCCACTTTTGGTGCCCGACACCCAACCTCATTATACCTGACTCCGGCAGGTCCGCGGCTGCACCTGTCCGCCGGTTCAGCCTAAGTTAAGAACATCCTTCAAGGTGCCCGCTTCTTGCTGCATCTTCTTCTGCAACAGCATGATGCCGTAAATGAGCTGCTCGGGCCTAGGTGGACAGCCAGGCACGTACACGTCCACTGGAATGATCTGATTCACCGGAATAAGCGCGTAATTGCTAAAGACCCCGGTCGAGGTAGCGCAGGCTCCCATCGAGATCACCCACTTCGGCTCGGGCATCTGTTGATAGAGCTGCCGGATCACAGGCGCCATTTTGTTCGATACCCGCCCCGCGATGATCATCAGATCGGATTGCCGCGGAGATCCCCGGAAAACTTCGGCCCCGAATCGGGCGATATCGAAGCGGGAAGCGCTCATCGACATCATCTCGATCGCACAGCAGGCCAGTCCAAATGTCATCGGCCAAATCGAGTTCTTGCGAGCCCAGTTGATCGCTTGACCCAACGTGGTGGTTACGACCCCGTCCGAGAGCGCTACGAGGCTCTCTTCATCGACGCGCGCGAAGAAGTTCTCGGGCACGTCCGAAACCCCAGTCATGTTGAAGCGGGCCGAGGCGTCCAATCCCATGCCTCTATTGTCTCATGTCCATTCAGCGCAGGAGACGGCTCGGTTCGGATAAAATGTTTAGAACAATTGCCGGCGGCTGGCCGTCCGCAACCATCTGATCACATTCATGTCCAAGCCAACGTTGTCGTTTGTGCCGTCGAAGAGTCACGAAGAGGCGCTTCATCGCGCCGCTTCTCTGTTCGGGATCGAGCGCGAGTACTGGGACGTATTCGGAAATCGTGTCGTCACCCGGCCGGACGTGATTGCCGCGATCCTCCGAGCGTTGGGAGTGCCCTGCGATACGCAGGAGTGTCTCGATCGCGCGATGGAGGAACGACTGTGGTGCTCCTGGTCGCGGCCTTTGCCTGCTGTTCTCGTGGTCAGCGAAAACGCACCCATGGTGGAACTCCCGCTGGCGATCCCTGACGAAGCGGCCGGCTGGCCGGTCGCGGTGGAATTCCGTCTGGAGGATGGTACTCATCAAAGCCTCGATCTTCGCGTGGATGGCCTGCCCTCCGTGGAGGCGGCCGAGCTCCGGGGCCGCCGCTTCCGGAAGGTTCGAGCGTTGGTGCCGCTCCGCATTCCTCTTGGCTACCACGACGTACGTGTTCAAGTCCGCGGAGACCATGGCCCGGTTTGCGCCACGATGCGTTTGATTGTGACGCCTGATCGGGTCTGGCTTCCGTCCAGTCTGGCTTCGGGCAGGCGCGCCGCGGGAGTAGCGGTCAATCTCTACGGACTGCGGTCGGAGCGGAACTGGGGATGCGGAGATTTCTCTGACCTCGAACGCATCGTGGATTGGGCGGCGGAGGACGCCGGTGTGGAGTTCGTGGCGCTAAACCCTCTCCACGCCATTCACAACCGCCAGCCATACAATACAAGCCCTTATCTCCCCGTCTGCATTTACTACAAGAACCCTATCTACCTGGACGTCGAGCGGGTCGAGGACTTTCGGACCTCCGCCGAGGCGGTCGCAGCTTTCCCCTCGCCGGAAGTACAAGCCGAGATCTGCGCCCTTCGAACGGCGCCGTTCGTCGAGTACGAGAGGGTCTATGCTTTGAAACTTCGCTTTCTGCGGCTCGCATTCCGCGAATTTTCCCGAAGTTCCGCCGCCCACTCCGTCCGCGCCGAGGCGTTTCGACGATACTGCGAACGTGAGAGCGACCTTCTGGATCGTTATGCCACTTTTTGCGCCCTGGACGAGTGGATTCACGCCCGCAACCCCGACACGTGGGTGTGGGCCGAGTGGCCCTCCGAGTACCAGGATCCTGAGTCGGAAGCGACCCGGCGCTTCGCTGCGGAAAACGCCTCCCTGGTGCTCTTTCACAAGTACCTTCAGTGGCTGGCGGACTTGCAACTTCAGGAGGCCCAGGAACACGCGCGCCGGCAAGGGCTCTCTATCGGTCTCTATCACGATCTCGCGCTGGCTACGGATCGCTTCGGGTCGGACTTCTGGGCACACCGCCGCTGTTACGTGTCCGGCTGCCGGGTCGGTTCGCCGCCGGATGCGTTCGCGCCGGAGGGCCAGGATTGGGCTTTCCCGCCGCCAAATGCCGAATACCACAGCGAGACCGGTTACCGGTTCTTCGTAGAGTCGATTCGCCGGAACTGCAGTCACGGCGGCGCGCTACGCATCGACCACGTGATGCGGTTCTTCCGCCTTTTTTGGATCCCGGACGGGGGGCAAGCCGCCGACGGCACGTACGTGCTGGAGAAACATGGAGACCTGTTGCGCATCCTCGCGCTGGAAAGTGTAAGAAACCAGGTTCTGGTGGTCGGAGAGGACTTGGGCACGGTGGCTCCCAAGATTCGCGAAGAACTCGGCCGCTTCGGGATACTGAGCTACCGGCTGCTCTATTTTGAGAAGAATGAGCAGGACGAATTCCGAACTCCCCACGAGTATCCCCGCCAGTCTTTGGCATCGATCACGACACATGACCTCCCGACGCTAACCGGGTTCTGGTTGGGTAGAGACATCGAGGCACGGCGGGTCGCCGGTCTGCTCGGCAACGGTGATGCGTATCAAAGACAGCTCGGAGTGCGGGCTCGCGAAAAGCAGAATTTGCTGGACGTGCTTTTGCGATGTGGAGACCTTCCGGAATGGTTCCCCAGAAACTGCGCGGACGTGCCGGAGCTCTCGGGAGAACTCCACAACGCGGTCGTTGGATTTCTCGCGTCCACGCCGTCAATGCTGATGTTGCTCGCCCTGGAGGATCTGACGAAGGAGACAGACCAGCAAAACTTGCCTGGCAGCACTTGGCAATACCCGAACTGGCGCCGCAAAGTGAAGTTCACCGTCGAAGAATTTCGGAGCGACCCCCAAGCGCGTGACTTCACTGCCATGTTGCGCGGCTGGCTGCGGAAGACCTCCCGCCTGATGCGAGACGACTGAAATCCTAACCCAGCACGGCCGCGCCGGGTGGAATCTCACTCAACTGCGCTTGTATAGTAGAGGACGTAGGAGCCGGTGTCCGGTCCGCTGGTGATCACCGTTGCGGTTCGGGTGTTTCGATGGACGGTCAGTTACCCGAGAACGAGGAACAGAGGCTAGCGGAGTTACAGAGCTATGTCGTTCCGGACGTTCTCTCCGGTGCTGTTTTCGACCGCCTGGCTGGGCTGGTAGCCCGCCTGTTCGGTGTGCCGTTCACCGCTATCAGTGTCATAGACCGCGACAGCCAGCACATCAAGGCTTCACACGGGCTCGGTATCCGCGAGATTCCGCGAGCTTCTTCCTTCTGCACCCACACAATTCTGTCCGATCAGGTGATGGTGGTGCCCGATGCCCTTGGGGACGACCGTTTCCGCACCTGTCCGCTCGTGACCGGGTCACACAAGGTCCGGTTTTACGCCGGGGTCCCCTTGCGGACTCCCACCGGAGCGAACATCGGGACTCTTTGCGTCATGGACACCACGACGCGCGAACTCGATCCGCCTCAGATCGCGGCGCTTCGTGATCTTGCCGGTATGGCCATGGCGGAAGGGGAGCTTCGGGCCTCGGTCGCCAAGACCATCGCCGCCGCGGAAAACCCCGGGTTCGGCGATGACCGCTATCGCGAATTGTTCGAGAACGCAAGCGACGTCGTCTATACCCACGACCTTCACGGCAATTTCACGTCAGCCAACAAGGCAGCCCAGCGCATCACCGGCTATAGCCGTGAAGATGCGCTGAAGATGAACATTTTTCAGGTTCTTGACCCGGAGTCTCAGCGCCTTACCATCGAGATGATCCAGCAGAAGCTCGGTGGTGCGCCGCAAACGACCTATGAGGTCACCATCGTCACGAAAGACAACCGGCGGATCATTCTGGAAGTGAGCACCCGCCTGCTCTTCCGCAAAGGCATCCCGGTCGGCGTCCAGGGGATCGCTCGCGACATCACGGAGCGAAAAAGAGCCGAGGCGCAATTGCGGCTCTTGAAATCCGTGGTCGTGAATTCCAACGATGGCGTCATGGTGGCTGAGGCGGACCCGGACGACCCCCTCGGCTCGCGCATCGTCTACGTCAACGATGCGTTCTCCCGGATTACCGGCTACTCGGATGTGGAGTCCGCGGGCAGGACTCCCCGAATACTTCACGGCCCGAAAACCGACGAGGCGGTTCTGGATCAGATATGTGCCGCCGTCCGCCGCTGGGAAACGGCCCGGGTTGAACTGATTCACTACCGTAAGGATGGCTCCGAGTTCTGGGTCGACCTGAACATCGTTCCGATCGTCGACGAGCGTGGCGCCTTCACCTATTGGGTTTCCGTATTGCGAGAGACGACCGATCGAAAGCGGGCTGAGATACTGGAGCGGGACCGCAACCAGGTTCTTGAACTTGTAGCCAGCAACGGTCCTTTGGAAACCGTACTCGCGAGGTTGGCGAATCTGGTTGAGAACCAGTGTTCCGATCTCCTCTGTTCGGTCCTGCTGGTGCGCGACGGACGTCTGCACCCCGGGGCCGCGCCGAGCCTTCCACAGCCGATTGCCGACGCCTTTGACGGGCTTGATGTGACGACCGCCCTCGGACCGTGCGAGACGGCACTCCTGGGCAAACCGCTCCTGATCCCGAATCTGGCTGCCGATCCGCTTTTCCGGCGAGAGGCCGCACTGCTTCGGAATCTCGGCTTGCGCTCTTGCTGGTGTTCCCCCATCCTGTCGGGCGATGGCAGGGCGCTCGGGGTATTTATGATCTACCTTCGCGAGCAGCACGAAGCCTCTCCCGCTGTAATCGAACTCGTGGACATGGCCGGCCGCTTGGCAGCGGTAGCCGTCGAACAGCGTCAACTGAACGACAGGCTGGCCTACCAGGCCATGCACGATGCCCTTACAGGTCTGCCCAACAGGTTTTTGTTTGAGGACCGGCTTCATCAGGCGCTCGACCAGGCTACGCGTCATGGCTGGCACGTTGCGGTGCTGTTCATCGACCTCGATCGCTTCAAACAGATCAACGATACCCTCGGACACGCCATTGGCGACGCCCTGTTGCAGCAGGTATCGAGACGCTTTGAGAGTTGTCTCAGGCGCACCGACAGCCTGGGCCGGATGGGCGGTGACGAGTTCCAGTTGATTTTGACCGAGCTTCGAGACCCTTCCGACACTACGCGGGTCGCGCAGAAACTACTTGATGCTCTGAAGACCCCGTTCAAGGTGGATGCATTCGAGCTGTTCGTGACCGCCAGCATTGGCATTAGCGTCTTCCCCAGGGATGGGCGTGACTCAGTCACGTTGCTCCGGAATGCGGACAACGCAATGTACCGCGCCAAGAATCAAGGAAAGAACATCTACCAATTCTTTACACCGGATCTGGGCGCCGCGGCTCTAGAGCAACTGGAATTGGAGAATGCCCTCCGCCGGGCGATGGCGAATGGCGAGTTGCAGTTGTACTACCAACCGCAACTGGCGATCGAAGGACGGCTTGCGGCGCTGGAGGCGCTATTGGTTTGGAACCACCCGAAGCTCGGCGTCATATCGCCCTCCCAGTTCATCCCGGTGGCTGAGGAAAGCGGCCTGATTGTCGAGATCGGGGCGTGGGTGCTGGAAGAGGCGTGCCGCCAAACCGTCGCCTGGCGGCAGGCGGGCTATGAGCCGGTGAAGGTCGCCGTTAACGTGTCACCCGTCCAATTTGCCCGCGCGGATTTCGTCGAAACCGTGGCTCAGGTCCTCTCGCACAGCGGTCTCGATCCGTCATTCCTGGAGTTGGAACTCACCGAGAGTGTCGTCATGCGGGATTTTGAGGAATCGAGCCGCCAGATGGAGCGGCTTCGGGCGCTCGGCGCCAGTATCTCGATCGACGATTTTGGCACTGGCTACTCATCGCTCAGCTACTTGCGGCGCCTGCCGATCGACACGATCAAAATAGACCGGTCGTTCGTCAAGGAACTCGACGTCGACTCCAATACAATGCCCCTGGTTCAGGCGATCGTATCACTGGCGCATGGCTTGGGACTGGACGTCGTCGCCGAGGGAGTGGAGAGCGAGAACCAGATGGAAGCGCTGCGAGCGGTCGGGTGCGACAAAGTGCAGGGATATCTGCTCAGTGCGTCCCTGCCTGCCTCGCAGGTCGAGAGCCTGCTGGTTCGCGGCGCCGGCATCCGATCCTGAGCTCATCGAAGAATTACGTCTCTGCTTTGGTTTCGTGGTAACATCAGAATCGCCCCGATCAGGAGGGGACCAGGAAGGTACAACTCTAGGGTCAACTCTGTTCGACGCGGCAAGGGGTCCCGTTCCGGACCCCTTTCGCTTTTCACGCGGCGCGATTCTTCAGAAACTTCAACCCCTCGAACGCAATGTCCTCGGGAGAGGGCGCCAGATCTCGCCAGATACACGCTGCCGCTGCAATCTCCTTAATGGTGAAACCAAAGCTTTCGATCACCAGCCAGCCGTCATATCGGAGTTCGTGCAGCGCTCCAAAAACCCCTCTCCAGTCCACGTGACCACTCCCCGGAATTCCGCGGTCGTTCTCGCAGGCATGGACGTGTTTCAGGTGCTTGCCGGCGGTCCGGAACGCAGATCCGAGATCCTTCTCTTCGATATTCCCGTGGAACGTGTCCAGAGCAATGCCGACGTTCGGATGATCGACCTCGTCGCACAGCGCCGCGGCGTCCGCGGCTGTGTTGAGAAAATAGGTCTCAAAGCGGTTCAGCGGCTCGATCGTGATTACGACGCCGTTTGCCGCTAGCGACTCGCCTAACGATTGAAGACCCTCCACCGCCCGCGTCCATTCATCCGCCGTCCGCCGGCGGCCGGCGAGGTAGCCGACCTGAGAGTAGAAGGGCCCCATGAAAATCCTCGCTCCGAGCTCCGCGGCGGTGCGGATTCCGTACTGGAGAAAGTCTGCCGCTTTCTTCCGGACCGCTGCGTCCTCGCTGATCAAGCTCAGGTCTCCCGTCAGAGCCGAGCAGAAGGTGCACTCCAGGCCATTCTGTTCCAGGTTCCTGCGAATCTCCGCGGCCGGGAAGTCGTGAAAGTCGAACCGCGCAATCTCCACGCCATCGAATCCGCGCTCCTTGATGCGCGGGAGCAACGACAGGTACGTACGGTCGAAGGCCGCGGTCCAGATGAGGGTGTTTGCCCCGAATTTCATGCGATGAACCCCGCCGCATCGGGATTGCCCGGTCCGAAGTGTTTCAGCATGACCAGGTTCTCGCTGTCGCTCCGGTTGGTGACAACCACACCTTCCCAGGCGGCGGCTGCGGTTACAAAAACTTCATCTTTAGTCATCTGGCCGTAGCGGATCAGTGTTGGAGTCTCGACCTCCATCTTGCCGATCGCTCCCCACCCGGCCACGACGATAGCGCCGAAGGCCGCTGCGTCCCGAATCTTGACTGAGCGCCCGGGGAAGACCGTAAGTTCCTTCGCCGAGTAGTACGGCGTCGAGTATGCAATCCACTGCTCGGAATAGCCGCATTCAGCCATCTCATCCTTGGGACGAGCCGGTGCCGGGTGGAACAGCCGGTGTTTGGCGAACTCCGGATCGACGTTGGCCTCCCAATCGAGCATGTCGATGATGTAGTCAAGATCCTGATGATGCTCCGGAGGAACGTCTTTGACGAGTAGATCCCATGGCACCGGGCGACCTTCGACCATCGACTGGAACATTCCGAATACGTCCGAATTCACTTGGGGCTCGTAGGTCACCAGTGATCCCGGCGCGTGCAGAATACCGGCATCGATCTGCCACCCGCTGCCAGGCTTCAGTTTGTACGCCCGGGAGTGGTACAGGAGGCCGTTGTCACCCTCGTTCCAGCGCTTAAGGCACCGACGCACATCGTCTTTCGTCGTGCCCGGCTCAAGTCCCATGAACGTGTAAGGGAAGTTATTCTCCTTCACGTTGTACTGGGGAGGGAAGTAGTACGCCTCCGGCTTGCCTTTGCGGCCCACCCGGCGGGCATGTTCGTCCCTTTGGTGCATATGGTGGGGGATTGGTCCCAAGTTATCGAAGAACTTGCACAGCAGGTTCCAGCCACCCTGCTCGCGCATGACGTCGGCGCCGAGAAAGTCGTTGCCTAGCGTCTCGATAGCTTCCTTCAGCAGCGCCCTCTTGCCGTTGGAGGCTATGTAGCTCAGTCCTTCGTCTTCGGGGGTACTAGGACCGTTGTCAGCATTGGTTGTGGATGAGAACCAACGCTCGTCGATGCCGCCGCGATGCGCGCCCAAGGCATACAGGTCGCGGGGGTCCAACTTCAGGCGGCCGCCGGGCATTAGGAAGGATCTCGGTACCCAACAAGGAGCTAGCCGGACGATCCCATCTCCGGCGGCGAGGGCATCTCGGATGACGGATGTATGAGACATGCTCTGAATGTACAGCGGGAACCGGGTCTTGACAAGTTCCGGCGACTAGCTCTGACCTTCTCGCCATGGCAGTTAACTTCGTTCTGCTGGCGAAAGTACTATTGATCTTCGTCTGCATCTCCGCTATCGTTGGCCTAAGGTCGGCTCCCGGGCGACGCTCCGATTTTGGGGAAAGGTGGGGCGAGCGCCGTGGGCTGAATCCTCACTGGGAACTTAAGACTGCACCCACTGGAGACTACTCAATGCAATCGCGAATACGGCTTCTCTTGCTGTTCGCTTCCTTTTTGGCAACTAGTCTTGCCGCGGCGCCCCCGGAAGGTCAGAATCCGCCGGCACACGTGATCTATTCGGACCGGCACGACTCCTCTGCTCCGCTGCACACCATCAGGCCCAATCCGCCCAGGGCGGGTGAGATTCTCGAACTGCCGCGCAAGTGGCTGCCCAACCGGCCGGGTGTTACGCCTCCGGGTGAGACCGATACCGTTGTGCAGAGCGCTCCTGGAACCGAGGCAGCACCGACAACAACCGTGACCTTTGAGGGCGTCAACAATGTAAGCGGTGTTCTGCCTCCCGACACTGTCGGGGACATCGGCCCGAATCATTACGTCCAGGCCGTCAACCTTGCCTTCGCCATCTACAACAAGAGTGGTACCCTGCTTTACGGCCCTGCGAACATCAACACGCTCTTCAGCGGATTCGGTGGCCCCTGCCAGACCCGCAACGATGGTGACCCGATCGTCCTCTACGATCACCTCGCGGACCGCTGGCTCATCAGCCAGTTCGCCCTGCCGAACTTCCCCTTCGGGCCGTTCTACCAGTGCATCGCGATTTCCCAGACGCCCGATCCAACCGGTGCCTGGTACCGGTATGGGTTCCAAATCAGCAGCAATAAGATGAACGACTACCCGAAATTTGCGGTCTGGCCGGATGGCTACTACATGTCGATGAACCAATTCAACCAAGCGAGTCTGAGTTGGGGCGGCGCGGGTGCGGTGGTTTTCGAGCGAGACAAGATGTTGCTCGGGCAATCCGCCCGGGCAGTATATTTCGATCTCTACTCCACGGACCCGAATCTCGGCGGGATGCTGCCTTCGGATCTCGATGGCCCGGCGCCGCCCACCGGGACTCCAAACTACTTTGCACAGATCGACGACAACGCCTGGGGTTACCCCGCCGATCAGCTGGAGATCTGGAAGTTCCAGACCAACTGGACCCAGCCGGCATCATCCACCTTTACACTCGCCAGGATCCTGCCGACGGCAAGTTTCGATGGCAACATGTGCAATGGCTCAAGGAATTGCATCCCGCAACCGGGTGGCACGAAAGTGGACGCGATCGCGGACCGGCTGTTGTTTCGTCTTCAGTATCGGAACTTCGGCACACATCAGGCAATGGTCACCAACCACACGGTGGACGTGAACGGCGCCGACCTCGCCGGAATTCGCTGGTACGAGCTAAGAGATACGGGCGCCGGCTGGAACATTTACCAACAGGGCACCTACTCGCCGGATAGCACCCATCGCTGGATGGGTAGTATCGCTATGGACAGTTCCGGCAATGTCGCCCTCGGATACAGCGCATCCAGTACCAGCGTCTACCCGTCAATCCGATACACCGGACGGTTGGCGAGTGACCAGCTCGGCCAGATGACCCTCGGTGAGGGAACGATTGTCGCCGGCAGCGGCTATCAAACACACTCCAGCGGCCGCTGGGGCGACTACAGCGCGATGTCCGTTAATGAAAGCGACTGTAGCTTCTGGTACACGCAGGAGTATTACAACGGAGTGAGTTCTGCCTCGTGGCGGACTCGTGTGGGATCCTTCCAGATCAGCCCTTGCGGCTCGCCGCCTCCTCCACCGCCGCCCGCGACTCCAGTGCATTCGGGTGACCTTGACGGCGCCTCAAGCCCCCTGCCGCGCAACAAGTGGCAAGCGAGAATCACCGTCACGGTTCACAACGGTTCTCACGGCACCGTCTCTGGTGCTACGGTCTCCGGAACGTGGAGCGGCGGGTTCTCGGGCGCAGCCACATGCACTACGGACGGAAACGGTCAGTGCAGCGTGACCACCGGTGGTATCCCTGCCAAGAAGACCAGTGCGACGTTCACCGTAAACAACATCACTGGGACAAACCTGACCTATCAGGCCAGCGCAAATCACGATCCCGAGACTGACAGCGATGGAACGGCGATTACGGTGGCCAAGCCACTGTAGCCGCGTCGGAGTCTATCCACCATGGGCGGCCGGAGCCATGGCTTCAGGCCGCCCTTTTACGTTTCCTCTGGCAGGTCGAGCCGCGCGATCCCGTGCTGGATGCCGGCATAGGGGTAGACCGCAACGTGGACGTCGCCACGATGCTTCTGCTTAAGCCGGTCGACGACGTCACTCCAGGACCGTACACCTTCGGCATCGGGCGGGAAATACGGGTGGTCCAATTCCCGAGCCTGGAGATATTGCGAGTAAATCAAGACCTGCCGGGCCTGCGGAAAGCGGCGCTTTCGGGCTGCCCTCTGTTCGAAATACGACTTCCCTTCGTTGAATTTCCACTCATCGAGGTAATGCCAGACAAACTCACCCATGGGGTTCTGGTTGATCACCACGATGCTCCCGCCTTCTTTCAGTCCGCGCGAGCCCCATCCGAAGTGTTCATGTAGTTGGCCGCCTTTGGGGTAGGCATTGACCACAACAATATCAGCATCCTTGGCGTATTCCGTGGCGAGGTGGTTTACGGCGTACCGCGCAGCCTTGTGGTGCGCCTTGACGATGTCACCCGCGACCACGTCCACCGGACGGCGGTCCTGGTTGTAGACCGTCTGCACGCTGAAATCGACTCCAATGCGCCTCGCCGCCTCGATCATGTCCTGGCGCTGCTCGTTCTCCCAGACGCGGAAGATCGGTACTCCGTCCGGGCCCGTCTGCGGTCTGCGCGCCCGTTTGATCTCCGTGTGCATGTAACGGATCGTCTTCATCCCCGAGATGCCGGGCAGGATGAGTTTCGGCCCGCCGCCGTAGCCCGGCGTCCCGTGGGCCTTCAGCCCGCTAAGTGTGATCTTGACGTCAGCTTTTGAGTAGTAGGTATTGATCAGCAGGTGGTTGCCGGCTTTCGTCGTCCCCAGATCCGCAAGGTTCTCCCAGATGTTGTGATTGATCCACGGATGCCGCCGGACGGCCTCCTCGCCGAGCTTCTTTGCCACTTCCAGCCCGTTCATCTGGTAGTGGGCGCCATATGCCGTCACGAACAGGATGTTCTCGTCGCGAATACCGGCTACGCGCAGCTCTTCGATTACATGGGGGACGATTTCATAGGTCGGAGTCGGCCGGGTCAGGTCGTCAAATGCGATCGCCACAGTCTTCTTGCCTGCGGCGATCTCCCGCAGTGGCAGTGTGCCAACGGGATTCTGTACGGCCGTCCGAATTGCCGCCGGAGCCAGGAGAGACGTAGCGTGCCCCTTCATGTGCTGCACGGAAACGCGCCATCCGGGCGGGAACGTGAACTCTTCCAGTTTGTCCCCGAACCATTCGTGGGTCCGGAGCGAGACGGCCGAACCTCCGGTTTGCGATGCGGCAGACACCGTGCCCGCGACTGCTCCGGCCAGAAACCCTCTACGTGTCGGCATACCGATAGTCTCCGGCGGTTTCGCCACGCCGGTCAACTCGCAAATCATCCAGGACGACGAAATTCGTATGACTCCGTCATAACTTTACTTTTTGGCTGCGGTTGCCGGCGAAGTTCTAGGAAGGTGATATCCTATGCTATCCAAGGTACTATTGCAACTGGGAGTCTGTGGCTTTACGATAGGCTGAACTCGCACGGACCAAACGCGGGCGGGCTGTGTCCGTCCCATACTCAGTCAAGAGTGGCACAGAATCGCAGGAGGAAAAGACTGACGATGAGGTCCCTTTGCTTGGACTTTCTTGGGCAGCAGGAAGGTCAGGACTTGGTGGAGTACACGCTCCTGTTGGCTTTCGTATGCCTGGTAGCCTCGGCGTTTTTCCTTGGCAGCCACAAGAGCATTTACACGATCTGGGAAGTGACCAACAACAACCTCTCCCAGGCTAAAGAAACCATAAGCTGACACCGCGGCCCTGTTACTCCCCAGTTCGGCCCACGCCCCCGGAGTGGGGCAGGTAGTTATGCGCTCAGCCTCCTCGTGCATCGGAGATCCTGACGCCATCCAGTACCGTTGCGACGGACTGCTCTAACGGGTCTGTCCCACTGAGCACCAGGTCGGCGAAGAGGCGTGTCGGCAAGATGTATTTCTCCGCCATCGGGCGGACTGTGGAGTCAAACTGCTCCCGAACCGATTCCGGAGTGCGGCCTCGTTCCCGGACGTCTCTCTCCAACCGCCTCGCGAAGCAGATGTCGTCTTTCGCGTACACGAATACCGTGGTTTTCAGCAGGGCCCGCAGCTCCTCCCAGTACAAAGCGAACAGGCCCTCGACGATGACGAACTCGCCGGCTCGCACGCAACGGGTATCCGAGGCTCGAACGTGACGGGTGAAGTCATAGACCGGTACGTGAATCTTTTCGCCTCTCGAAAGCTGCCGGAGTTGGTTCACGAGCAGGTCCTTATCGAGGGACTCCGGAACGTCGAAGTTCGTGCGCGGTCTCTCCTCAAACGGCAGATGAGCCAGGTCGACGTAGTAGGAATCGAGGGAGATGATCGGCGCGTGCAGACGGTCCGCGACTCCCCGTGCCAGTTCGGTCTTTCCGGCGCACGATGGACCCGCCACGCCGATCAGGTGCGGTACCCGCACGCGAGAGCCCATAGGATACGGATCATAGCAATGGCGGCCCCGCCAACGGCCTACGTCACTCCGCCCGTCACTGCCTCCCGGTACTCGAGCCAGAACACCGTTGCGCTCGCCAGCCCGCCTTGCTTGAGGATACGTAGTTCCTCGGTTACCGGCAGCGGCTTGTCGTGGTCGCGGGCTTCCAGGTCATCCAGGAACGTCCTGACCGAGACAGCGTCCGGAAAGCGCTCGTCCCGGCCGGAGGCCCGTTGGACGATACCCTGAATGCGGACGTCCTGAATGCGCGCCTCTGTCCGCTCGTGTCCCGCGGTCACAACGTCTGCATTCAGGAACCATCCCCCTGGTTTCAGGAAAGAGAGTGCGTCCCTTATGACGCCGGTCTTTTCCTCCGGCGTCAGGTGGTGAAGCGCGTACGAGGAGAAAATAAACTCGCCATGTTCGTTCGGGATGAGTCGCGACAACTCGCGGAAGTCTCCGACGCGGAACTCCACGCGCGATGCCTCCGCGCCGAGCCTCGTTTTGGCAAGGTCGACCATGGAAGCTGCGCCGTCCACAGCGATCACCCGGCAGTTCGGAAACCGGCGCAGGACAGCCTGGGTGAAGAATCCAGTGCCGGCACCGAGATCCAACACGGTGAACGCGGCCTTCGCGTCAAAAGGCACGACCTCCAGGGCGATGTCGACCATCCGTGAACGGTTGGGGTGCATCAGCGCCATGTCGGCGTCATAGGACGACACCCGCGCCGGCAGGTCGTAGGCTTGAATCGTTTCTTTGCTCACAGTTTTGGCGACTTCGAATCGAATGGAGCAGGATCCAGCCTCTTAGACTAGCACTCCGTTGCCGCCCTGAGGCGCACCCTTCACCGGAAATTCTCCACCAGCATCAGGTCGTGCCCGATTTCGTCGAACTGAGGGTACAGAATCGAGCGCCCGTCCGGAGAGACGGAGAGGGCGGAGTGGTCCCATGGCTTCTCGATCTGCATCACCTCCGCGATGCCACCGGTCTTGAAGTCGAGAAACGCGAGAGCCTTCCTCCGTTCCTTGCGCAGCACGAAATAGAAGCCTTCCTTCACCGGAGCCCAATGTCCCATGTCCGCTTCATCCGCATTGTCGAGGAAGAGGGTCTCCTCGCCTCCCTCCGCCGGGATCCGCCATATAGCTTCTGCCGGCACTCCCTTTGCGAAGTAGACGAACTTCCCGTCGGGCGCAACAGCCGGCCTCGTCCCTCCTTTCCTGGTCACCTGAACCTGCTCACCGCCGTCGGGCCTCGTTCTCCAGATCTCGAGGCTGCCGGAGCGATTGGACTGGAAGTAGATCCAGCCGTCGGCAGACCAGCTCGGCCCGGCGTTTTCACCCCGGTGCGTGATCGCCCTCGGTGTTCCTCCCTCGGCGCTGACTACGTAAATGTCCGAACTGCCTTTGACATCGTCGTCGAAAGCAATGTATTTGCCATCCGGCGACCAGCTCGGCCACCCGGCTCGGCTCACCGGAATCGGATTCGACCCATCGCTGTTGCACACCCAGAGCTCCCAGTTTCCCGAGCGGTTCGAGTCGAAAATGATTCGCCTGCCGTCCGGCGAATACTGGGGGTTCGTATCGTCTCGAGTGGAGGCAATCAGCCGTGTCGGCTCTCCCACCAGCCGCGAACCCTGGACGCCGACGCGCCAGATGTTTTCATTGGAGACCGGCCTCGAGAAGATCAGCCGCCCGCCCTGTGGCGAGATGGCCGGGGCGTCTGCCAAGTCGCTTGTTCCTTGAAGGCGTTCCGGAGAACCTCCGGTGACAGCGACTTTCCACAGTCCGTCCGATGAGAACACGATCGCCTTGCCATCAGGTGTCCACACCAGTCCTCGAATCAACTGGTTGGCGAACGACAGGCGTCTGGGCATGCCGCCGTCCAACGACACCAGGTAGATATCAGATCGGGTCAAGCTCCTGAACCGGGCGAATGCGATCGACCGGCCATCTGGAGAGAACGCGGGTAGCTCGTCGCCGCCCCATCCGGCAGGGGGAAGTGTGAGCCTTCGCGTCTCGCCGGTTTCGACCGATAGCACGTGGATTCCGGACTGGGCCTCAGCCGAGTCGCCGTCAGCGAACGCCAGCCACTTCCCATCCGGAGACCATGACAGGCTCTCGTTCCGAAAGAAGCACTCCACGGTGGAGAGCTGGGCAACCCGAGTTTGGGGGCCGCCCGTCGCGGGTATCACATAGATCGCAGCGGGCAGTTTCCAAGGCGCCGCGCTGCGAACAAAGGCGATTCTGCGCCCGTCTGGCGACCAAGCCGGGAACATCTCCGCCTCAGGGTCGGTGGTCAACCGATATGGGGTCTCCGAATCGAACGCTTTGAGGTAGATGTCATAGTTGTCCTGGTTTTGCCCGTTCCAGGCGAACGCTACCTGGTTCCCGTCCGGGGAGAAAGTGGCGCCGAGTTCATCACCGGGGTAGGTGGTGAACGGGACGGCTTTGAACTGTACAGGAGCGGGCTCAGGAGTGATGAATCGGATTACCAACACGACGCCGGCGCCGAGAACGATAGCAGCCGCGGCTCCTACCGCCAACCATGTTCTCCGAGACCGTTTCGGGAGTGGTTGCGGAGACTTAAGGCTGGCACGGCGGCTCTCCCACCAGGCGTCAATTTCCGACTGGAACCCGTAGACCGTTCCCAGCTTCTTGTGCGTGTGCCGGTGGACGGGGAGGCCCTCCTCTTTCTCCCACCGCTGCACGGTGCGCACATCGCGGCCGAGATAGGCAGCGATCTCTTTCCACGAATCCAGTCGCCGGTCTCTTTGCGGCTCGATGGAGGGCACTGGCACCTCGTCAGGCTCAGTCAATTTTAGCCCCGGTCAGGCAGGTCATCAAGCGCGCCCGCAATCACGACAAAGGGCGACACCCACGTGCGTCGCACGTTGTCGCTTGTCGGCAGGTTGCGCAGACCCTAAGCTCGGGACAGTTTCACTCGGAGGAACATCAATGAAAAGAGCGAGTTCGGTGACTCTGGCCTTCCTTCTGGGAGCCGGTGCCGTACGCGCGCAACCCCCCGCTGTTGCGAGTGAGTTCTATGTGAGCTTCACGACTCTTGCGGCACCGAAGGAAGCACGCAAGGCTTACGAGAGAGCCAGCCGCGAGGCCGGCAGAAAGACGCCAAACCTCGTCAAAATGTCACAAGAGCTGGAGAGGGCCCTGAGCGTCTATCCGCAATTCGCTGCGGCCTGGTATTTCTTGGGGGGAACGCTGCTGGAACGCCATGACATTGATGGAGCTCGCAGGGCTTTTGAGCGCGCCGTCACCGCGGATCCCAGATTTCCGAATCCGTACGTGTCGCTGGCCGTGATCGAGTTGAAATCCAGGCACTTTGCTGAAGCGGCCCGTCTTGCGGACTCCGCGCTCAGGCTCGATCCCAGGCTGACGGAGGCCCACTATTACAGCGTCCTAGCCAACATGGCGCTGCATAACCCTGACCGAGCGAAGCAGTCAATAAACGCCATTCTCGAAACAGGCGAAGACCGCCGCTACCTGGAAGTCCACGCCATGCTCGCGGAAATCCATGTTGCGGCCGGTGACCGGGCGTCGGCGGCGGTCGAGTATCGCCGCCTGCTTGAGCTGGGCCCAAGCTCAACCTCGTCCGGCTTGGCTCGCGAAAGACTTGCGGAGTGGCAGGCGCAGGGTCAGCCGTAGAGGCAGTGCGCACCTCCTCCCCAAGACAACCCGCTGATTGGGCTTGATTTGAGTGGCGTCCCCAGCGGGATTCGAACCCGCGTTGCCGCCGTGAAAGGGCGGTGTCCTAGGCCGGGCTAGACGATAGGGACGTGAAACCGGTTGCTCGGCAGGCTCTCTTCACTGTAGACGTTGCGCCGCGGCCTCGTCAACCGCGGTCCGCGGCCGTTCAGCTGGACGGAAACCTCAGAGCGTCTTCAGGTACGCGATCAGGTTGTCCTTCTCCTGATCCGACAGCATCTCCTTGTAGGGAGGCATTCCGTTACCACCCGCGTCGATGGTCGCACGGATGTTACTTTCATTCACTGGCTTGCCACTCGCCAGCTTCGCTCGTTTAAAGAGGCCCTTCAGCCCAGGCCCCATCTTCTTGTCGGTGCTGTCGGCGTTGTGGCACACCGCGCACTGCTCAAAAACAGCCTTCCCCTTGCCTGCGTCGCCCTTTCCAGCCTTTGGCGCGGCAATCGCCGCTCCGGCCGCCAGGGCGGCCGACACGCAGATCGCAAACAGACGAAAACGACCGATTTTAAACATTCTTCCCCTCATCGAAAACAATCGCCCGAAAACACCAGTCTACAATCACTTCATGCGGCCCGTCATTATCCTCTTCGCCAAGGCGCCCGTGGCCGGCCAGGTCAAGACCAGGCTTGCCGAGCGTCTGGGGGCTGGTGAGGCCGCCCTTTTGCACAAGGCGTTTGTTGCAGACATGCTCGAACGGATCGCCGTCCTGAGTCGCGTCGCCGACATCGAATTGCACACCAACATGAATACGGATGCCTGGCCGGGGACAAAGGTTGCGAGGAGGTTGCAGGAGAAGGGCGACCTCGGCATCAGGATGCTGCATGCTCTGAACACAGCCCTCTCGGAGCACCGCCCGCAAGCGGTGATCGTCGGGACGGATGCCCCCACCTTGCCCACGTCACACCTGCAAACAGTGCTGTCATTGCCCGCTGACGTGGCCCTGATGCCGACCGATGACGGCGGTTACTGCGTCATCGCCTGCCGCCGCACCCATTCGGACATGTTTCGCGGCGTTCGATGGTCTGGTCCTTTCACCCTGGAAGACACCCTCCGGGCCTCTTGGAAGTGTGGTCTTACCACCGCGGTCGGCCCCGCTTGGTTCGACGTTGATACACCTGCTGACCTGGCACGACTCGCCACCGGTCCCGAAGTGCCGCGGCACACCGCGGCGTGGATTGAAAAGAACCGCCCCCTCTTGGCAGGACTAGAATAAGGGTATGCGTATCCTCCTCTTTACTGGGAAAGGAGGCGTGGGGAAAACTAGCCTTGCCGCGGCCACCGGGGTTAGGATGGCGCAACTCGGGCTCCGAACCCTCGTGATGAGCGTCGATCCCGCGCACAGCCTGGCGGACTCTTTCGATCTGGCCACCGGCCTCTTCCAGGGACAAACCGCCGACCCATTCCCGGTTAACAGCCACTTGGCCATCCAGGAAGTGAACATCCAGAAGGAGATCAGGCGCCACTGGCAGGAGATCTCCTCCTATGTCGTCTCAGTGCTGCGCACCACGGGTATAAGCGGCGTCGAAGCGGAGGAGTTGGCGATTCTCCCCGGCATGGAAGAGCTGAGTGCCATGCTTTACGTGAATCAGTACTGGCGCGAGAAGCTTTACGATGCCGTCGTGCTGGACTGCGCGCCCACCGCCGAGTCCATGCGATTCGTGAGCATGCCGACCACGCTCGACTGGTACATGAAGCACGTGTTCCCCTTCCAGCGCAGTCTCCTCAAGGCGGTGCGGCCGCTCGCTCGTCACGTTTCGCCGGTTGAGCTTCCAACTGACAGCTACTTTGCCAACGTCCAGGAGCTGTTCCGGAAGCTCGAGGGTATTGACGAACTGCTCGAGGATCCGCGCCTCACGACCGTGCGGCTGGCAACAAACCCGGAGAAGATGGTACTGCGCGAGACCCAGCGCGCGTTCGTCTATTTCTCCCTTCATGGACTCACCGTGGACACGGTGATTGTGAACCGGGTACTACCAAGCGAGGTCACTGACAGCTATTTTGACGACTGGCGCGTGTCCCAAGAAGAAAACCTCCGTGAGATTGAGGAGTACTTCGCTCCGGTGCGCGTGAAAAAAGTTCCGCTCTTTGCGCGCGAAGTGCTCGGAAGGCCGCGCCTGGAAGAGCTTGCTTCGATCCTCTATCCGGATGGCGAGAATCCCGCCGCAGTAATCCGCACAGAGCGGCCGTACAGCTTCGAGAAGTACGATGGCCGCTACGAAATCCGTATTCATCTGCCCTTCGCCACCAAGGGTGAAATCGGACTGTTCAAGAAGGGTGACGAACTGGTGGTAGAGATCGGCACACTCCGCCGGCATATCGGCCTGCCAACCTCGATGGCGGCCTTGACACCGGCCCGTGCCAGGCTGGACAACAAGATTCTGACCGTCGAAATGAAGGAGGTCGCCTCATGAGCGAGAAGGAAACTACCACGGCTTCGGGTTCCACCGAGCCTCGTGTGAACTGTCTTTGCATGGGTGCCGGTCCGAAGTTGACCACCATGCTCCAGTGCGGCTCCGAATCTGCTCGCGAGCACTTTCGGAACGCCCGCGTTGAGTTCCTGAAAGCCATCCGGACAGTGATCGATGAGCGCATCGAGTGGCTCACGCGGGAAGAAAAAAAGGGGACAACCGTCCCAGTCGAGTAATCACCCAAGACCTATGGCCAAAACAGCGCCCGTCGCCCTGAAAGAAGGCGATCCAGCCCCTCCCCTCGTCCTCACGACAGATCGCGGAGAGGCCCTCAACCTCGCCAGCCTGAAGGGCAAAACTGTAGTCCTCTATTTCTACCCGAGGGCGGACACACCCGGCTGCACAACGGAGGCATGCGAGTTCCGCGACACCTCGAAGCAGTTCGCGAAACATAACGCAGTGATTCTTGGAATCTCCCCCGACACTTTGGCGGCCCAGTCAAAGTTCAAGACGAAATACGACCTTCCTTTTACGCTCCTCTGCGATGTCGACAAGACGGCCGCTCAGGCTTACGGCGTGTGGAAGGAAAAGAACATGTACGGGAAGACGGTGATGGGCATCGAACGCACCACTTTCATCATCGGGAAGGACGGCCGGATCGCGAAGATTTTTCCGAAGGTAAAGGCGCAAGGGCACGCCGCACAGGTGCTCGAAGCCCTGTCAGCCCTTTAGTTCCACGATCGTCGCTCCGGCGCCTCCTTCGAACTGATCGCCGGCATGGAACTTCTCGACGTTCGGATTTTTGGCTAGCAGCTCAGCGATGGCCCGCCGCAGAATTCCCATGCCGTGCCCGTGAACAATCCGCACGCGCGTCGCCTCGGCGAGCACCGCGTTGTCGAGGAACTTCTCCACCGCATCGCATGCCTCTTCGGCACGCTGGCCGATTACGTTGATTTCTTGCACAGCTTGCGCCGCTTGTACCGCCGGGCGGTAAGTGACCTGCCTCGGCAGGCCCGCGCCCCCTCCGGCATCCGGCAGGACTTCCAGAACGTCATCCTCCGAAACCTGAAGCTTGAGGAAGCCCGCCTGGACTTCGATCAGGCCGCCTGCCAGCTTTCGGCTGACCCGTGCGGGTTCGCGGATGTTCTTGAGCCGCACCCGCACGCCTTCCGTAATTTGCGCCTTCGGTGTTTCGAGGGCGCCTTGCCGGGACTCATTCCGTGTGGACACCACAGTGACTTCCAGCTCTTCCCGAAGTCCGCGCTTCAGCCCTCCGACACGACGCATGGCGGACGAAGCAACCTTCCTCCGTTCGGCTTCGGCGACAATCCGTTCGATCGCCTCCTGCGCCTGGCTGTCGAACTTCTCAAGCACCAACTCGTAGCGCCGCTCCAGTTCTTTCAGCTTTGCGGATTCCCGGCGCTCCCATTCCGTTGCCAGGGATTTCTGACGGGCGATCAGGGCTTCCTTTATCTCCCGCAGTTCCTGCTCTTGCGCAGCCAGGCGGTCCAGCCGGCGGTGTAAGTCAGAGAGAAAGCTGCTGAGATCGCGCTCGCGGCTTCCGAGCCGCTGGCCTGCCTCGCCGATCAACACATCGGGCATTCCCAGGCGCTTCGCAATCTCCAGACCGGCTGACTTGCCGGGAGCGCCCACCTTCAGGACATACGTCGGCCTGAGCGTCTCGTCGTCGAATCCCATCGACGCATTGACTACGCCCGGCGTTGAGGCGCCGTACACCTTCAGAGCCATCAGATGCGTGGATGACAGCGTGAACGCACCGGCTGAGCCGAAGCGCTCCAGAACGGCGACGCCGAGCGCTCCTCCCTCCTCCGGGTCCGTCGCCCGGCCCAGTTCGTCGAGTAACACCAGAGAAGTCGAATCGGCCGCGTCGAGCATGTCGCGCACGCGGCAGATGTGCGCCGAGAACGTGCTCAGACTTTCCTGGATGGACTGCTGGTCGCCGATATCCGCAAGCACCTGGCCGAATAATGGAAACTCCGCCTCGGAGCAGGGTACCGGAAAGCCCGCCTGCGCCATCAGCGCGAGAAGCCCGACCGTCTTTAGCGTGACCGTCTTGCCGCCTGTATTCGGCCCGCTGATCAAGAGGGTCCGGCAGTCTTCCGTCAATTCAAGAGACACCGGGATGATCGGCTTCTTCTGACGGCGCAGGACATCCGCTAGGAGCGGATGGCGCGCCTCGCGAAGACTGAGGCGCCGTGCCTCGGACGGGCTGAATCGCGGCACCGTGCAGTCGAAATCGGATGCAAATCGCGCCTTGGCGAACAGGAATTCGAGATCTCCCAGGACCTCGGCGGTTGCCGCGATGGCCTCACCACTTGCCCGCAGGCTTGCGGTCATCTCGCGAAGGATATGGTGAATCTCGCGGAGTTCCTCTTCGCTGAGCCGCACCAGTTCGTTGTTCAATTCGATGGTTTCGAGCGGTTCGACGAACATGGTGTGGCCGCTGCCGCTGGCTCCGTGGATCACGCCTTCGATCTTCCGCTGGCGCCCGGCAATCACCGGTACCACGAACCGGTCGTTGCGGATCGTGACGAACTCTTCCTGAAGGACGTTCTCCTCGCGGTGGATCCGCAGAAACCTCTCGAGCGACTCCTGGACGAGCTTCCTCTGCCTGTCGATATCCCGGCGCAGGCGCGCCAGCGCCGGGCTTGCGTCATCGGCCAGTGTGCCGTCCGGCAGGACCTTTCCGACCAGGTCGCGGACCAGCGAGTGGAACTCTCCGATTTCGCGGCCTCTCCCGGCCAGCCGCGGGAATCGTTCGGCAACCGACCCGAGCAGCCGCTTTACATCCGACGCTAGGTCCATCAGACCGGTGAGTTGGAGAATCTCCTTCGCCTCCAGAACCGTCCCCTCGATCCGCAGTTTCTGAAGAGCTTCCGTTGGGTCGCTCAGAGAGTCGAACCGGATGCGGACCGCCGCTCCACGTACCGCGGGATGGGGCTTGGAGGCTGCTTGCACGTACTCGATCGCCTCGGCAACGTCGGCGAGCGCCTGCTCCAGGTGCCCGCGGTCCGTATGGGGAGCTGCCTCGCGGAGCAGCGCCAGGCCAAGCGGGCTCGCGACGTAGCGCCCGACGAGCTCGCGGAGGGCCTCGAATTCGAGCAGGTCTGAGCTTGTGGTTTTCATGGCTTGAGGAGTCCTCTCCGTCGCTGCTGGAAGGCTCTTCTGAGGACATCCTCGGTTCCTTCCGTAATCTGGAACTTCCGGAGGTCCGCACGCCGGACCCACTCTGCGCGGCTTGCGTCGTCCGCCGGCCGGAGCTCGCCGCCGGTCACCCGGCACATGTAATCGACCAGCACATAGTGGTATTCGGTCCGCCCACGCTCGTCGCGGTTGATCCGCTCGAAGACCTCGAAGATTCCCAAAGGCTCGACTTCGAGGCCGGTTTCTTCCCTCACCTCCCGCTGAACGCCGTCGTGAAGCGATTCGCCGGCTTCGAGGACACCGCCCGGCAGCGACCAGTAGCCCTTCAACGGTTCACCCGCCCGTTCGACCAGGAGCACTCGATCGCGTCTCAGGATAATCGCCCCTACCCCCACGATCGGTCGCTCGGGATACCGCCGCCCCTTAACGGCCATGCATCTCCACTCCTGGACTCATCCGCGGACCACTTGCAACCCTCGACATGCCGCCGGCCTAGTACTGCACAGCTCCCTTTACCGTGAGCCGCACGCGGTAGAGAGATGTACGGCCAGTTACGTACAGCGTCTGGAAATCCGCATCGCCGAATGCGCAGTTGGCGGGTGTCTCTGTGAACTCGAGGGTCGTCAGCAGTTTTCCACCCGGAGAGTAGACGGCGACCCCTCGGGCGGTCACGTAGATGTTTCCTCTCTCATCGACCTTAATGCCGTCCGGCACGCCGTCGATCCTGGATACGACTACGTGCTCGTTGGCCGCCTTGCCGTTCCGGTCGACGTCGTACGCGCGAAGGTTTCGGTCGTCCGAGTTGGCGACATAGAGGACCTTGCCGTCGGGCGAAAGGGCGATCCCGTTGGGTCGGCCGGCTGGCTTTGCGACCACCTCCATCTCACCTTTGGGGGAGATGTGGTACACGCCAAAGAAGTCGAGTTCGCGCGTGTCCCCTTGCTGTCCGAACGCGGGGTCGGTAAAATAGACGTGGCCGTCCTTCCTGACGACGATGTCATTCGGCGCATTCAGCCGCTTGCCTTGCCATTTTTCTGCCAGCACCTCGATTTTGCCGTCCTTGCCGGTTCGCGTTACCCGCCGTGTCCTGCTCTCGCAGGTGTAGAGGCGTCCCCGGGCATCGAACGTATTGCCGTTTGCGCCGTCGGAATTCTCCCGGAAGACAGCCGTGCCCTCCCCGGGCTCGAAACGGATGATCTTGTTATTCGGGACGTCGCTGAAGAGGAGGTAACCGTCTCGCGACCACACCGGACCCTCCGTGAAGGCATAGCCCCCCGAAATCTTCTCTACTCGAACGCCGGAGAAATCCTGCGCCGTGACGGGCAGGGATAATACCAATGCAACCAGCAAAGCTCCCATGAGATCTCCACAAGAGTCACCGCCGCCGTGGGGCGGCGAACGGTCTCCCCGCCCTGCAAGAGCCTCGCATCCTCGCCCGAGGTAGCTGCATCTTGACTTTTGCGACGCTACTATTCTATTGTAACGGTTCGACTTCGGCTGAACTGATCGCCCCGTAGCGGTCGTGTAGAGGGTTATGGGAGAAATTCTGAGCGGGGAGAACGGAAACGTGGACGTCTTCCTGTCTTCCACGCTGGATAGCGTTGACGACGCCGAAAACCTTGTACTGAAAGCAGCCGAGGAGGTCGGTTTCGGCGACGACGATCTGCACAAGATCGGTATGGCCGTTCGTGAAACGGTCGTCAATGCGGTGGTTCATGGTAACCGGTACAATTCGCGCAAGCGGGTGCATCTGCAGGTCCTGAAGGGGGATGATCGAATCACCATTACCGTCGCCGACGAAGGGAATGGATTCGAGCCCAAGTCAATCCCCGACCCTCTCGCCGAGGAGAATTTGCTGCAGCAGTCCGGACGTGGCATCCTCCTGATCCGGGCGTTTGTGGATGATTACCAGATGCAGCGCCTGGTACCGGCGGGAACGGAAGTGAAGTTGGTAAAGTACTTGCGGCACGATTGACAAGCATTCTTGTGAGTTCTCAGCGAGGAGGATTGTTCCAGTGAGTATTCAAGTGACAACCCGCCAGGTTGGCGATGTCAGCGTGATCGACGTAACCGGACGCATTACTCTGGGTGAAGGGGCCAGCACCCTTCGTGAGTCGATTCGCGATCTCGTTGCCAAGGGCAACAAGAAGATCCTGTTGAACCTCAGCGATGTTTCATACATCGACAGCTCAGGCATTGGTGAGCTTGTTTCAGGCTTCACTACCGTGACGAACCAGGGCGGTGTTCTCAGGCTGCTCGGTCTCACCAAGAGAGTGAAGGACCTCCTTCAGATCACGAAACTCTACACGGTGTTCGACGTTTACGACGACGAGACCAGCGCCATCCGCAGCTTCGCCTGACGTGGATGGCATCTGGGCTCCCAGGTTGGGCTCGGGGGGGTTTTCTTGGCGACGCTGTTCGGCTTGTTCGACGGGAGGCGAATACAACAGAAGGAATGAGGGTGACCTCGTCCGGCCAGGGACGGACACGATGTGATTCCGCCCCGGACGCGAAGGCTGCTAGGGCCTTGCGGCAATGAAAGAAAAGGGAATTGCCCGTGTCGTTGTGGCCGACGAGTGGGAACTTCTTTGTGAAGGTATAGCCGCGATCTGCGAACGGGATTCGCCGTTCCGTGTCGTAGCACACTGCTCGGACGGCTTGTCGGCGCTCAGAATGCTTGAGTCGCTCCGTCCCGACATCGCACTTCTTCAACTGAATCTTCCGAAGTTGTTCGGCTTGGCCGTGATCGATAAAGCGGTCCGGGCAAATGTGCCATCGCGGCTGATCTTGATGTCCGAGAAGACCGATCGCAAAACCGTAATTGCGGCTCTGCGGCACGGTGCGAATGGATTCCTGGCAAAGTCCGATTGCGCTGCTCGCGTTTTGGATGCGTTTCACTCGGTCCTCGGAGGCGGCGTCTACGTGTCACCCCAGGTGACACTCGGCGAAATCTTTATCCCCCGAAAGTGCAGCGGTACAACTGCGCCGTTCGAAACCCTAAGCCTCAGGGAGCACCAGGTCTTTTCGCTGCTGGTGGAGGGCATGAGGGCCAAGGAGATCGCCGCCCGCCTGGACCTGAGCCCGAAGACCGTCGACACTTTCCGCCGCAGCCTGATGCGAAAACTGGACATCTATGATCTTGCCGGCCTGGTGAAGTTCGCCGTCCGCAAGAATCTCACATCGGTTTCCTGAGTCTGGGCCGCTGAAACGCGATTGTGCTACGATCATAGATCTCCCAGAGGTTTTTGTGGACAGACTCACTCGCAAGGAACTCAAGAAGGACGTCTTTGCCCAGGAGGTCGGCCACACCGTCGAGTACGTCGCCGAGCACCGCAGGCAATTCATCCGGTTTGGCTCGATAGCGCTCGTAGTACTGGTGCTGGTGGCCGGCTACTTCTACTACAGCAAGCGGCAGCATGCCCTCCGCCAGCGGGAACTCGCCGCCGCGACCCGTATTCAGGACGCAGGCGTTGGCCCGCCCACTGGGCGTGAATCCATTCTGACCTTTCCGACGGTTGAAGAGAAGAACAAGGCTGCCATCAAGGCTTTCACCGAACTCGCTTCGCGCCACTCCGGTACCGAAGAAGGCGCCATTGCCCAGTACTATCTCGGCACTGTAGCAGCGGATCAGGGGCGGCTCGATGACGCCGCCAACTGGCTGAAATCGGCGGCTGAGTCTGGATCGCCCGAGTACGCCTCCCTCGCGAACCTCTCTCTCGCGCAGGTCTACCACCTGCAAGGTAAGACGGCGGAGGCTGAGAAGCTGCTTCGCGCCCTCATGGCAAAACCGACGATCTTCGTCTCCAAGGAGCAGGCCATCATCATGCTGGCGCGGCTTCTAGCCAGTTCCCGGCCCGACGAGGCGCGAAAGCTCCTCGAGCCCCTGCGTACGCAACCCGGCGCCGTCAGCCGCGTTGCCCTTACGATTCTCGGAGAACTGCCTAAGCAGTAGGAAATGAAACTGAGCCTCCGCGGGCTGCGATTCCCTTTTGGACAAACCCGCGGGCGCCGGTATCCCGAGCCGCCACATCCCTACCGCAACGAGTTTCAGCGGGACCGTGACCGCGTTGTCCATGCCCGCGCCTTTCGCCGGTTGGAAGACAAGACGCAGGTGTTCTCCGCCGGGCTGTCTGACCATTTCCGGAATCGCCTGACACACACGATCGAGGTTTCTCAGATCTCCCGGACGGTCGCCACTGTGCTCGACCTCGATGAGCAGCTCACCGAGGCGCTCGCACTCGCCCATGACATCGGGCATCCGCCGTTCGCGCATGCCGGCGAGGAGGAACTTGATCGCCGGATGCGGCAGTTCGGAGAGCGCTTCGACCACAATCTGCATGCCCTCCGCATCGTCGAATCATTCGAGCAGCGTTACGCACGGTTTCCCGGCTTGAACCTCACTTTCGAAGTTCGCGAGGGAATCGTGAAACATTCTCGCGATCTCGATCCGGGCGAGAATCCCGACCTCGACGACTATCTTCCCGGCCTGCGCCCGCCTCTGGAGGCGCAACTGATCGACCTGGCCGACGAGATAGCCTATAACACAGCCGACCTGGACGATGGCTTCGCGGCGGGACTGTTTTCCGTCGAAAGTGTCGCTGCATCTGTGCCTTCCTTCTCGGTTATCCTCGAAACCGTTTCCAACCAGTTCCCGGGTGCGTCGGAGCGGGTCCATTTTCTCGAGGCGCTGCGGCGGCTCATCGATCTGTTGGTCTCCGGTTTGATCGAGGGAACGTTCGCCGCGGCCTCGGAGGCCCGTCTTCGGGACGTGGAGGATGTCCGCCGTTTCCCGGGCAGGCTCGCGTGTTTCACGCCCGAGGCGCGGGCAACCGACACGGCGCTCAAGGACTTCCTGCGCCGTAACGTCTACGCCTCGGAAGGCATCCTTGAGGAGCGCGAACGCTCCACGGCGATGCTGTCCGGCTTGTTTGAGTTTCTTCTTCGCCACCCGGACCGCTTGCCTTCTCCTTACCGTGAGCAGGCGGGTGAAGGACCTGTCCACCGCGTCGTATGCGACTACATCGCCGGCATGACCGACGGCTTCCTGAAGCGGACCTTCCAGCGCACTGTCGCGGAGCCAGAGTAGCGGCCGGACCGCGTCCCGCAAGTGCTACGATGAAGGGAAACAGTCGCACCGGCGTCCCACGAATTTCATGAGAAACTGCCAAATCTGCGAAACAAGGCGTCCCCGCCGTTTCTGTCCGGGAGTGCGTGGTGAAATCTGCTCGCTTTGTTGCGGAACCGAACGGGAAGTTTCCGTTGACTGCCCACTGGATTGCGAGTACCTCCAGGAGGCCCGCCTTCACGAAAGACCTCCCGATATCGACCCCGAGACGGTCCCCAACCGGGACATTCAGGTGTCGGAGAGCTTCCTTCGCGATCACGAAGAACTGCTCGCCGTCTCCGTCCGCGCGCTGTTCGAGGCCACGGCAGACACAGCCGGTGCGGTCGATTTCGACGTCCGCGAGGCGCTTGACGCTCTTGTCCGCACCCACCGAACTCTCGAAAGCGGGTTGGTTTACGAAACCAGGCCCTCCAACCTTGTTGCCGCCTCCATCCAGCAGGCGTTTCGCCAGGCGATCGACGAGTATCGTAAGCAACATCGTGAGCGAGTCGGGATCGAGACGGTCCGGGACGCGGATGTTCTCGGGATTCTGGTGTTCCTGCAAAGACTGGAGATCGGACACAACAACGGCCGGCGGAAAGGCCGGGCATTCCTGGACTTTCTGCGTACGTCCCTCCCGCAAGGCCAGGGCCTCCCCCAGCCTGCCGGCCGGCTGGGCGGAAGTTCACCGCTGGTGACTCCGTAGGATGAAGACGGGCATCGTCGTTTTCGCGCACGGGTCGAGAGTGGAATCAGCCAACGAGGCTGTGCGTGCGGTTGCGGCCGAACTGGCCGGTCTGGGCGGCTATGAGCTCGTTGAGGCTGCCTTCCTCGAGTTGGCGGAACCAGACTTGAAGGGGGCCATTGAGCGCCTGGTCGGTCTCGGCGCCGAGCGAGTTGTGGTCATCCCGTACTTTCTCACGCTGGGGAGGCATGCTGCTCAGGATCTGCCGGCGCTCGTGGGAGAGATAGAGGCGGCCCACCCCGGTCTTTCCGTCGTTGTCACCGCGCCCCTGGATGGCCACACGGCGATGTCCCGGATCCTTCTTGATCGTGCCCGCGAGGGGCTTCGGGACGCCTGACCCCTCCGCGCTTTACGCGACCGTGCGTAGCTCCACCTGGGGGTAGATTTCCTTGGTTTGTTCCAGCGAGGCGAAGGTCACCCCCGGCAGCTTGGTTGAAGCCGTCCCGGCGGCCACTCCCCAGCGCAACGCGTCCGTAAAATCATCCCGGCGCCACATCGACCAGACGAACGCCGCCGCCATCGCATCCCCCGCGCCGATCGGCGATACCGCGTCAATGCGTGGCGCGATGACTTCTATGGTCGATCCCGCTCGTGCGCCGACCGCGCCTCTGTTTCCAAGCGAAAGCACTACCGACTCGGCCCCCATGCGCCGGATCCGGTCCGCTGCTTCCAGGAAGTGCTTGCGCGTAATCAGAGCCTCGCCCAGAAGCCGCTCCGCCTCCTGCTGGTTGGGCGTGACGACGGTCGGACCGGCCTCCACTCCCTCCCGCAGAGCCTCGCCGTCCGCGTCCAGCAGCGTCCGCACGTTCTTTTCCCGGGCCATGGCGATCAGCTTTGAGTAGAACTCCGGTCCTACGCCGGGCGGAAGGCTGCCGCAGATCATGAGCCACTTCGCTCCCGGTAGTTTCCTGCTTACTGCCCGCTCGATGCGCCCCAGTTCGGCGCTGTCCAGCGTCGGTCCGAGTTCGTTCAACTTGATCGTCAGGCCGGTCTTATCCGTGACCGTCAGATTGTTACGTATCCAGTGCTTGATCCGCACCACTTCCACCGGAAACCCGCTGTCGGCAAGCAGCTGCTCAAATTTTGTTCCCGGCTTTCCTCCGGACGTCACAATTGCCGTGGTCTCGCCGCCGAATGAGTGGATCACTCGCGAGGCGTTGATCCCCCTGCCACCCGCGGACATCGAACTTGACAGGATGTACGCTCGATCTTCGAAAACCAGCCTGTCAGCAGTGAAATTCCGGTCGATGGCGGGGTTTACCGTGAGGGTAAGAATCACACTTCATTCTAGCTCAGGCCCCCGTAAGCGCCCTCTCTCGTCGCACATCCGGCAGGATGCTACCCTGAACTCTTGCGCCATCATCCACATTTCAAGGCTTACACGGCGTTGGCGTCGGTGTGCTTCTTCTGGGGCACGACATATCTCGGCATCCGCATGGCGCTGGAGTCCTTCCCGCCTCTTGTACTTGTGAGTACACGCTTTCTGCTTTCCGGCTCGATCATGCTCCTGGCGGGCAGAATCCTCGGGGTGCCGTTGCCTCGGGGCCGCGAACTGGCGCAGACCGCCTGGAATGGCTTGCTTATCCTCGGCATCGGGAACGCCTGCCTGACCTTTGCCGAAGTGTGGATCCCCAGCGGCCTGGCCGCTCTCATCGTTACCACGTCCGCTTTTTGGATGGTTGGCGTCGAAGCGCTTCTGCCGGGCGGCGAGCGGCTCCACTTTCCCACCACTGCCGGCCTCACGGTTGGGTGCCTGGGCGCGGCGCTGTTACTGGCGCCCGGCTCCGGTGGTGGACTTCGAGGGCCGCTACTCTGGGGGTTCTTGGTGCTTCAATTCGGTTGCCTCGCCTGGTCTTACGGTTCCATACGGCAGCGGCGCATGAGTAAGCAGGCGCACCCGATGATAGGCGGGGCAATCCAGCAACTGACGGCGGGGCTGGCCTTTCTGCCGCCTGCGTTGTTGATCCCGTCTCAGCCCGTCGTCTGGAAGTCTCGGGGGGTTGCGGCGATGCTGTACCTCGTGGTGTTCGGCTCCATCGTGGGCTACAGTTCGTATGTCTACGCTCTGGAGAAACTGCCCGTGGCCCTCGTGTCGATCTACACCTACATCAACCCGATCGTCGCGGTCCTGCTGGGATGGCTGTTTTACCGGGAATCGTTCGGCGCGCGGGAAGCGCTGGCGATGGCGGTCATCTTCGTCGGTGTCGCGCTCGTCAAACGCTACAGCCGTCCGCCCACGGCGCTCGAACTGGACTAGTCGCGCCTGAGTAATCTCGCTCCGAGCGCCCCGCCCGCCGTGAGCAGGCCGGTGAACATCACGAAAAGCGTGAACAACAGCCCGGTGATCTGTAACGGGCTGCCGAAAACTTCAATCACCTGTTCGATGCTCTGTGCCGGCATGCCCATGGCGCCGAGTTGCTGCCGGTAGAAGGCAGCTAGGCCTCCCTCTTGGCTCACAATCGAAATCATCACCATATTGATGGTGAACAGCACGGTGATGATGACGAAACAGAAGAGCCCGCTGATCCACCCCATACGCGCGCCGTTCCCGATCGACAACGACTCCCCGCTCCGCCGCCGGTAGAAATACACCGAGAGGAATCCGGCGAACAACAGCAGCGCCACACGTCCGATGAATGGCGCTGGTAACAGACCAAGGACGAACGCGATGCTGCCCGCGAGAAAACCCACCCGGACCGCGAGGCCGTTGTGGAGATTGATCACCGGCGGCCGGAGTGCTGGCAGCGGCTCGGCATCCACGGGTGTTTCGCCGCTCAAACTGTTCTCGACTGGTTCCGAAAGCTGAGGCTCCTCGCGTTGCGGCTTGCCGCACTTATGGCAGAATCTTGCATCGGGAGGAAGTTCCGCCCCACATGTACAGAACTCAGGCACGCTCCCAGTTTCCCCTACGCCTTTGTCATGTTTCAACATCGGCAGAGGTCGAGCACCATTTCGAGCCGCGGCCAAAAGGGAGCTGTCAACGCCAAGCTACAGCACCCTGTCAAGGATGTGATAGATAAGAAGGACAGATTCTTCCAAGGAGTCATTGTGCTCAAAAAGCTGGTGGTCGTTCTCTCCCTCGCCGTTCTGGCCGTCGCCCAGACACAGAAGGTCCCGCCGGAAAGGCTGAAGGCGCGGGAATGGTTTCAGAATGCGAAGTTCGGAATGTTCATCCATTGGGGCGTCTACAGCGTCCTGGGCGACGGGGAATGGGTGATGAACAACAAGAAGATTCCCATTTCCGAGTATGAGAAGCTTGCCCCGAAGTTCAATCCCACCGAGTACCATCCGGCACAGTGGGTGTCGATGGCCAAGAACGCCGGCATGAAATACATCACCATCACGAGCAAGCATCATGACGGCTTCGCTATGTGGGGCACGAAGCAGAGCACGTGGAACATCGTCGACGCCACTCCGTACACGAAGGACGTCTTGAAGATGCTGGCGGATGAATGTAAGAAGCAGGGCATCAAGCTTTTCTTCTATCACTCACACCTGGACTGGCACCATCCGGACTACTATCCCCGGGGCCGCACGGGCCAGAGCAGCGGCAGGCCTGAGAATGGGGACTTCAACCGGTACCTCGATTACATGGACGCCCAACTCCGCGAACTGCTGACCGATTACGGCGAAATCGGCGGCATCTGGTTCGACGGTTGGTGGGACAGGCCGGATGCCGAATGGCGTCTGAACAAAACTTACTCCCTCATTCACAGACTCCAACCTGCGACGCTCATCGGCAACAATCACCACCGGATGCCGTTTGAGGGCGAGGACTACCAAATGTTCGAGAAGGACCTTCCCGGCCACAATACCGCAGGCTTCAACGCCGACGCGGGAATCGGACAACTGCCGCTCGAAACGTGCGAGACCATCAACCGGTCCTGGGGCTACAACTCCACCGACAAGCAGTTCAAGAACACCAGCGACCTTATCCGTTACCTCGTGCGCGCGGCGGGTTATAACGCTAACTTCCTTCTTAACGTCGGACCCATGCCCAACGGAAAGATCCAGCCGGAGTTCGTCGAACGCCTCCGGGAAATCGGACAGTGGATGCAGAAGAATGGCGAGTCGATCTACGGAACCCGCGGCGGCCCTGTCACTCCCCGTCCCTGGGGGGTCACCACGCAGAAGCAGGGCAAAGTGTTCGTACACGTGCTTGACTGGCCGGATGAACTTCTCGCCCTACCGAATATTGCGAACGTGAAGTCCGCGAAGCTGCTGGCGACTGGCGCTGCCGTCGAATGGAAGGAGATCCCCGGCGGAGCGATTCTGCGATTGCCGCATTCCGCCCGCGATCTCCTGGACACGATCATTGTTCTGGAGACCTCGCGATGAGTTTCGCGCAACTCATCGCGCTCTTGATTCCAGCGGCTCTGTGCGCGCAGGTGGCCGAATTCCGCGTGCGTGAGACGGCAGGGCTCCGGCGATTCGGCTACCCTGTTCGCGCTCGCTTCCATTGCGAGAAGCCTGCGGCTGCTCTTCGCCTGCTCGATGACGGGAAAACCGTGCCCGCGCAGTTCACGCCCATCGGCGACGGCGCGCTTGAGATTGACTTCAGTGTGAGTCTTGGACCTTTCGAAGTTCGCCGGTACCGGGTCGAAGAGGGACCGGGCCCTGCGCCCGGCGCTGGTATTGACGTCGTCGAGATCGGGGAAGCGTTCCAGGTGCGGTACCCGGCTGGACTGGTTTTCGAGATCCCAAAGCACGTCCGTGGCTTCTTGAGTTTGGTGCGATGGTCTGAACTGACTTACGTGGGCAGCGGCTCGCGTGGTTTCGTCCTGCGCTCTAAAGATGGTGCGGAGTCCGAAGTCGGTTCCAGCCGTCCGCCGCTCGATTCCCGGATTCTCAAGCGCGGGCCGTTGAGTGCGTGTCTCAGATTCGAGGGCCACGAATCACTCGGTCAATCCGGTACTGTGAAGACCACCGTCGAAATGGAATTCCCGCGCTCGAAGTCCTGGGTCGAGGTGCGTTGGACCGTCGAGGATCCGGATGCCTTGGTTGCCGCGATGGAAGCGGATGTCGGGTTGCTTCTCGACGGCGATCCGGTGCTGGTCGATTTCGGCGCTGGCACGATGGTTTACGCGGCCTTGCGGAATGACAGCGCCGCCCTGTTCCAGGCGGATCTCCCATCCACAGGACCGCCCTCCTGGCGGATCGACGTCGCCGGCGGAGCGTACGCCGCTGGCCAAGGCAACGTCGAAGGGTGGGCCCACGTGATGGACCGGCGCCGTGCCACCGCGGTCGCTGTCGCGGATTTCGCCCGCTCGCGACCGGTTACCAGCGATGCCATCTTTGTGAATTCGCGTGGCCGGCTCGCGATACGGCGGGACTTCGCGTCAACTGGCGCCCGCTCTCTCGCTTTCTGGCTGCACTTTGTGGACATGCCGGTGCACGTGGGCGCCGCCACCAGCCCGCAGTCCATGCAAACTCCTCCACGTGTGGAGTGGGAGTAGCCCCGGGGCTACGCGCCGATGTACCGCGCATAAAGACTGCGCGCGAGGCCCGTATCCGTCGTCCCCTTAATGATCGCGCGGCCGTCCGGGAACACCGTGATCTCGTAGGGGAGCAGGAAAAAGCGGAGAGCGAACTCGTTGGCGCGGACTTCTCCCAGCGGAGCGAGCCGGCGCTTCAGTTCCGTGAGGTCGACCGGCCGCGAGCGTTCGTGGATCTGCACCGCGTTTCGCCCACACAGGCTGATCGGCGCTCGGCCCGAACCCTCCAAGTGCACGAACCGCCTTTTGCCGCAGGCCATGCACGACGGATCCGGCGCCGGCTGCTCGATCTGCCGCACGACCCCACTCCAGACGTCCACCGTGGTCAGCCGCTTCGAAAGTGCCTCCAGATTCCCGGAGAGGATCTTGATCGCCTCGGAGGTTTGTAGCGCTGCGATCGTGGATGTGACCGCGTTCAGTACACCCGCGGTTTCGCAGGTCGGCTGCGTTCCTCCGGGAGGTTCCGGATAGATGCACTTCAGGCACGCCGTACGCCCCGGCAACACCGCCATCGTCAAGCCGTAACTCCCCACCGCCGCCCCGTAGATCCACGGGATTTCGCGATGGACGGCGAAATCGTTGATCAGGTACCGTGTCTCGAAATTGTCCGTTCCGTCGAGAATCAGATCGACGCCCCCCAGCAATTCCTCAGCGTTGGCCGGGGTCAGATCGTCCACCGCCGGAGCGGCTTCAACTCCGGAGTTGATCTTCGCCACCCGGCGCGCGGCGGCCACAGCCTTGGGCAGGCCCTCCTCCGCGTCGGCTTCCTCGAACAGCCACTGCCGCTGAAGATTGCTGAGCTCAACGTAGTCACGATCGATAATCCTCAGGCGCCCCACGCCGGCTCGCGCCAGCGCGTCCGCCTGGAAGCTCCCCAGAGCTCCGCAACCCACGATCGCGACCCGCGAGCGAAGCAGTCTCTCCTGCCCCGTTTCGCCAAGCCCGGTGAAGAGAATCTGCCGAGAGTAGCGTTCCCGTTCCCGCGCTGTCATTCAAAACAATCGTATCAACCGCTTGCTGTATCATGCAGATAGTGCGGCTTTGTGGCTTGCCATTTTGGATTTTCCTCCCCTTGGTCTGCTCGCTGGGCGTGGCCTTGCGCGCCGCACCGGACCAGTACGAAGCGAAACCCATCTCCGTGATCGCGTTCGAACCGCGGGAACAACCGATCCCCTCTTCCGAGTTAGCGGAGATACTTCCGCTCAAGATGAACACCCCGCTCAAGATGGAGACGGTGCGGACGGCCATCGAGCGGCTATACGCGACCGGGCGATACGAGGACATAGCCGTCGACGCAGAACTGCGCGACGGCAAGGTAGTCCTGCGTTTTCTGACCAAGAGCAACTGGTTCGTCGGCCGTGTATCGGTGACGGGTGTTCCTTCGCCGCCCAGCGTCGGCCAGTTGGTGAACGACGCCGACCTCAATCTTGGCTATCAGTTCCTGGAATCCCAGACCGCCGCCGCTGTCGTCAACATTCAGCAGACTCTTCAACGCAATGGTTTCTTCGGTGCTTCCGTTGAGCCTCGCTTCGAGCATGATCCCCGCACCCAACAGGTTCACATCCACTTCGAAGTCACGCCCGGCCGCCGCGACCGCTTCGGTGTGCCGGTCATCCGCGGCAATCCTGAGCATCCTGTCGAGCGGATCATCAAGGCCACGCGATGGAAAGGATGGCTTGGATGGAAGCCCGTCACGGCCACGCGGGTGCAGCGCGGATTAGAGCGTATTCGGCAGTCGTACGAGAAACTGGATCACCTGATGGCCCAGGTTTCTCTTGACAGTCTCGATCATAACGCCAACACCGGGCGCGCCGTGCCGGCCCTCACTGTCGATGCCGGCCCCGAAGTCGAAATCCGAACGGAGGGTGCGAAAGTCTCCCGTGGACGCCTCAAGGAACTCGTTCCGGTCTACGAGGAACGCTCCGTGGACCGCGATCTGCTGGTCGAGGGAACGCGTGATATCGCCGAGTACTTTCAGACTAAAGGCTATTTCGACGCGCGCGTCTCGTTTCGTTCCCTGCCCGCAAACCAGGGCCGTCAGGAGATCGTCTACGATATTGACCGGGGTGAACGGCAGAAACTGGTCCATCTCGAGATCCGCGGCAACTCGTTCTTCGATACCGCAACCATTCGAGAGCGGATGTACGTCCTTCCCTCATCGCTCCAGTTCCGTCGCGGGCGGTACAGCGAGAGCATGCTCGAACAGGATCTAGCCTCCATCGCCGATCTCTACCGGACCAACGGCTTCCGGGATGTGAACGTCACCTCGGAAGTCCAGGACGACTACCGGGGAAAACGCGGGAATGTCGCCGTGTTCGTTGACGTGAAGGAAGGCGACCAGTGGTTTGTCGCCGATTTGAAGCTGGAGGGCGTCAATCAGGAAGATGAGGAGACGATCCGGTCGATGCTCCAATCCTCGCCGGGACAGGCGTTCAGCGAAGCCAATGTGGCTGCCGACCGCGACAACATCCTTGCTTACTACTACAACGGTGGATACCCGAAAGCGGCGTTTGAGTGGAGTCTCGAGCCGTCCGCCAAACCCCGCCAAGTCAACCTCCGCTTCGTGATTACGGAGGGCCCGCGGCTCTACGTCCGCGAAGTGCTCATCACCGGCCTCGACGCGACCCGTCCCCAACTGGTCAACCGCCAGATCCTGCTGAACCCCGGTGAGCCGGTCTCACAGGCGAAGATTCTCGACACCCAGCGCCGCCTTTACGACCTCGGCATTTTCGCGAAAGTCGACACCGCCATCCAGAACCCGGAGGGCGACGAAAAGTACAAGTACATCCTGTACCAGCTTGACGAATCGAGAAAGTACTCCATCACCACCGGTTTCGGCGCGGAAATCGCCCGCATCGGAGGGAGCCAGACAAGCCTTGAGTCTCCTGCCGGATCCGCCGGCTTCAGCCCTCGCGTCTCGTTCGACTTCAGCCGGCTTAACTTCCTGGGCCGTGCCCACACAGTCAGTTTTCGAAGCCGCGTCTCGACCATTCAGCGCCGCGGCCTGGTCACGTATGTCGCCCCCCAATTTCAGGGGTACGAAACTTTAGATGCCTCCCTGACCGCCCTCTACGACGACTCCCGCGACATCCGCACATTCTCCTCGCGGCGCTGGGAGACCTCGGCTCAAATTACCCAGCGCTGGACGCGATCGAGAACGCTGTTCTATCGCTATTCCTTCCGCCGTGTTTCCATCGACGAAAACACGCTCAAGATCCGCCCGGAACTCATCCCGCTGCTCTCCCAACCGGTGCGCGTCGGCATCCCCTCGGGCACTTACGTGGACGATCGCCGTGACGACCCGACCGATTCCCACAAGGGCACATACAATTCAGTGGACTTCGGCGTAGCCGCCAAGCCGTTCGGTTCGCAGGCGGATTTCCTCCGCATGCTCAGCCGCAACTCAACGTATCATCCGGTGGGCCGCAAACTCGTTCTTGCCCGGAGCGTGCTCTTCGGCTACCTGCAAACCCTGAGCACAGACCCGAACCTGCCTTCCAACCAGCAGATCCCGCTACCCGAGCGGTTTTTTGCCGGCGGCGCCTCGACCCACCGTGGATTTCCGGAGAACCAGGCCGGTCCGCGCGACCCCGTCACTGGATTCCCGCTCGGAGGCTCGGCCCTGCTCGTGTTCGGTACGGAGCTTCGTTTTCCCCTCATCGGGGAAAACATTGGAGGTGTGCTTTTTCACGATGCCGGCAATGTTTACTCCCGGATCGAAAACCTGAGCTTCCGGGTCAGCCAGCGCGATGAATCGGACTTTGACTACATGGTGCATGCGATCGGCCTCGGCATCCGCTTCAGGACCCCGATCGGTCCGATCCGCGTCGACTTTGCCTACGGGCCGAATTCGCCGCGTTTCATCGGCTGTAAGGGGACCCGCGACGAGCTCCTGTTCGGCACCTGCGAGGCCGTCCCACAACGGATCAACCGCTTTCAGTTCCATTTCTCCTTGGGGCAGACATTCTGATGCATCGCCGCGGCGCCATTCTGGTTCTTGTGTCTCTGAGCCTGTTGCGCGCTGAGATCATCGATCGCGTCGCTGTCACTGTCGGGACGGATGTGATCACCGCGAGCGATCTTCTCGAGGAGATCCGCGTCACCGCCTTCCTGAACGGCGATAAGCCCGATTTCACCGCGGATGCCAGGCGGAAAGCCGCCGGGCGGCTGGTCGAACAAGCGCTGATCGGCCGCGAAATGAATGCCGGCCAGTCTCCGGTTCCCGAGCCCTCGGAGGTGAGCCGGATACTCGAGGATGTGAAAAAGGAACGGTTCGCATCCGAACCCGAGTATCGGCGGGTCCTGACGGAATATGGTCTCCAGGAGGAGGATGTTGTCCGGCATCTCTTCAAGCAGCTCGCCACGCTGCGGTTCATCGACCAACGTTTTCGGCCGGCGGTACAGATTCTTGATGCGGACCTTTGGGAATATTACCGCTACAAACTGGTTCCGCAGTGGGAGGATAAAGCTGGGAAGCCTCCTTCCTTCGAAGAGGCTCGAAGCAAAGTGGAGGAGATTCTGAGGCAACAGCGCGTGGATCAAACACTCGACAACTGGATCAAAGAGGTGCGTAACCGGATCCGGATCGAATATCACGAGGAGGCGTTTCAGTGAGCCCCCTGCGCAGACGCCTGCTCCTGCTGTCACTGGGCGCGCTTGCCTTGTTGCTTGTCGCGGGTGTTTCGGGTGTCCTCGTGCTTCGGTCCGGCTGGTTCCGGGAAAAAGTGAGGCAGAGGATCATCCGTGAGGTCGAGCGGGCCACCGGAGGCAAGGCTGAGATCGGACGCTTCACGCTGGATTGGCGCTCCCTTGAGGCGCGGGTCGATTCGTTCGTCCTGCACGGGACCGAGCCTCCCGGCGAGTCTCCCTTCCTCCGGGCCCGCTCTATTGTGGTCGGCCTGAAAGTGATCTCCCTCCTTGATCGTGATATCGACATCGCTTTGCTCACTGTCGAGGCGCCCGAGATCCGCATCCGGGTGTACGACGGCGGACGCACTAACATCCCCAAGCCCGAGGTCACCAGGGGTCCCCGAAACCCGGTCGCACAGTTCCTCGATCTGGCCATTCGCCGCTTTCGCGTCGATGAGGGGGTGCTCCAGATCCAGGACCGCAGGCTCCCTCTCGACCTGGAGGGCGAGCGCCTCCGCGCGCGCCTGTTCTATGAAGCGGCCGGCCCGCGCTACACAGGGGAGCTCTCGGTCCGGCAGTTGAACCTCGGTTTTGGCGCTGTTGGGCCGGTCGTTTTCGATCTGGATTCGAAACTCGCCGTCACTGGCAACCGGGTGGAATTCACCTCGGCCCGGCTCATCCGGAACGAGTCCGTTGTGCGGTTCCATGGATCTCTCGACAATCTGGAATCTCCCCGCGTCAACTTCGACTTCGACAGCGATGTTCGCTTGTCCGACATTCCGGGATCCGTTCCGCTGCCGGTCGCTCGCCGCGGGAGCGCGAAACTCAAGGGCAGCGGGTTCGTCGCCGGCGCCTCCGAGTACCGCATCACTGGACAACTTACAGGGAGTGGTCTGACGGTTGAGAGGGCCGAGTTCCGGGTTCGCGGCGCCGCGCTGGAGTCCTCTTTCGACCTCACACCCGGCAAAATCATCGCGCAGCGCGTGAAGGCGGCCGCCCTGCACGGAAGCTTTCTGGGTTCAGCCCGCCTTGAGGACGGGGCCCGCCTCCGCGTGGAGGGGAACGTCAAAGATATTTCCCTTCAGGAACTCGGACAAGCCAGCGGGCTCGACGCCGGTGCCTGGAGCGGCTTGCTGTCGGGCCCGGTTCACTTGGAGGGAACCCTCACGGGACAGCGCCTCCAACGAGTGCGCGCTGGGGGTGACGTTGCCGTTACGGCCCAGACGGGCGCGCTGCCGGTTGAAGGCTCTGTCCATGCTGCCTACGATCAGCGTGGCGGAACGCTGGAGTTGGGCCGATCCTACCTGACGACGCCGTCTTCCCGCGTCGAGTTCGACGGCACAATCGGGCGAAACCTCAACGTCGGCCTGGACTCCGCCGACCTCAACGACTTTTTGCCGGTGCTGGCGGCGTTCGGGTGGACGCCTCCTGCCCCGACTCTTCCTGTCCTGACGGCCGGGGGCAGAGCTTCCTTCCGCGGAACCGTTAGCGGCCGGTTTGATGAGCCGGAAATCGCTGGCCGGGTCTCTCTGTCGAAGTTCGAATGGGATGGCCTGCGTTTCGACCGGTTGGAGTCGGAACTCGCGGTATCCTCCCGCGAATTCCGCGTGAGTTCCCTGAATGTCGCGCAGAATGGCGCTGCCGCGCGGGGCGATGGCATGCTGGCCCTGAAGGGCTGGAGGCCCGACCCCGCCGGGGCGCTCAGCGGGTCATTGACCGCGAAAGGCGTCCAGCTATCGCAGTTGCTCCAGATGGCCGGGCGTAAGCTGCCGGCCGAAGCGACGCTTTCCGCTGATGTCCGGCTCGCCGGCACATACCAGTCCCCGGAAATGACCGCATCCATCGTCGCCGCGCCTCTCTCGATCCAGGGTCAGCGCTTCGACCGGGCGCTCGCCGAAGTGCGGTACGCCGGGGGGACCCTCGACATTCCGTCCGCGCGGATCGAGTCCGGCAAAACGGCTCTTCACGGCAAGGGAGCGTTTACGCACCGCCCGGATGACTGGCGGAGCGGGTCTGCCCGGTTTGAGGTCAATGGAAGCGATATCGCCCTCGCTCTGGTTCGCAACCTGGCGCGAGTCCCCGAGGATCTGGAGGGACGAATCGGCGTGCGGCTCCGCGGCGAGGTGGACATTGAGGCGGCCCAGCCGAAACTCAGGGTGCTCGACGGCGCCTTCACTCTCTCCGACCTCATGCTGGCGGGAAACCCGGCCGGAAAAGTCACTGCGACCGCATCGACGGCGTCCGGGCGTGACTTGTCCGTCGCAATCGACGGTCAGGTCGCTGGCGCTTCGGTGAACGGAAAGAGTTCCTTCCGGCTCGAAGGCGGATATCCCGGAAAGGGTGAGCTCCGGTTCACCGGTCTCTCTCTCTCCGCGCTGCGGCCATGGTGGAGACCGGAAGCGAACGGCCGCGAACTGCCGTTTGAAGCGCACGCGCAGGGAACCTTGACGTTCTCGGGCGCTCTGATGGACGCCGGCACCTGGAATGGGCGCGCGGAGCTTTCCTCGATCGAAATCATGCCATCGGGCCGTGGCGCAAACACTGAACTGTTCGCCCTGCGAAACGACGGTGCCACAGTCCTCACGCTCGACCGGGGGACTCTGCGCATCGACCGCGCGCGGTTCACGGGAACGGACACGGATCTCGAAGCCACCGGCTCCGTATCCCTTAAATCCAAGAACAACGCCCTGCAGTTGCGGTTCCGGGGCTCCGTCAACCTGGGGATCCTGCACAACTTTGAGCGGAATCTCACCGCCTCGGGAGTCTCCACCCTCGACGCATCCATCCGGGGGCCGGTTGCCAAACCCGAAATTTACGGCCGGCTCGAGTTGAAGGACGCGTCGTTCTACCTCAGTGGCATTCCTAATGGAATCGACAAAGCCAGGGGTGTAATCTTCCTCTTCCGGGACCGGGCAACCATCGAGAAAGTGACTGCCGAGACAGGCGGCGGCAAACTGACTCTTGAGGGATTCGTCGGCTTCGTGGGGGAAATGAGCGTTCGGCTCCAGGCGACCGCGGAAAAGGTTCGCGTGCGGTATCCGGAAGGATTCAGCACCTACATGAACGCCACGCTGAATCTCGCCGGTACCTCCCGGCGAAGCCTGCTGTCGGGCGACGTCACCATTCTGCGCTTGGGCGTCACACCGCGGTCCGATTTCGCCAGCCTCCTTACTAGCAGTTCGAAACCCATGGTGACCCCGGCAACGCAGAATGAGCTCGTGCGCAACATGCAGTTCGATGTGCGCGCTCAGACCGCTCCGGATGCCCGCTTTGAAACGACGCTGACGCGCGACGTCCAGGCCGAAGCGGACCTCCGTTTGCGCGGCACCCCATACAAGCCGGTCGTCCTCGGTCAGATCTCGGTGACGCAAGGCGAGATCAATTTCCTCGGGAATCGTTACAACATCAACCGCGGGAGCATCTCATTCCTGAATCCCGCCCGGCTCGAGCCTCTGCTGAACCTCGACCTCGAAACCAGGGTTCGCGGCATCGACGTGACCGTGACTTTCTCCGGCCCCCCGAACAAACTCACTGTTTCCTACCGCTCGGACCCGCCCCTGCAGCCGAGTGAGATCATCGCCCTTTTGGCGGTGGGCCGCGCTCCGGCGGGCAGCCCGACCCTTGCCGCGCGGCAGTCCGAGCAGGATCAGTCCTGGCAACAATTCGGCGCTGCTACCCTCGTCGGCCAGGCGCTGGCCGCCCCTGTGGCCGGCCGCCTCCAGCGCTTCTTCGGTGTCAGCCGTATCAAGATCGATCCTAAACTCACCGGAATCGAGAACAACCCGGAAGCAAGACTCACGCTTGAACAGCAGGTATCCAAAGACATCACCTTCACCTACATCACCAACCTGACCCAGACGCAGGAGCAGATCGTGCGCGTGGAGTGGAACGTCAACCGGCAGTGGTCCGTGCTTGCCGTCCGCGATGCGAACGGCCTGTTCGGTATCGACTTCCTGTACAGAAAACAGTTCAAGTGAACCAGCAACTGGTAGCTTCGTACTGGGCCGCCCAGCGGAAGGACATGGTGGAGCGGCAACTGAAAAGCCGCGGCATCCGCGATCCCCGCGTGCTCCAGGCGATGCTCGAGATCCCGAGGGAGCTGTTTCTGCCCGACGAATCGCGCTATCTCAGCTATCGCGACGAGCCGGTCTCAATCGGCCACGGCCAGACGATCTCGCAGCCTTACATGACAGCGCTCATGGCTCAGTGTCTCGAGCTCCGGGGAACGGAAACGGTCCTCGACGTTGGCGCCGGCTCGGGGTACCATGCCGCCGTACTGGGCGCCCTTGCCGCCACCGTGTACGCGATCGAGATCATCCCGGCGCTCGCCGACACGGCCCGTTCCAATCTGGAAACCACGGGCCGGGCCGGGAACATCGTGGTCGTTTGCGGTGACGGCTCCGCCGGATACCCACAGCACGCCCCCTACGACGCGATTTCCGTCGCCGCCGCCGCGCCGGATGTGCCGTCCGAACTCCTCGACCAACTCGACGATCCCGGAACACTTGTCATTCCCGTCGGTTCGCTCTGGGACCAGGAGTTGCGGGTGGTCACCAAGTCCGGCGGCCAGGTTTCGACCGTCGTAGCTTCGTTCTGCCGCTTCGTTCCCCTGCGGGGCGCGGCCGGCTGGAGGTAGACCGCGTGCGTCGTCTCTTGTTTGGTTCCCGGCCCCTCCGGTGCGAAACTGGTAACAGATGAGACTCCGCGCGGCGCAGGGCAAGCTGAAAGTCGAGCACAGCATCATCGACGGTGTGCGTGAGCTTCTCGAGCGCTTGCTGGCCCAGAACCCCGAGGTTCGTTCCGTGATCCCCGGCGTCATCCGCCCCGTTCGCGACGCCCGCGGAAAAGTGAAGGTCCGCGTCACCGTCCCCACCGCCAACGGCTGGAAAGCGATCGCCTTGAGCGCTGGCGCCCGCCAGGAGCTTTTCGTCAGCACCTCACTCCCCCGCGAAGACCTCGAACGCGCCTTCGACCAGGCGACGGACTAGCCCCCCGCCACCCCGATGTGCAGCGCTACGATGCCGCCCGTCATACGCTTGAAGGTCGCCTCCCGGAAACCGGCTCGGCGCATCTCGTCCGCGAGTTCCTCGGCGCCCGGGAATCTTCGTACGGATTCCGGAAGGTAACGGTAGGCGTCCCCTGCGCCCGAGATGAATCCTCCTACGCGCGGCAGCACTCTCTTCGAATAGAAGTCGTAGAATGCCGCGAACAATCGGTTCGGCGGCTGCGAAAACTCGAGAATGGCCGCAACGCCGCCCGGGCGCAGGACCCTCAGCATTTCCTGCAGCCCGTCGCGGTAGTTGGCGACGTTCCGGAAGCCGAACGCCACTGTGATCAAGTCGATCGACCGGTCCGGAAGAGGCAACTGGAGGGCGTCGGCCTCGAAAACGGTCGAAGCGGATCGCCTTTCGGCGAACTTGCGCCTCGCCACCACCAGCATCGGATGGCAGAAGTCGCTGCCCCACACGGGCCCGCCTCGCTCGTGTTCCAACGCCAGCAGCAGGTCCCCCGTGCCACAACACATGTCCATCACCCGGGCCCCGGGCTGGCGCAAAACGTCACGCACCCGCTGGACGGTCCTGCGCCTCCAGTAGCGGTCCACATTGAAGGAAAGCAGGTGGTTGAGCAGGTCGTACCGGTGAGCTACCCGGCCGAACATCGACTGGACCCACCGCGACGCCTCGGCCTCCGTCCGCGCCCCGGGCGGTTTGGTGCCGCTCTCTGTCTGTTTGGCCCTGCTCATGCCAGAGTGGCTCGGGCAGCCGCGAGAACGTCATCTTCGTCGATCTCGCTCACTACTTCCACCTCGCCGATCCGGACGGGCAGCACGAAGTGAACCCGGCCTTGCAGTGTCTTCTTGTCGGCGGCCATTCGCGCCACTAGGTTCTTTGCCGAAATCCCGTCAACCGGTGGAATCGGTCCGTAAAGTGAGATCGTGTCGGCCATTTTCGCGCCCTCTCGAGCTGTCAGAGTGCCCCTCATCTCAGCCAGCCGGACCGCCGCTCGCATACCGAATGCTACCGCCTCGCCATGCAGGAACCGGGCGTAGCCGGTCTCCGCTTCGAGCGCGTGGCCGAACGTGTGGCCAAAGTTCAGGATCCGCCGCAAGCCGCCCTCCCGTTCGTCCGAGGAGACTACTTCCGCCTTGATTCGCACCGACTCGCTAATGATCTCTTCGACTACGTCCGGATCGCGTGACAGCACGTCCGCATGCCGTTCTGCCAGGATGGTGAACAGATCCGCGCTGCGAATGATCCCGCACTTGATTACTTCGTACAGCCCCGCCCGGTACTCGCGCTCCGGCAGCGTGGCGAGAACGTCGGGATCGATTAGCGCGGCCAGCGGTTGGTGGAACGAGCCCACGAGATTCTTGCCGGTCACGAGGTTGACGCCCGTCTTGCCTCCAACTCCCGCGTCAACCTGCGACAGCAGCGTCGTCGGAATTTGCAGAACCGGGATCCCCCGCATGAAGATGGCGGCCAGGAAACCTCCCAAATCGTTGACGATGCCGCCGCCAAACGCGATGACGAGGCTGCTTCTGTCTCCCCCCAGCCGCACCATCTCCTCGGCCAGCATCTCCACTTCCGCCAGCCGTTTCCGCTCCTCCCCTCCGGGGAAGAACAGTACCTCGTGCGCGCGTCCCTCCAGCCCGGAGGCCAGTACCGGACCGTGCCGCTCCCACACGTCCGCCGTCGTCACAATAAACAGTTTTCCGGTCTTCGACGGCACGTAAGAACCTGCCCGTGGTAGCAAGCCCCGCTCGACCACCGCGCTGTACGTTCGTTGCGGCGTCGTGACTGAATACGTGGGCATAAAACGGTTGTACCATGTGCGGGATGCTAGAATCGCAGTGTAGATGACCCCCGATTTTCTGGTCGTCGGCGCGGGTGTCGCCGGACTTCGGGCTGCGATAGAACTTGCCGAGGCTGGCAGCGTACTCGTGGTCGCAAAGGATAGTTTGCGCGAATCCTCATCGGAGTACGCCCAAGGCGGAATCGCTGTCGCCCTCAGTGATGACGACGAAGTCCAACTGCATGAACAAGATACGATTGCCGCTGGCGACGGCCTTTGTGACCCTGAAGCCGTGCGGGTGCTCGTCGAGGAAGGTCCCGCCGCGATCCAGCAACTCATCGATTGGGGCGCCGAGTTCGACCGTGAAGGCCTGAAACTCGCCTTCAGCCGCGAGGGCGCGCACAGTAGAAACCGGATCCTGCACGCCCACGGCGATTCAACCGGGAGGGAGATCTCCCGCACTCTCTACCACAAGGCCGCCTCTCTGAAAAACGTACAATTTCACAGCTATATGGCCGTCACCGACCTCCTGGTCGCCGATGGTGAGACGGTCGGAGTCGTAGCCTGTGATTCCTCCACGCGGCGTTCGGTGCCTCTCCGCGCCCACGCTGTCCTGCTGGCCACCGGCGGTCTCGGCCGTGTGTACACCGAGACGACCAACCCTGACGTTGCTACCGGCGACGGGGTGGCCACCGCCTACCGGGCGGGGGCAGCCATCAGTGATATCGAGTTTGTGCAATTCCACCCCACCGCCCTGCACGTCGAAGGAGCCCCCCGCTTCCTGTTGTCGGAGGCTCTTCGCGGCGAGGGCGCGCGGCTTCGTAACGCTGCCGGCGAGTTTTTTATGGAGTGCTGCCATCCGCTGAAGGATCTTGCTCCCCGCGACGTGGTGGCCCGCTCCATCGTGGCGGAAATTCAGCGCACCGGGGAGCGGCACGTGTTCCTCGATCTCACTCACCTGCCGGCCGATTTCACCCGGAAACGCTTCCCGCGCATCTATGAGACCTGTCTCCAGCATGGAGTGGACCTAACGAAGGATCCCGCTCCTGTGCACCCGGCGGCCCACTACGCGATGGGAGGCGTGCGCACCGACCTGTATGGCAGGACCAACCTTCCCCGGTTATTCGCTGCGGGCGAGGTCGCCTGCACCGGCGTGCACGGCGCGAACCGCCTCGCAAGCAATTCCCTGCTCGAGGGCGTCGTGTTCGGCGCCCGGGCCGGCGCCATGATGCGGGAGTGGGCCGGTTTTTCCGCCTCCGGGTCAGCTCCGCTTCCGGAGTGCGTCTTTCCCGAGACATCCGAGGAGAACCTCAGGCGGCTTGCCTGGGATCGTTGCGGAATCCTGCGCTCCGGCGAGGGTCTTGCCGAAACACGTGAGCGGCTCGTTCACATGGCGCAGGTGCGCTGCCCCCAGCCCAGTCGCGCATTGTTCGAACTGCGCAGCCTGCATCAGGTGCTCTCTCTCATCGCCCGCTGTGCCCTTGCGCGCCAGGAGAGTCGCGGGGCCCACTACCGAATCGACTATCCTGAAAGAAGACCCGAATTTCGGAAGCACTCGCTAATCACCAAGACGAATGAACCCACTTTCTTCTAAACCGGCGTCGGGACCCGGCTATCAACGTCCTGCCGCCCCGGTAACGATGTTCGGTTTCATCTTTCTTTTCGCGGCAATCCCCATGAAGGAATTCGGCCCAACCACGGCGTTATGGGCCACGCCCGCGATTCTTGTGGCGGCGATGCTCATCGCCTGGGCTGCCGAATCAGCCCAGTTCTTTGTCGCTCAGGGCTTTGCGCTCGCGATCCTGGCTTGGCTCCAGACCCTCCCAGAATTCGCCGTGGAGTTCGTCTACGCATGGCGCCAGCAGGTTCCCTACTTATTGGCGAACCTGACGGGCGCCCTGCGCCTTCTCACCGGCCTGGGCTGGCCCATGATCTACTTTGTAGCCGCCCTGTTCTACCGCCGCCGGTACCGTAAGCCTATGCGGCAGATCGTCCTCGAGGACGAGCATTGTGTCGAGGTGTTGGGCCTCCTCGTGCCGCTGGTTTACGTCTTTTTTGTCTGGCTGAAGGGTTCTCTCGGACTGATCGATGCCGGAGTTCTCATCCTGATGTATGTCGCATACCTCGCCGTGCTCCGCAAGATGCCTCCCCAGGAAGCCGAAGGGGTCGACGAGCTCGAGGTGATCCCCCGAACCATCGTGAAGTCGCAGCGGAGCATTCGTAACACGCTGATTATCGGCTTCTTCGTGGCCGGCGGTTTGATGATCTACTATGCCGCGGAGCCTTTCGCCGGCAGCCTGCTGACCATTTCTGTCGCAATCGGAGTGTCTCCGTTTGTGTTCGTCCAGTGGGTGGCGCCGCTCGTCTCGGAGTTCCCCGAGAAGGTGTCCGCCTTCTATTGGGCACGAACCGTCCACCGCGCGCCGATGGCTCTGATGAACATGGTTTCGAGCAACATCAACCAGTGGACCTTGCTGGCTGCCATGCTTCCGATCGTCTACTCCATCAGCCGCGGAACGGCTTCCACCATTCCGTTCGACGATCAGCAGAAGCTGGAACTCCTGATGACCATCGGACAGTCTCTGGTCGGCATGCTGTTTCTGGTCAATATGAGGCTCACCTGGTGGGAGGCGTCGACGCTGTTTTCACTCTGGTTTATCCAGTTCGTCTTTTCGCCAGTGGCGCCGGGTCCGACGGTGTTGGGATACATCGCCACGCACATTCACTGGTGGGTGACGGTCGTCTATCTGCTTTGGTTCGGTTTCGGGATGCTTCGGTACCTCTTCGGAAAGAGACATGCCGAGGCGTTCCGCTTGTTCGCTGTGATGTGGCGCCGGCACGTCCGGCCGGTCGCGAGTGCTGCGGTAAAATAGGAGTCTCCTTTACATGAGCCAGCGAGTTCGATCCACCACCGTCCTCTGTGTGCGCCGGGACGGCAAGGTCGTCATGGCCGCCGACGGCCAGGTGACGTTCGGTCAGGAAGTGCTCAAAGCAACCGCCCGCAAGCTTCGGCGGCTGTACAACGACAAGATTCTGGCCGGTTTCGCCGGCTCCACCGCCGACGCCTTTGCGCTGTTTTCCCGCTTCGAGTCCAAACTCGAGCAGCATAGCGGCAACCTCGCCCGCAGCGTCGTGGAGCTCGCCAAGGACTGGCGCACCGACCGCGCCCTGCGACACCTCGAAGCGCTGCTCGTGGTAGCCGACAAGGACAATACGTACATCCTCAGCGGCAGCGGCGACGTCATCGAACCGGATGAGACTGTCGCCGCCATTGGCTCCGGCGGGGGATTTGCCAAGGCCGCGGCCATGGCGTTGATGGAGAACAGCGAGTTGAGTGCGCGGGCCCTCGCGGAGAAGGCCATGGCGATCGCCGGCCAGATCTGCATCTATACCAACGAGTCCGTCACCTACGAAGAATTGGGCTAGTCATGGTCATCTATCTGCCCGCTCAGTCCACCGAAGAAGGTCCGATCCTCGACGAGCTGACTCCCCGCGAAATCGTCCGCGAGCTCGACAAATACGTCATCGGACAGGCTGATGCCAAACGGGCCGTCGCCATCGCCCTCCGCAACCGCATCCGCCGTCAGAAGCTCGAACCGGAAATGGCCGAGGATGTGATTCCGAAAAACATCCTCATGATTGGGCCTACCGGCGTGGGCAAAACGGAGATCGCGCGCCGGCTGGCGAAGCTGGCCAGTTCTCCGTTCTTGAAGGTCGAGGCCAGCAAGTTCACTGAAGTGGGTTATGTCGGCCGCGACGTCGAGTCCATGATCCGCGATCTTGTTGACATCGCCATCGACATGGTCCGCGAAGACCGTCTCGAGGAGGTCGCCGACCGTGCCGAGAAGAACGCCGAGGAGCGGCTGCTCGAGCTACTCATGCCTGCGCAGCCGGAGTCGAGCGAAAGCATCGACCGAACCCGCGAAAAACTGCGCGAGAAGTTGCGTGCGGGCAAGCTCGACGATCGTACAGTCGAGATCGACGTCAAGGAGCGCGGCCCCACGTTCGAAATCGCCACCAACATGGGCGTCGAGGAAATGGATATCAACCTCAAGGACGTCCTGCCGGGATTGTTCGCGGGCCGAAGCAGGAAGCGTAAAATGCGCGTCGGCGAAGCGCTCGACTACCTGATTCAGGAAGAGGAGCAGAAGCTCATCGATATGGATCAGGTCACTCGTCTCGCCCTGGAACGGGTCGAGCGCAGCGGTATCATTTTTCTCGACGAGATGGACAAGATCGCCGGACGCGAGAGCGGCCACGGGCCGGACGTCAGCCGCGAGGGCGTCCAGCGCGACATCCTGCCGATTGTCGAAGGAACCACTGTCAACACCCGTCATGGCTTTGTCCGCACGGATCACATCCTCTTTATTGCCGCCGGCGCCTTTCACGTCTCCAAACCGAGCGACATGATCCCCGAATTGCAGGGGCGCTTCCCGATCCGCGTCGAGTTGAAGTCACTCTCCGAGGCCGATTTCATCCGTATCTTGAAGGAGCCTAAGAACGCACTCGTCAAGCAATACCAGGCTCTGCTTGACACTGAGGGCATCAAGCTGACCTTCACCGCCGACGCGCTCGAAGAGGTCGCACGCTTCGCCGCCCGCGTGAACGAAAGCGCCGAGAACATCGGTGCGCGGCGCCTCCACACGATCATGGAAAAGTTGCTCGAGGAGGTTTCCTTCGAGGGTCCCGATCTTCGCAAGAAAACGGTGAAGATCGATGCCGTCTACGTTCGCAAGCACCTCGCGGATATCGTGAAGGACCAGGACCTCAGCCGGTACATCCTTTGAGACCACGGCGGACGGCAATAACCTGGCGCTCCCTTGCCCTGCCTCTTCTCTCTTTGGTCGCGTACTCTTGCGGTTACGTCGGCGACCCGCTCCCGCCCGCGCTCAATATCCCCACTCGTGTCAATGACCTGAAAGCGCATCAGCGGGGCGACAGGATCCTAGTGTCGTTCACCGTACCGAGCCTCACTACCGAAGGCCTTGCTCTGAAACTCGGTCAGATTGAATTGCGGGCAGGCTCCTCGCAAGGGCAGCCGTTCGATTGGGATGCCTGGCTGGCCCAGGCTCATCAGCTCGACACCGCGGGCTTGAACCCCGGCCCGGCGCAGGTCGAAACCTCGGCCCGCGAGTGGGCCGGCAAGGAAGTCTTTCTCCGCGTGCGTGTTTTCAGCCGGCAGGGCCGTGACAGCGGTTGGTCGGATTTCGCGATACTCCGAGTGCTCCCCCCGCTCAACCGCCCGTCGCGCCCCGTGGCGGAAGCCGTCCGCGAGGGTGTGCGTCTTACCTGGCAGGTTCCCGGCGCTCCCGCTGGTGTCGCTTACAGAATTTACCGCCGGTCCGCTGCCCAGGAATCCGCGTCTGTCATCGGAACCTCTGGCGCGCCGGAATTCCTCGATACCTCCGCCGAGTTTGGAAAGGCATACGAATACACCGTACAGGCAGCAGTGAAGTCCGGACAATCGGAAGCGGAAAGCGAGATCTCCGAATCAGTCTCATTCACCCCGGTGGACCGTTTTCCGCCCGCCGTGCCGGCCGGCCTGAGCGTGCTTGCCGGCACGGAAACCGTCGAACTGGTGTGGGAAAGGAATCAGGAGACCGACCTGCGCGGTTACCGCATCTACCGCGGAGCGGGGGACGGTCCGATGCAGAGCACCAGCGAATTGATCGACGTCCCCAGTTACAGTGACGGCAAAATCGAATCGGGGAAACGCTACCGGTATGCAGTCACCGCTGTCGACCAGCTTGGCAACGAGAGCGCTCCCTCGAACACCGTCGAGATCACGGTACCCTGACAGGACACGCTCATGACCAGATACGTCCGTTTCAGCCTCGACCGCACCTCGCCCCCAGCAACCCGCGAGGCTCTGTTTGGGATTCTCGATGGTGACGTTGTGTACGAAACTCTGTCACTGGGGTCGGAACAGCGCGGTGCGGGGCGCCCACTCTCCGGCATCCGCCTGCTTCCGCCGTCGATGCCATCGAAAATCGTCTGTGTCGGCCGGAACTATCAGGAACACGCCAAGGAACTGGGCAATCCGGTGCCCGCCGAGCCGATTATCTTCCTAAAGCCGCCTTCGTCGCTAATTGCCTCGGGCGACGCGATCGTTTTCCCGTCGATCTCCGAGCACTTGAGCTACGAGGGCGAACTGGGCCTCGTCATCGGCAAGCGGGCGCGCAACGTGAAGGCGTCGGCCGCGGAGCAGCACATCCTCGGCTACACCTGCATCAATGATGTCACCGCCCGCGACCTCCAGAAGAAGGACGGCCAGTGGACCCGAGGCAAAGGCTTCGACACGTTCTGCCCGGCCGGCCCATGGATCGTCCCGCGTGGCGAAGTTGCGTTCGACCAATTGCGCGTCCGCACTTACGTCGACGGCGCATTGAAACAGGACGGTTCTGTCGGTGACATGATCTTCCCCGTGCCGTTCATCATCGAGTACGTCACCCGCTTCCTGACCCTCGAGCCCGGAGATCTCGTCGCCACCGGCACGCCGCCCGGCGTCGGTTCGCTCAAGGCCGGTTCGATCGTCAGGGTCGAGATCGAGGGTGTCGGCGCGATCGAAAACCCGGTTGTGACCGAGTAACTGCGGCCTACGGCGACCCGCGCCCTGCCCCCCGCTTCAGTTCGGCCCGCAGGTTCATGTTCGTGATCAGGCGGTGCAGGTAGTTCGGGTGCAGTTCGAGGATTCTTGCCGCTTCCGCCAGGTTCCCGCCCGCCTGTTCCACTGCGTCGAGAATCAGCCGCCTCTTCGCATCGAGCACCGCTGCGTGATAGCCGCTCGCGCCCGCTTCTCCCGGTCGTCCGGCCTCCAGCAGCGCCTCCGGCAGGTCTTCCGGGAGAATGTGATCGCTCGAACCGAGAACAACGGCGCGTTCGATTGCGTTCTCCAGTTCGCGTATGTTTCCGGGCCAGTCGTAGCGGACCAGGAGCGCACGCGCGTCCGCGGAGAGCCCGAGCACCCGGCGCTTCGCCTTCTCGCTGGAACGGGCTGCAAAATGCCCGGCCAGCAATGGGATGTCCTCTCTCCGCTCCCGCAGCCCCGGCATCGTGATGGACACCACGTTAAGCCGGAAATAGAGATCCGGCCGGAATTCGCCCGCCTTGATCGCCGCGTCCAGATCGCGGTTGGTTGCGGCGATCAACCGGATGTCCACACGCACGGGGCGCGTGCCGCCCACCCGCTCGAACTCCCGCTCCTGGAGCACCCGCAGCAACTTCACCTGCATTCCCGGCGGCAGCTCGCCGACCTCGTCCAGAAAGAGAGTCCCGCCGGCGGCGACCTCGATCTTGCCGCGCTTCTGCGCCGACGCTCCCGTGAAAGCGCCTTTCTCGTGCCCGAACAATTCGCTTTCGAGCAGCGTCTCTGTCAGCGCCGCGCAGTTGATCGCAACAAATGGTCCGTTCACTCGAGTGCTGTTTCGATGAATCGCTCGAGCCACCAGTTCTTTGCCTGTGCCGCTCTCGCCCCGGATCAGCACCGTTGTTTCTTTCGGCGCGACCTTGGCGATGAACACGTAGACCTCTCGCATTGCCGGGCTCTCGCCGATCATGTTGTGCTCGATGTCTCCCCTGCGCAGGCGGACCACGGTTTGGGTCAGCAGCGCCTCGTCTGCCGGCTCGGCGGGTAGCATCGTGCCGGCCTCGGTGGCCGGCGCCAGAAAGAGGAATACCGATTCGCCCACCCGGATCTGGTCGCCGTCTTCGAGTACACGCTCGCGGACCGGCAACTCATTCACGAACGTCCCGTTCCGGCTATCGAGGTCGCGGATGACATACTGCCCTCCCTCTGCCGCGATCACACAATGGCGGCGCGAGACGGAGACGTCGCTGATCGGGATCCTGTTGGAAGCGTCCCGTCCCAGAGAGACCGGATCGTCGTTTGCCAGCGCCAGCACTTCGCCGGCAAGGGCACCGCTTACCGCAACGAGCCTCGGATTCATGCGCGGCCCCAGCCCCCGCTCCAGTATACGGCCTTTACTCTAACGAAACGGAGAGATGTTCTATCCGAGCGGATAGGTTTCGCAGCCTCCCACAACACCGTGCTCGTGTTCAGCGAATGGCCCGCCCTCTTTTGCCTGCTATCGGATACGGCCGTTTCCTCGGGCAGGTCCGGCCATGGCCCGACGCCTGCACTTATCCGGATATCACGGCGATCACAGAGGGTCGCCGGGGAAACGGAGGATACGATGAAAAAGCATCTGCTTGCTGTCACGTTTCTGGTTCTGGGGCTTGCGGTACTGGTGCCAAGCGTCCAGGCGCAGTCCTCTCTGAACCTGAATACGAAAGTTCCGTTCGACTTCACCATCGGCAGCCGGGTTATGCCGGCTGGTGACTACGAAGTCCGAGGTGATACGGTGCGTGGAGCGCTCATCTTCCAACGTGCGGATCGCGCCGTCAGCCACGCAGTGATCTCGATCCCGGTACAGGCTATGCAGCCTCCCGCAAAGGGGAAACTCGTCTTCACGTGCTACGACGGCCGCTGCTTCCTGTCGCAGCTTTGGTCACCGCTGAGCGCTACCGGACGTCAGTTCCTGAAGTCGAAGCTGGAGATGGAAGTCGCTCGTAACAGCGCCGGGCGGAATGTTCTGGTCGCGGCAACTCCCCGCTGACGAACGGCCATGACTATGCACCGGTGAGCGAGGCAACCCGGGGCCGTTTCGGTCCCGGGTTGTTTTCGTGTGCGGCTACTTCATCACCGCTCCGCCATCCACATTGATCGTCTGCCCGATGATCCCATCGCTCCATTCGCTCGACAGAAATAGACACGCGCGCGCCACATCCACCGGCTTCAGCCGCCGAGGCAGCGCCTGCTGCGCGACAATCCGCGCGATCTCCTCCTGTGTCGCCACTCGCCCCTCGTTCTCTGTCTGGACGCCCCCCGGCGCGATGCAGTTCACATAGACTCCGTGCGGGGCCATCTCCCGCGCCAGCGACCGCGTGAATCCGATCATCCCTCCCTTGCTCGCGATGTAATGGCTCAGATTCGGCAGGCCCTTGAAGAACGTGACTGACGAGATGTTCACGATCTTCCCGCCTCGCTGCTCCACCATGTGCGGGACCACAAGCTTCGAGCAGACATAGACGCTCTTCAGATTGATATCGAGCATCTCGTCCCACTCCTCGTCCGTCATTTCGAGAAACGGCCGCCGCGGATAGACGCCCGCGTTGTTGATCAGGACGTCGATGCGCCCGAACCGGCTTATCGCGTCGTCCACCGCCGGCGCGACCGTCTCTTTCCGTCGCGCGTCGGCGGCGAAGAAGGCGCACCACCCTCCCGCTGCCCGGATAGAGACCGCCACCGCTTCGCCTGCCTCAGTATGGATGTCCAGGGCGTAGACTCGCGCTCCCTCCTCTGCAAACAGCCGCGCGATCGCCTCACCGATGCCCGCGGCTGCTCCGGTAACGACCGCGACCTTGTCCTTGAGTAGCGGATGGTTCACGCTGCCACTATAACGAACGGTCCCGCGACACAGCTACAATGAGTGTTCCGCGGAAGCGAGGGCGCCATCGTGACTCCAAAAGCGTTGCTGTCGTGTGTGCTGCTCATGTTCATACAAGGCTGTTCCCGAAGAGTTGGATCGCCGGTCGAAGCATGGGTCGCCGATCCGCATCGCCACATCTTCCACGGCAGCTTCGGCCGGGACCTGAAACAACGTCAGATCAAACTGGAAGCCGCGCGGAACGAATACGTCGTCCTTCAGTTCGCCGCCAAGAGCGCGAGCGACTTACGCGACCTCTCCGCCGAAGCGTCCGACCTAAAGGGTCCGTCATCGACAATCCCAAAATCCTCGATTCGCGTCCGCTACCCCGGCTTCCTCCCCGTCGACGAGAACGGCCAGTACACCCCCGACCCTCTCTTCGAAAAGCCGTCCGTCGATCTCAAAGCCAACCAGGCCCAGCCCGTCTGGATCGACTTCCAGGTTCCCGCTGACGCCGCCCCCGGAGCTTACGAGGGCGCCGTCTCCCTCCGCCACTCCGGTGGCTCCGTCGCGGACTTCACCATCCGCCTCGACGTGCTCGACTTCAGCCTGCCGCCTGTCAACCAGGACCACTACTACTTCAACATCCTCATGGACCCCGGCTCGGTCGCAAGGCTCCACAAAGTCGAACGCTGGTCTGAGGCCCACTGGACTCTCCTCGAAAAGTACGTGAAGAATTGGGCCGCGCACAGCCAGGACGCGATTACCGTCTTCTTCATCGAAGATCCCTGGGAGATGGACACCGGCTTCCCCGTCGCCAGCGTCCTGGACTGGAAACTCCCCGGCGTCTGGGAAGACATCAAAGATCCGAAGTTTGAGTTCGACTATACCCACTTCGACCGCTTTGTCCGGATGTGCCTCGATGCCGGCATCGACCAGAACCTCCAGGCGTGGTCGCCCGTCAACATGCCGCACCACGATTACGCCGTCATCTGGTACCAGGACACCGCCGCGAAGCAGACGCGGAAACTCAAGGTCACCGCGGGTTCGCCGGACTACGAACGCGTGTGGAGCCAGTTCGCCCGGAGCTTCGCAGAGCACCTGAAGCAGAAAGGCTGGCTCGATATCACAACGGTCGGCCTCGACGAAATCAGCACCGAAAACCTCGACAAAATCGTGCCGGCGTTCCGCAAAGTCGCGCCGGATCTGAAGCTGATGGTCAGCGGCGGCGACGAGAAAGGCAAGTACAGCGACTTCTCGCCCGAGATGGCCTTCCACTTCGGTTTCGTCAAGTCCGAAGTCCCCTTCCCCGACACCGTCGCGCGCCGCAAGCAGGGCAAGCGCACGCTCATGTACACCGCCAACACGCCTCTCCGGCCCAACACGTTCCTCTTCTCTGATCCGCTCGAAAGCCGCATGATCCCCTGGCTTGTCTGGAAGTACGACTTCGACGGCTATATCCGCTGGGCCTGGAATTTTTGGTTCGACGGCTTCATGGAGCAGCCGTTCTACAAGTGGCGATCCGGCGACATGTTCTTCGTCTACCCCGGCGTGGACGGCCCGCTCGACAGCATCCGCTCGCAGATGCTGCGAAAGGGTGCCCAGGATTACGAGGTCCTCTGGATGATCCGCGACCGCCTGGGCCGCCTCACGGATAAAGCCAAAGCGCAGGAGGCCCGAAAGAGGATCGCTGAAGCGATGGAGCTTGCGACCCAGGAAGCGGACCCCGTCCGCCCGCATCGTCCGCTCCCCTCGGAACTCCCGGCCGCCCGCAAGATGCTGAACGAAGTCCTGCTCGATCTGATGAAAGCGACATCCGAAAGGTGAACCCGCACTCGTGAAAACAAGACTCTGGCTGATTTTCGCAATCGTTACAACTCTGTTCTGGGGCGTCTGGGGCGCCTTCATGGAGTTCCCCGAGAAGGCCGGTTTTCCATCCACCTTGGGCTACTGCGTCTGGGCGCTCACGATGATCCCGTGCGCGCTCGTCGCCCTGGCGATCATCCGCTGGAGGCTTGAGTACGACCTGCGCTCCGTGTTCCTCGGTTCGATGGTCGGTTTCCTCGGCGCCGGCGGCCAGTTGCTGCTCTTCGAAGCGTTGCGGACCGGACCGGCCTATCTCGTCTTCCCGATCATCTCGGTCTACCCGGTGGTCACGATCATCCTCTCGGTCACGCTGCTCAAGGAGCGCGCCGGCCGGCGGGCCTGGGTCGGCATCGTCTTCGCTCTTGTCGCGATCGTGATGCTCTCCTACCAGCCGCCCAACGATGCGAACTCCTCGGGCACCCTCTGGTTCATCCTCGCGATCCTGATTTTCTTCATGTGGGGCATCCAGGCCTGGGTGATGAAGTTCTCCAACGAGACCATGAAGGCCGAGAGTATCTTCTTCTACATGATGGCGACCGGCCTGGCTCTTGCTCCGATCGCGCTGTGGATGACGGATTTCTCAAAGCCGGTCAACTGGGGGTTCAAAGGACCGTACCT
>DATIFQ010000035.1:0-4099 GCA_035455185.1 Bryobacteraceae bacterium | reverse complement strand
GATGCCCCCACGCGGAGTGCCTCGGCGACGTAGGTGGGATCAGCGTGCATGGTGACGAAAATCAGCTTCGCGCCGGGCACGGTTTTCCGAAGCCGTCGTGCGGCTTCCACACCGTTCAGCAACGGCATCGAGATGTCCAGGAGAATGACATCCGGCCTCAACTGCTGGGCGGCGTCAATCAGCGCCCGGCCGTCGGTGACCGTACCTACGAGGTCCACCTCGGCCTCGAGCAATTTCTTGAGCCCTTCCAGGACGAGAGTATGGTCGTCTGCCAGCAGAACGCGCGTCCTTTTCATGTCAGGTCGCTCTCTGTTCGAGCGGAATCCGCACTTCGATTCCTACACCTTGCCCAGGCCGGCTCCACACAGACAGCGATCCACCGGCGAGGCGCACCCGCTCCTTAACGCCGATCAGCCCCAGTCCCTTCGTCGCCTGATCGGGATCGAACCCTACGCCTCGATCGCGTACCGCGAGGTGGATGCCGCCCGCCGCGCCCGCCAGTACCACCGACGCAGTTCTAGCCCCGGAATGCTTGGCAATGTTGCGACAACACTCCTGGGCGACCCTGTACAGGCACAAAGCCGCATCCCCTGGGATTGATTCCGGCACGTCACGCCGCCGGAACCGGATTTTGATGTCGTTCCGCTTCGAGAACTCCTCGCAATAGGAACGCAGCGCCACAGCCAACCCGAAATGTTCCAGGATCGAAGGGTGCAACTCATGGGCGATGCGACGCACATCTTCCGACAACCTGCCCAAGGAGCCGTAAAGCACCTGCACTTTGTGCCTCAGTTCGGCCACCGAGCCCGGGATCTGTGGCACCATCGCTCCCGCCTCCATAGCCAGCGCGGCCAGATGTTGGCTCAAGTCGTCGTGAAGCTCCCGGCCCAGTCGTTCCCGCTCTTCTTCCTGCGCCGTGAGCAGAGTGGCCGTCAGGGTTCGAAGCCCTTGATCACTGAGCAGCAGAGCAGCATTCTTTTCCGCCAGCGCCGCTTCGGCCCGCTTCAACTCGGTGATGTCCGCGACAAAGGCGACAGCAAGCCACTTCTTCGCTGTCTGCAGGTAGCTGAGGCTCACCTCAACAGGAAACTCCGTGCCATCCTTCCGGCGGCCAACCGGTTGGCGGTCAGGCTTCATAGCTCGAATCGTTGGTGCGTCGAAGTATCTTGCGCGATGTTCCGCGTGCGCAGCGTGAGACTGCTCGGGTAGCAACATCTCCACCGGCTGTCCCAGCATGTCTTCCGGACGATAGCCGAACATCTGCCCCGCGCCGGGGTTGACCAATGCGATGCGGCCGTTGGCGTCGACGGCAAGGATCCCCCGGACCAGCGTTCCCAGCAGTGCGCTCACCGTGGCTTTAGTCTCCTGCAACGCGTCGTCGCTCCGTTTGAGGTCGTCAATGTCGAATAAGGCCACCAGAACGCCGTCGATCCTGTTCTCCGACGTTTTGTAAGGCCGGATCCGCATCGAATACCATCGGCCCTCCTTGTCGCGGACCTCCCGCTGAAGATCCGCGAGCGTGCGGCTAACCTCTGTGATGAGAGCGTCGAGGTCTTCGGAGTCGATATTCGGGCGAATGTTCCCGAGCGGACGGCCAACGTCGCTGGGCAACAGATTCAGCAGCCTTTCCGCGGCCGGCGTGAAGCGACGAATACGGCGGTCTTCGCCTACGATTAAGATTGGAATATTCGTCCCGCTGAGCACGTTGTTGAGGTCGTCACTGAGCTGCGCCAGTTCCGCATTCCGGACCTGAAGCGTCTCGTTCACCGTCACCAGCTCTTCGTTGCTGGATTGCAGCTCTTCCTTGGCGGTCTCCAACTCCTCGTTGCTACTCTGCAGTTCCTCATTGCTCGAGAGAATCTCCTCGTTGGCGGACGTAAGCTCCTCGTTGCTCGCCTCCTGCTGCTCGATAATACTCTGCAAGTACTCGCGCGACGCATCCAATTCCCGCCGCAGATGCCCGATCTCACGAACATCATCGGCACCGCGCCGGGTGCCGGCGGGTTCCTTCGTCTCCGGAGGGGCAGCAGTCTTTCCCGGCCGGTCGAACAGCACCAGGAAGTGACGCTCTTTGTCTAGGGGCCGGACTAGCGGCACCACCTCCAGACTGACCTCCTGGGTGCCCCCGTTCCGCCTCATCCGAACGCTTGTACCCCGCACTGGCACGTTCTGCCTTCGGGCCCTGTGGATCACCGACCGCAGCTCCATCTTGAGTTCCTCCCGGATCATGCGGAGCACATGGAGGCTTGCTTTGCCCGAGGTGGGCGAGAGGTAATTGCTCGTCTCTCCTCGAAAGTGGAGGATCTCGAGATCGTCGTTCAGTACCAGGCCGGCATGAGAGTATCGCTGCCAGACCAGGCGGTCCGCTTCTTTGAGTACGTCGTACGCAGGAGGCTTCTCCGAAATCGGCCCAGCCCCTGTGTTCGTCTTCTCTCTGATGGACAAAACATCCGGCGCAACCATGCCCCCATTGGCCTTCTTGGCGAAGACTCTGCCCTTCTTCTCGGCCAGCGTGAACAGATCTGCATTGGCGGCAAGCGACTCCGACTTGCCGAGGAGAAGAAAGCCGGTGTCCAGAAGCCCGTAGTGGAAGCTGGCGACGATCCGCTTTTGAAGGGCCGCCCCAAGGTAGATAAGCACATTGCGGCAACTGATCAGGTCCATGCGGGAAAACGGAGGGTCTTTTGTGAGGTCTTGCCTCGCGAAGACGCACATTTCGCGGATTGTCTGGTTAACCCTGTATCCATGGTCCACCTTCGTAAAGAAGCGCCGGAGCCGGAGGGGGGAGACGTCCCGCGTGCTGGCTTCGCTGTACGTGCCGGACCGCGCCTTCTCGATAGCCTGTTCGCTGATTTCGGTGCCGTAAATCTGAACCGGCGTCGAAGACGCCCGATCTCCCAAAAACTCCAGTAGAGCGATCGCCAGAGAATAGACCTCTTCTCCCGTGGAACATCCAGGCACCCAGATGCGAATCCCCTCGCCCTGCTTCTTGCTCGACATGATTCGCGGAAATGTGCGCGTTTGCAGTATCTTAAACGCTTCCGGTTCGCGGAAGAAACTGGTCACGTGGATGAGGATGTCCTGAAACAAAGCGTCCAACTCGGCGCGGTTGGCGCAAAGATAGTCCACATACTCTTTCATGCTCTCGGTTTTCTGGAGAGCCATGCGCCGGGCTATGCGCCGGCGGATGGTGCCGGGTTTGTAATCGCTGAAGTCCACGCCGCAAGCGGTACGGAGCAGATGTAGGATTCTCCGGAAATCGTCTTCGCCAGCGGGAAGCAGTTCCGGCATTTTGGCTGGGTGTGGCAGACCGATATAAGGGTGCCTCGCTAGCCGTGCCAGCTCCTTACCGATGCGATTTGGGGGCAAGACAAAATCGACACACCCCGAAGCAATGGCGCTGCCTGGCATCCCGTAGTACTTCGAGGATTCGTCATCCTGCGCGAAAGTGATGCCACCCTCGGCCTTGATGGCGTTCAGCCCGACGGTCCCATCCGAGGCAGTGCCGGACAGAATCACTCCGATGGCGCGGCCTCCTTGATCCTCCGCCAGCGAGCACAGGAAGTAATCCACGGGCAGGTAGCGCCCCCCAGTCTTCCTGCGACTCAGGATCTGGAGGACTCCATTGATGACACCCAGGTCGGACTTCGGCGGAATTACATAGACATGGTTGGGTTGCACGACCATGCCCTGCTGCGCCTCGACCACGGGCATCTGGGTGGCCTTTGAGAGCAATTTCGGCAGCATGCTTTTGTGTTCAGGGTCCATGTGCTGAACGAACACGAAAGCCATCCCAGTGTCCGGGGGCAGATCTTGCAGCATCTGCATTAGGGCCTCGAAGCCCCCGGCGGAGGCGCCGATGCCGACGATGGGGAAGGAGGCCGCTTCCCTCTCGGCGGTCTCGTAAGTCGTCGGCCGAACGGCGTTTGCGCTAGACACATCGTGCCGTTTCTTTTTCGAGTTCGATGGGGGAGTTCTTCGCATGGGCAACTCCTCTGCCGTCAAGATCATTATGCACCGCTGACAACCTGAAGCCCCTGCAGGGACGTCGCACGACTCCCTACTTCAGGACGTGGTACACGCGCAGGTTGTCCCACCC